>VGXW01000268.1 GCA_016873195.1 Planctomycetota bacterium | reverse complement strand
GTTGTTCCACGCCGGCGTCACCGAGCGGAACAGCGCGGGCTCCGTGGACAGGTCGGTCGGGTACCAGGCGATGCCGAAGCCGTCGCCGTTCAGCGGATCCTCCTGGCCGGTGCTGCGGAAGCTCTGCTGGATGATCGAGTGCCGGGGTTCGACGATCAGCGCCGAGAGCCGGAGGGTGGGGCCGACGTAGAGCGTGAAGCGGCACATGCTGCGCAGTCTCCCACGGGCCGGGCGCACGGCCCAAGGGGCTCCGGCTTTACCGCGGGCGCGCGGCCCGGCACGCTGCGCCGATGCAGCCAGCCCCGCTGTCGCTCGGCAAGGTGCGGATCGGCCTGCCCGCCGTGCAGGCGGCGCTGAGCGGCTACTCCGATGCCGCCATGCGGCTCGTCGCGCGCGAGCACGGCGCGCCCTACGCGCTGCACGAGGTCGTGCTCGACGAGCACGTGCTGCAGAAGGGCCGGCTGCAGCGCCGGATCCTCGCCGTGCCCGAAGCCGACCATCCGGTCGGCGGCCAGCTGATGGGCTCGGCGCCCGACCGCTTCGGCGACGCCGCGCGGCAGCTCGTGCGCGCCGGCTACGACGCCGTCGACCTGAACTTCGCGTGCCCGGTGCCCAAGGTGCTCGGCCGGCGGCGCGGCGGCTACCTGCTGCAGGATCCCGGCACGGCGCTCGCGATGGTCGACGCGGTCGTGCAGGCCGTCGGCGCCGACGTGCCGGTGACCGTGAAGCTGCGGCGCGGCTACGACGACTCGGCCGAGGCGGAGTCGCGCTTCTTCACGATCCTGGAGGGCGCGATCGCGCGCGGCGTCGCCGCGGCCACGGTGCACCCGCGCACGGTGGTGCAGAAGTACCGCGGCCCGAGCCGGTGGGACTTCCTCGCGCGCTGCCGGCGGCACGTCGGTGGCTTCCGGCTGCTCGGCAGCGGCGACCTGTTCTCGGCGTTCGCGGTGGTGGACATGCTGCGGCAGACCGGCGTCGACGGCGTGACGGTCGCGCGCGGCTGCATCGGCAATCCGTTCGTGTTCGGGCAGGTCGCGGCGCTGCTCGCCGGGCAGGTGGCGCTGCGGCCGAACTGCGCCGAGCAGCGCGCGGCGATCCTGCGGCACTGGGAACTCGCGGTGCCCTACTACGGCGGCGAACGGCAGGCGCTGCCGCACGTGCGCATGCACGTGATCCGCTACGCGGCCTGGCACCCCGAACCGGGCTCTGCGCGCGACCGGCTGGTCGCGATCCGCCGGCCCGGCGACCTCGTGCCGCTCGTCGGCGAGGTGTTCGCGGACCGCGGCGACGAGGGCCGGCCGAGGGAACTGCGGCGCGAGGACGCGGTGGTGCCCGAAGTCGCGGGGTGCAGCGAGTAGGCGGTGCGCGGCGGGCGGCGGCCCGCACGTGCGCCAACAGGACGAGCCACGGCATGGGCTCGTGGACCCTCTTCGGCCAGCGGCGGCGGGCGCTGGAGCGCGTGCCCCGGCAGCCCGCCCCGGGCCGGCCCGCCCGCCTGTTGCCATTCTGTTACGGCCCTGCACCGCGCGGCCGCCTCGCCAACCACCCTGCAGCAACCCGCGCCGGTATGATCCACCGAGCCCACGCAGAATCCCTGCCGGGCCGTTTTCCCCGTGGTCAGGCCGCAGTGCCGAGGAACTCCCTTCTCGCCGCGGCGACCGACCCTTCTCTCGAGAGGAACACCTCATGGCTCGTCTCCCGCTCGCCATCGCCAGCATCCCGCTGCTCGCGTCCCTGGCCACCGCCCAGTGGTCGGAGAACTTCGACAGCTACGCCGTCAACTCCCAGGTCGTCAACCAGGGCGGCTGGGAGGAGTGGGGCCCCGGTGCCGGCGCCTTCGTCTCGAACGTCCAGTCCCGCAGCCCCGGCAACTCCATCGCCATCGCCGGCCCGAGCGACCTGGTCCACCAGTACCTCGGCTACACGACCGGCAAGTGGGTCTACCGGACCTGGCAGTACATCCCGTCCACGATGACGGGCGCGACCTACTTCATCCTGTTGAGCGAGTACGCCTACCCGGCGGGGCCCTACAACTGGAACGTCCAGGTCGAGTTCAGCATCGCCAACGGCGTCAAGGGCAACTTCGGCCGCGGTGTCATCGGTCACAACACCGTGCCGCTGGTCACGAACGCCTGGGTCGAGATCAAGGTCCTCATCGACCTCGACCAGGACTGGACCCAGTTCTACTACGACGGCGTCCTGCTCGACGAACCGCTCGTGCTCGACCACCCGACCCTCGGCGGCGGATACCAGTGGAGCCGCGGCGTCTTCGGCGGCAACACGAACGTCAACTGGATGAACATCGCGGCGGTCGACCTCTACGCGAACAACGCGACCGCGGTCTACTACGACGACATGTCGCTGCACGCGGCCCAGTTCGAGGTCTTCGGGACCGGCTGCGGCGGCGCGATGCCGGCGCCGAGCTTCACGCTCGTGCTGCCGCCCGTGTCCGGGCAGCCCTACCTCCATCAGATCAACAACCTGCCGCTGAACGCGTGCATCCACGCCTTCGGCTTCGGCAACCAGACCTCGTTGCTGGGCCCGCTGCCCCTGCACCTGACCGCCTACGGCGCACCCAATTGCTACCTGCGGATCAACCCCGAGAGCACGATCTTCCTGATGGGCACGCAGAACTCCGCGAGCTTCGTGCTGAACCTGCCGCCCGGACTGCAGGGGTTGAAGTTCTACGTGCAGGCCGCGGGCCTGGATCCGACGGCCAACAGCCTCGGGCTGACGGTCAGCCCGATGGCGGCGGTCTGGGTGCAGTAGCCGGTCGCGGGATCGACGCGCCGCGCAGGACGCGCGGCCCGCGCCAGTTGCCCCGCGGGCGGGCGAAACCGCGCCCGCCCTGCTACCGTTCCGCCCCATGACGGCTTTGGACTCCATCGTCGGCGGCCGCGAGCGCGTGCTGATCCACCAGAAAAAGGAGTGGGGCGAGATCCTGCTCGGCTTCGAGTCGAAGAACCGCTTCGAACTGCGCGACGAGCGCGGCGAGCGGCTCGGCTACGCGGCCGAAGAGGCGCACGGCGTCGGCCAGTGGTTCCTGCGCAACCTGTTCGGCCGCTGCCGCAAGGCGACGATCCACGTCTACGACCGCGCGGGGCAGAAGCTCGGCCGCGGCGAGAAGCCGTTCCGCTGGTTCTTCCACCGCATGGAGGTCTGGGACGGCGACGTGCGGCTCGGCGCCGTGCAGCGCAAGTGGTCGTTGCTGCACCGCGTGTTCGCGGTCGAGAACGCGGCGGGGCAGGAGGTCATGGAGCTGAAGAGCCCGCTGTTCCGCATCTGGACCTTCACTCTGCGCTTCCAGGGCGCCGCGGCCGGCGTGATCCGCAAGAAGTGGGGCGGCCTGCTCAAGGAGATGTTCACCGACGCCGACGTGTTCGGGCTCGAGGTGGAGCCGCACGTGCCGGTCGAGGTGCGGAAGCTGCTGCTGGTCGCCACGTTCCTGGTCGACTTCACCTGCTTCGAGAACAACCAGGGCGGGTTCAATCTGTTCCGCCTGTTCGAGTAGGCGCGCTGGGTCCGGACGCGGCGGTGGCATCGCCATCTCCCGCCGCGGTGAGTAGCCTGCCCGCCCGCGGTCGATACCCGACGACCACCCGCATCCCCCGCACGCATGGCTGACACCGACATCGCCGTCGTCGGCATGGCTTGCCGCCTGCCCGGCGCGCAGAACCTGCAGGAGTTCTGGCGGCTGCTCGACGAGGGGCGGGACGCCTGCGTGCCGCTGTCGGACGAGCACCTGCGCGCGGCCGGCGTGCCGCCGGCGCTGCTCGCGGACCCCGACTACGTGAAGGCCGCGATGCTGCTCGACGGCATCGACCAGTTCGACGCGGGGTTCTTCGGCCTGTCGCCGCGCGACGCGGCGTTGTTCGACCCGCAGCACCGGGTGTTCCTCGAGTGCGCGTGGGAGGCGTTCGAGCACGCGGGCCACGTGCCCGAGCGGTTCCCGGGCCGCATCGGCGTGTTCGCCGGCTGCGGCATGGACACCTACCTGCTGCACAACATCCTGACCAATCCGGACCTCGTGCGGCGGATCGGCATGTTCCTGATCCGGCACACGGGCAACGACAAGGACTTCCTCGCCACGCGCGTCAGCTACCAGTTCGACCTGCGCGGGCCGAGCGTCAACGTGCTGACCGCGTGCTCGACGTCGCTGGTGGCGATCCACCAGGCGGCGCACAGCCTGCTCGCGGGCGAGTGCGACCTGGCGCTCGCCGGCGGCGTCACGATCCTGGTGCCGCAGGACCGCGGCTACCTCTACAAGGACGGCGAGATCCTGTCGCCCGACGGCAGGTGCCGCGCGTTCGACGCGGCCAGCAAGGGCACGATCTTCGGCAGCGGGGCCGGCATCGTCGTGCTGCGGCGGCTGCAGGACGCGCTCGACGGCGGCGACCGCGTGCACGCGATCGTCGCGGGCTCGGCGATCAACAACGACGGCGGCCGCAAGGTCGGCTACCTCGCGCCGAGCGTCGACGGCTACGCCGAATGCGTCGCCGAGGCGCTGGCGCTCGCCGACGTGACGGCGGACCACGTGCAGTACCTGGAGGCGCACGGCACCGGCACGGCGGTCGGCGACCCGATCGAGATCGAGGCGCTGACGCAGGCGTTCCGCGCCTCGACGCAGAGGACGGGTTTCTGCGGCATCGGGTCGGTCAAGACCAACATCGGCCACCTCGACACCGCCGCGGGCGTGGCGGGCCTGCTCAAGGTCGTGCTCGCGATGCAGCACGGCGTGCTGCCGGCGAGCCTGCACTTCGCGGCGCCGAACCCGCTGATCGACTTCGCGCGGAGCCCGTTCCGCGTGGTCGCGGAGCGCACGCCGTGGCCGCGGCCCGCGGGGACCGAGCGGATCGCCGGCTGCAGCTCGCTCGGCGTCGGCGGCACGAACTCGCACGTGATCCTGAAGGAAGCGGTGCAGCAGCCCGCGCCGCCCGCGGTCGCCTACCCGCGGCGTTGCCACCTGCTGCCCGTCAGCGGGCGCAGCGAGGCCGCCGCGGCCGCCAACGCGCAGCAACTCGCGGCGCACCTGCGCGAACCCGGCGCGCAGCTCGCCGGCGGCGGCCTCGCCGACGCGATGTGGACGCTGCAGTGGGGGCGCGCGGCCTTCGCGCACCGCGGCTTCGCGGTCGCCGGCACGGCCGCGGGACTCGCGGACGCGCTCGGTGCACCCGAGTGGCCGGCACAGCTGCGCAAGGCCGGCGAACGCGCCCCGTCGGTCGTGTTCCTGTTCCCGGGCGGCGGCGCGCAGTACCCGGGCATGGCGCGCGGGCTCTACGAGCACGAGCCGGCGTTCCGCGCCGCGGCCGACAGCTGCCTGCGCGCGATGTCGGGTCCGGTGGCCGAGGCGGTCAAGAAGCTGCTGTTCGGCGAACTCGCGGGCGCCGGGCACGGCGCCGTGCTCGAACCCGCGTCGCTGGCGCTGCCGGCGCTGTTCCTGGTCGAGTACGCGCTCGCGCGCACGCTGCAGTCGTTCGGCATCGTGGCCGGCGCGATGCTGGGCCACAGCATGGGCGAGTACGTGGCCGCGTGCCTCGGCGGGACCTTCACCGTCGAACAGGGGCTGCAGGTCGTGCAACTGCGCGGCAGCCTGTTCGAGCAGGTGCAGGAGGGCGCGATGCTGACCGTGCCGATGACGGCCGAGCAGGTGCTGGCGCTCGGCGACGGCGAGCTGTCGCTGGCCGCGGCCAACGCGCCGCAGCTGTGCGCCGTCGCCGGCACCGTGGCGGCGATCGACCGCGTCGAAGCCGCCTTGCGCGCGCGGGGGCTCGACGTGCAGCGGCTGCGCATCGGCGTCGCCGCGCACAGCCACCTGCTCGACCCGATCCTCGACCGGTTCCGCACCGGCCTGCGCGCGCTGCGGCTGCAGCCGGCGAGACAGCCCTGGGTGTCCAACGTGACGGGCGACTGGATCGACCCGCAGCGCGCCGCCGACCCGGACTACTGGGTCGAGCACCTGCGGTCGACGGTGCGCTTCCAGGACGGCGTCGCGACGCTGCTCGCGGGCGGCGACCGCGTGTTCGTCGAGGTCGGGCCCGGCAAGGCGCTGACCTCGCTGGTGCGCCTGCACCAGAAGGCGGCGAAGAGCCCGTGCCTCACCGCGCTGCCGCACGCCAAGGAGGAACGCGCCGCCGACGCGGCCGCGGTCGAGGCGCTCGGCAGGCTGTGGCAACTCGGCGCCGAGGTCGACTGGAAGGCCTTCCACGGCGGCGTGGCGCGGCGGGCCGTGCCGCTGCCGACCTACGCGTTCCAGCGGCAGCGCCACTGGATCGAGCCCGGCGTGTTGCTGGGCCAGGAGGGGGTGCTGCGCCCCGACGACGAACCGGTCGCGCCGACGCGGCTGCCGGAGTCGGACTGGCTCCGGCGCACGACGTTCCGCGCGCAGGACCTGCCCGGAGCGGCGGCGGTGGCGGGCGCGCGGTGGCTCTGCATCGGGCACGGGCCGCTGGCCGACGAACTCGCGCGGCAGGTGGCGGCGGACGGCGGGCGCACGGCCGTGTTCGCCGACGGCGAAGCGACGGCGCGGGCGGGCGACCGGTGGACGCTGCCGCTGCGCGACGCGCGGGCCCTCGAGCGGGCGCTCGGCGAGGTCGCGGCGGCGCACGGGGCCGTGCAGCGCCTGCTGTTCCTGCTGCCGCTGCACGGCGGCACGGGCACTTCGCTCGCGCAGGCGCTGCTCGCCGCGTGGCAGGCGCTCGGCCGCAGCGGCGACGGTGCTGTGCGTTGCCTCGGCCTGACCTCGGGCGGCTGCCGCGCCGGCAGCGAGGCGATGGCACGGCCCGAGCAGGGCGTCGTCGTCGGCTTCCTGCGCGTCGTGCCGCGCGAGTTCCCGGGCGCACACGCGCGCGCGGTCGACGTCGACGGGGCCGCGCTGGCCGACCCGGCGCACACCCCC
>VGXW01000267.1 GCA_016873195.1 Planctomycetota bacterium | reverse complement strand
TGCGCAAGCTCGCGGCGCTGCTGCTGCAGTCGGGCCAGCTGCCGCCGCTGCAGCCGCTGTTCGACGCGTTCGCCGACGACCGCACGTTCCTCGGCGACCCGTGGGGCCAGCGCACGGCGCGCGACGGATCCCTGGCGCTGAGGGCCTGGCTCGGCAGCGAGTTGTCGATGCCGGCCGGAGAGACCTTCGCCGAGCGCCGGCTGGGCATCGAGGCGCTGCTGGCCGCGGCGCGCACGAAGAGCGGCCAGGAACTGCGGCTGCCCGAGCCCACCGCGGATCGCGGCGCGGCCCCGGCGGGCGGCATCGAGGTGCTGTCGTGCCGCAACGGCGACCTGTTCGTGACCTGGACGGCCGGCGGCGAACTGCGGCTGGGCGGCGACGGCGCGCGGACCGTGCGCCTGCCGGGGCCGGTCTGGGAGGGCCTGTCGCGGGACCGCGCGGCGCTGGAGCTGCCGGCGAACCTCGGCACCGTGGTCTGCGACAGCCTGCGCCTGCGCTGGGCCCCGCCCGAGCTGCACGCGCGGGTGGCGCCGGGCTCGCTGCCGCCGGCGGGGACGAAGTGGCTGTCGGACTTGGCCAAGGCCCTGCAGGATGCCGATCAACCCGATGCCGCCGGTGCCCTGCGCGCCGCGGTCGAGCAGTTCGGCCCCCGCTGACCAGGAGACCTCCCCCCGATGTGTGGCATCATCGCCGTGCTGCGCCGCCCGAATCGGACGGCGCCGCCGCCCGCCGCTTCGCTGCTCGCCGCGCTGGCGGCGGCCGAGCGGGCCCTCGCCGGGCCGCGCGACGTGCCAGCGCTCGGGGCCGCCGCCGCGGCGCTGCACGGGCTCGACGACCAGCTGCGCGGTGTTCCGGGCCTGTGGACGCTGTCGGTCGAGCGCGGGCTCGCCGCGGCGCTGCGGCAACGCCTGCAGGCGCTGCAGGACGAGGTCGCCGGATTCGAGCGGTCGCTGGACGCGAGCGCGGTCGCGGCGGGGCCGGACCCGGCGGTCGAACAGCGCAACGCGGCGCTCGTGTCGCTGAAGGACGGCCTCTGGGCCGTGCTGCGCGACCGCCTCGGCCACGCCGAGGCCGTGCGCGAACTCGCGAACGGCGAGGTGCCGCACCTCGCGGCCGCGGCGGCGTTCTCGGCGCTGCAGACGGCGCTCTCGGCGCTCGACCGCCTCGAGGTGCGCGGGCGCGACTCGGCAGGCCTGTCGGTGCTGGTCGCCGGCGTGCCGCTCGACGATCCGGCGCTGCCCCGGCTGCTCGACGGCCGTACGGGCGATCCGCTGTTCCAGGACCGTTCGGTGCGCCTCGCCGGCGGCTGCCTGAACTTCGTCTACAAACACGCGGCCGAGATCGGCGAACTCGGCGACAACGTGCGCGCGCTGCGCGACGGCATCCGGCAGGACCCCCTGCTGCAGCACGCGCTGCGCTGCCCGAGCGCCGAGGCGCTCGTGCTCGGGCACACGCGCTGGGCCAGCGTCGGCATCATCAGCGAGCCCAACGCACACCCGCTGAACCACGAGGAGCGCGCGGGGGCCGGCGGCCCGTACGTGATCGGCGTGCTCAACGGCGACGTCGACAACCACCACGAGCTGATCGCGGCGCACGGGCTCGCGATCCACGAGCCGATCACGACCGACGCGAAGGTGATCCCGGCACTGGTGTCGCGGCAGCTCGCCGCGGGCCGGCCGCTCGCCGAGGCGTTCCGCGCCACGGTGGCCTCCTTCGAGGGTTCGGTGGCGGTCGCCGCCGCGACGGCGCAGGAGCCGCACCGGCTCCTGCTCGCACTGCGCGGCTCGGGCCAGGCGCTCTACGTCGGCCTCGCGCCCGACACCTTCGTGGTCGCCAGCGAACCCTACGGCGTGATCGAGGAGTGCCGCCGCTACCTGCGCCTCGACGGCGAGACGCCGGGCAATCTGCAGAACCCCGCCGCGTCGCGCGGGCAGGTCGTGGTGCTCGACCGCGCCGGCGCCGGCGAGTTCGCGGGCATCGCGCGAGCCGCCTACGACGGCACGGTGCTGCCGGTGGCCGAGCAGCACCTGGCGGCGGCCGCCGTCACCACGCGCGACATCGACCGCGGCGAGTTCCGGCACTTCCTGCAGAAGGAGATCGGCGAGGCGCCGGCCTCGCTGCAGAAGACGCTGCGCGGGCGCATCGTGCGCCACGGCGCGGCCCTGCGCGTGGCGCTGCCGCCAGCCTCGCTGCCACCGGCCACGGTTGCGGCGCTGCGGCAGCGCGCGTTCCGCCGCGTTCTCGTGATCGGCCAGGGCACCGCCGCCGTCGCCGGCCAGGCGGTCGCCGCGGCGATCGCCGACGCGCTGCAGCCGGCGGGCATCGCCGTGCAGGCGCTGCCGGCGACCGAGCTGTCGGGTTTCGGCCTCGGCGACGACATGCGCGACACCTTGGTGGTCGCGATCTCGCAGTCGGGCACGACGACCGACACGAACCGCACGGTCGACCTCGCGCGCCAGCGCGGCACGACGGTGCTCGCGATCGTGAACCGCCGGGGCAGCGACCTCTGCGACAAGGCCGACGGCGTGCTGTTCACCAGCGACGGCCGCGACGTCGAGATGAGCGTCGCCAGCACCAAGGCCTTCTACGCGCAGTGCGCGGCCGGCCAGCTGCTGGCGCTGGCCCTCGCGCGTGCGGCGGGCTGCGCCGACGACGCCGCCGAGCACGAACTGCTGACCGCCCTGCTCGACCTGCCGGCCGCGATGCGGCAGGTGCTGGCCCAGGACGAGGCGATCGCCGCGATCGCGCGGCGCCTCGCCCCGCAGCGCCGTTCGTGGGCGCTGGTCGGCAACGGCAGGAACCGCGTCGCCGCGGCCGAGGTGCGCATCAAACTCAGCGAGCTCTGCTACAAGTCGATCGCCTGCGACGCGACCGAGGACAAGAAGCACATCGACCTGTCGTCGGAGCCGCTGATCCTGGTCTGCGCCGCGGGGCTCACGGGCTCCACGGCCGACGACGTGGCGAAGGAAGTGGCGATCTACAAGGCGCACAAGGCCTGCCCGATCGTGGTGGCGACGGCCGGCGAATCCCGCTTCGCCGCCGCGGCGGCGACGATCGTGGTGCCGCCGGTGCACCCGGCCCTGGCCTACGTGCTGTCGACGATGGCGGGCCACCTGTTCGGCTACCGCGCGGCGCTGGCGATCGACGAGCTGGCGCTGCCGCTGCGGCGCATGCGCGGCGCGATCGAGAACGCGTTCGCCGCGGGCACGGCGGGCAAGGACGTGTTCCTGCTGCTGCGGCCGCTGCTGCAGACGCCCTGGGCGGAGTTCCGCAAGGAACTGCTGCTCGGCCGCTACGACGGCACGCTGGAGGCGCGCACGGCGGCGCGGCTGACGTCGCTGTGCAACTACGCGCTGGGCCTGCTGCCGCTCGACGCGTTCGGCCTCGAATTCGGCGAACCCGGCGCGCCCGGCGTGGTCGTCGACACGCTGGCGGAGGAACTGACGGCCGCGATCGACCAGCTCACGCGCCCGGTCGACGCGATCAAACACCAGGCGAAGACGGTGACGGTCGGCATCTCGCGCAGCGACGAGGCGCTCTTGCTGGTGCCGCTGGTGCGCGGGCTGCTGGCGGCCGGCGGCGGCCGCGACCGCTTCGGCTACCGCGACCTGCGCACGCTCGCGGGCGGGGACCCGGCGGTGGCCGAGGTGCTCGGCAGCACGCGCTACCGCATCGACGGCGACCTCGAAGCCGGCACGGCGAGCATCCACGTGGTCGACCAGCGCGGCAGCGCGACGACGCTGCGTTCGCGCACGGCGCAGAATCCGGTGCTGAAGGGCACGAAGCACCTGGTGGCGATGGAGAAGCAGTGCCTGGTGGCGAAGGGCCGCAGCGACGGGCGCACGGTGATCCTGGTGCCGGAGGTCGAGCAGAACCGCGCGGCCGGCCTCACGCTGCTGCACGTGCGCTTTTGCGAGCGGTTGCCGGTGGGCACGCTGCGCGCGGTGCTCGGCAGCTACCGGAACCGGTATGCGGCGCTGGTCGACGCGGTGACGGAGACGGAGCCGGCGTTCGACGAGGGGAGGTTGGGTGCGGTCGGGGTCGTGGAGCTGCTGTGCGAGCCGATCTGGTCGCTCGCGGACCGGTGGCGGCAGGGCGGTCTGCGGGGGTGAGACGGTATATCGGGTCCGCTACCATCCCGCCCGTGCGCCACCGCGTCCTGCTCGCCGTCCTGCTGCTGCTCGCCGCTGCGCTGCTCGCGCACGGCGCCTCGCTCGGCAACGGCTTCGTCTGGGACGACGACGACTACGTCACCCAGAACCCCGTGCTGCGCACCGCCGGCGGCATCTTCCGCATCTGGTTCGAGCCGACCTCGCTGCCGCAGTACTACCCCCTCGTCCACAGTACGTTCTGGCTCGAGTACCGCCTGTGGGGCCCGTCGCCCCTCAGCTACCACCTTGTGAACGTGCTGCTGCACGCGCTCGCCACGATCGCCGCGTGGCGCCTGTTCGTGCGCCTGCACGTCCCCGGCGCCCTGTTCGGCGCGCTGTTGTTCGCCGTGCACCCCGTGCACGTCGAATCCGTCGCGTGGGTCACCGAACGCAAGAACGTGCTGTCGCTCCTGTGCGCGCTGCTCGCCGCGCACGGCTGGTTGTCCTGGCAGGACAATGGCCGCCGCCGCACCTGGTGGCTCGCCAGCGCCGCGTTCCTGCTGGCCCTGTTCGCCAAGACCGTCACCGCCGTGCTCCCCGCCGCGCTGCTCGTCGTGCACTGGTGGCGGCACGGCCGCATCGGCAAGCGCGAATGGCTCGCCGCGCTGCCCTGGCTCGCCGTCGGTGCCCTGCTCGGCTGGTTCACCGCGCACCTCGAGGCCCACTACGTCGGCGCCGCCGCCGCCCTGCAGCTATCCGCACCGGAACGGATGCTCATTGCCGGGCGCGCGCCGTGGTTCTACCTCGCCTCGCTGCTGTGGCCCTGGCCCCTGTGCTTCAACTACCCGCGCTGGCAGCTCGACCCAGGTGGCGCCGCGCAATGGGCGTTCGTCGCCGCCACGCTCGCGGCACCCATCGCCGCGCTCGCGCTGCAGCGCCGGTTCGGCCGCGGCCCCGCCGCCGTGCTGCTGCTGTTCGGCGGCACGCTGGTGCCCGTGCTCGGCTTCCTCGACGTCTTCCCGTTCCGCTACTCGTTCGTCGCCGACCACTTCCAGTACCACGCCAGCCTGCCGATGCTCGCCGGCCTCGGCGCCCTCGCCACGCTGGCCGCGCGGCGTTTCCTGCCCGGCAGGGCCGGCCCCGCCGTCGCCGCCGCGGCCACCCTGGCGCTCGCGCTGCTGTCGCTGCGCCAATGCGGCGACTACCGCGACGAGCAGACGCTGTGGCACGCGACGCTGCGCACCAATCCCGATTCGGCGTTGGCGCTCGCCAACCTCGGCGGCCTCGCGATCGAGCGCGGCGACCTCGTCACGGCCAGGGACTACTGCGAACGCGCGCTGCGCCACGACCCCGGCAGCCACGAGTCGATCGCCAACCTCGGCATCCTCGCGCACCGCGCCAAGGACTACGAAACGGCGCAGAACCTCTACGAGACCGCGCTCGAGCTGAAGCCGAACTCCGCCGCGACGCGCCACAACCTCGCCGCGCTGCACCGCGAGCTGGGCCACCCCGAACTGGCAGTGCCGCTGCTGCAGGAGGCAGTCGAGCTCGATCCCGACTTCTACGATGGCCACGCCACGCTCGCCTCGGTGCTGCGCGACCTGCGCCAATGCGAAGAGTGCCTGGTGCACGCCGACTGGGTGCTCAAGCGCCGCCCAGAAGCCGTCGAGACGCGGCTCGCCGCGGTCGACGCGCTGCTGGCGCTCGGCCGCTTCGACCAGGCGTCGGGCAACGCGCTCGTGCTGGTGAAGACCCAGCCGAACCTCGAGCAGGCGCGCACGGCGGTCGCCAGGTCGCTCGCGGGCCTGCTGCAGCGCATGCCGCCGGCCGAGGTCGTGCCGCGCGCGACCACCGGCCTCACCAAGGCCGGGCTCGTGCCCGCGGCGTTCCTGCCGCAACTCGAGCGCGAACTGCGCGCGCTCGGAGCTGTCGCGCAGGCCGACGCGGTGCAGGCCGCGCTCGCGCGCCGCTGAGACTCGCCGACCGAGAAGCGGTCGACGCCTCGTGCGTCCGGGCTGGGCCAAAGAGCGGCTGCGGCTGCCGGAACAGGCGAGGGCGGCCCGAGGTCCTCGCGCTGCAGCGCGGCGGTCGCACTCGACCCGACTGGACCGCGGCAGCGGGTTCGCGAGCCGCGGCGGAGAACGAGGGCGTGCTGGAGGGACGCTTCCACTCTTCCGGACTACGATGTGGACCATGATGCGGCTTGCACTCGCGCTGCTCGGCGCTGTGACGACGCTGTCTGCATCGACGATCTGCCAAGGCAGGTACCCGAAGGCCATCGAGCCGGAGCAGGCCGCGGTCTTCGCCTTGCTCGACGGTTTCGACGCCCGCGACAACTCGGAGCGGCCGTTCGTGAAGGTGTTGCCCGAAGGCAGACCAGAGTCCGGGTGGCCCCCGACCCCCTACGACAGCGGCTACGGCTTCCTGCTCGAAGCGACTGCTCGCGGGTTCGTGGTGCAGATGGTGAACGGCAACCGGCTGCGATTCGCCACCACGAGGCCATCTGCGCCGCGGCAGCGGAGCACCAGCTTTGCGCCGGTGGACTTCCGTGCTTTCGTGCACGACTGGATCGCCCGATCGCGATTCGGCTGGGAGGACCGGTTCGAGTACTTCCACCGCAGTCCCCGGACGCCCCTGTCGCCGGAGACAACGGGCCTGTTCCTGGCCCGCGCATGCGCCCATCTCGGGCTCGACGGCGAACTCGCCAAACTCTGGGAAGCACTGCCGCCCGAGTTCCGCTCGGCGAACGCACTGCAAGGGCCGAATGGCCTGGCAGCGAGCATGCTGCCGGCGGACCTGAACGCAAAA
>VGXW01000266.1 GCA_016873195.1 Planctomycetota bacterium | reverse complement strand
CGCGAACAGGTTGCCTGCGCCGTCGTCGCTGAGCCCGCGCAGGTCGGTGCCGTTGGGATGGACCAGCGTCGCCGCGCCCGTCTGCGGGTCGATCACCGTGAAGCCGTAGACGTAGGGCGTCGCCGTGGTGCGCGTCGTGCACCAGTAGGTGCCGTTGCCGGTGCGCCCGAGCGCGTTCTGGCCGGTCATGCCGGTGCCGAGCGACGTCACCGCGGCGGTCAGCGAATCGACGAGCACGGTTTGGCCGGACCAGCCGACGCCGATGAGGTCCTGGGCGGGAAGGGAAGTGCTGGCGAGCAGGGCCACGGCGAACAGACACGAGTGGGTGTGCATGGACGATCCTGGTGTGGTGGTTGCCAGCAGCCAAGCAGCCCGCGCGCGGGCTGGCAAGGCGCCCGGCGTCACCAGTTCGTCGTGGACGCGGTATCGGTCCCTGCCGGCTCCTGCCGCGCCGCCTCGAGCACGGCCACCGGATCGACCCGCCGCCGGAACGGTACCACCCGCCGGTGACCGCGCAGCTCCGGCGGCACGGCCGGTTCGGGCAGGCACAAGAGGCAGCGCAGGTGCTCCAGCAGCGCGAGCTTCTGCGGCAGCGCACCGCGGTCGCGCAGGCCGGCGATCTCGAGCAACCAGCGCGTTCCGCTCGGCCGATGCCGCAGCTCGAAGTCGGGAAAGGCGAGCCCGTGCGCGAGCGGCACGGGCACGGGTTCGCGCAGCAGATCCCACTCCGGCGCCGCCGCCGCGAAGTCGCGCGCGAAGTCGCGTTCCAGCGCGCTGTCGTGCAGGCGCGGCTCGGGCCCCGGCAGCAGCGGGTCGCCCGTCGCGAGCACCAGCGTGCCCGCTTCGTGCCGTACTCGGCACTGCGCGCGCAGTTCGTAGCGCCGCGCCCACGGCAGCAGCGGCACGATCGCACCGAGCGCCCGGCGGCCCGGCGGCCCGTGCGGACGCCACTGCAACTCGGCAGCGTCGGCGGTGACGCGCACCACCGCGAGGCCGTTGCCGTGCAGCCAGGCCGTGCGCAGCACCGCGCGCGCCGCCCCCCGCAGGCGCAGCGTCGCCGCACTGGCTTGCCGCAGCAGGCCCTGCGCGAGCGCCCGGTTGCCCGCCAGCATCACGTAGGAAGGGTCGATACCGGCCGCAGGCCAGTGCACGCGCCGTTCTCCCGGCAGGTCGGCGAACAGCTGCGCGAGCAGATCGTCCGGCCGGAGGCCGTGCACCTGCGCCGCCGCCGCGATCGCCCGTTCGCGCGGCAGCCCCTGCGCGGCGAGATGGAACAGGGTGCGCCGCAGCGCGCGCGGGCCGCGGCTCGGCCGGGCCGAGCGCAGCAGGCCCAGCAGCACGTGCTGCGCGATCACCATGCGGGGCCCCGCGCGCGGGTCCGGCTCGCTGCGCCGCCAGCGCGCGGCGAGTGCGGCTACGGGCCGGCCCGCGGCGGCGGCCGCCTCGGCCAGCAGATCGCGCAGCCACGGCCGGTCGCGGTCCGACAGCCAGGCCGGCACGAGCTCACCGTCCGCCGCAGTGAACGACAAGCACCGCGTCGGCAGCGCTGCCACGCCAACGATGGGCACGTCCGACCTCCACGGTGTCGTGCGAGACGAGTTCGTAGACGATTCCCGCGGGCGACACGCGCCGGCAGCGCGCGGCGCGCTGGTCGCGGCCGTAGCCGCCGCCGACCAGGATGCCGGCGTCGGCGAGCCCCTCGGGCACGCCGAGGTCGAGCAGGCGCGGCCCCGCGAGGACGCGCAGCTCGCCGGTGACGAAGGCGTCGAGCAACGTGCCTCGTTCGGCGCGCGGCAGTTCGGCCGTCAGCGGCGCGATCAGCTGCGTGCGCGCGAGTTCGTAGGCCGACGCGCGGTCGGGCGTGAACACGAGCACGCGTTCGCCGCGGTGCCGCTCCAGCAGGTCGGCGACCAGCGTCGCCTTGTGCTGATGCCACGCGGCGAGGTGCAGCGCCTCGTGCCAGGCGAGCAGGGCCGGCCGCTGCGCCTCGTCGTCGCGCGCCTGCTGCACGAAGGTGCCGAAACCGGCACCCGGCTGCAGCGCGGCGAAGCGGTCGAAGGCGGCGAGGAACGTGTGCCACGCCGCGGCGTGCGCCTCGGCGATCCGGTGCGGCAGCGGCACGCGCAGTTCGAGCGTGCGCGGCGGCGCGCCGGCGTCGAGCGCGCCGAGCAGCGGGCCGAGGCCGGGGGCCCAGCGCAGCAGGCCGCGGGCATCCGGCCGGCCGACGCAGCCGAGGCGGGCGCACGCCGGGCTGCCGTCGAGCACGGCGGCGAGAGGCGAGCCCGGCATCAGCTCGGGGCAGTCGACGACCAGCAGGTCGTGCCGCCGCGCGAGGGCCGGCATGCGCTGTGCCGCGTCGGCCACGGTCTCGACCCTCGCGTGCTCGCCATGGCCGGCACCGTGCAGGTCGCGCCGCCAGCGGTGCGCGGCGGCGCTGTCGGGCACGATCACCAGGGCCTGCTGCGCCCGTTCGGCGATCGCGCCGGCGGCGAGGTGCGCGCGGCTCTCGTCCGGGAAGCCCGCGGCGATGCCGCGGTGGCCGGACAGGCGCCAGTTCGCGAGCAGCGAGGCCTCGGTGCGCAGCAGCGGCGCGGCTGGCGCGGCCGGCAACGGCGGCTGGGCGAGCGCGTCGAGGAACGGCACGCCGGCCTGCGCGAAGCCCGCCCGCACGGCTGCCCGCAGGCGCGGCTGCCCGCGCAATTCGCCGCCGCGCGCGGTGAGCCCGAACGGCGGCGGCATGGCGGGGGGCCAGCCGCGCACGCGGAGCTCGCCGCCCACGAGGTCGAGGAACGCTTCAGGATCGGTATCGGTCTGCCGCTCTGTGTGCGCGGAGGTCGATCCGGTTACACCCGGCTGCGGAACTTCTCGGGGAACTGATGTCTTCGATGGTGATGGCCTCGCCAGCGCCGTGGCCGGGCCCGGGTCCCCGGCGAGACAGGGGCAGGGTGGGCTCCGGATCGCCGTGCACCATCCAAGACATCAGTTCCCGGCAAGCGCAGTCGCCAGCACGCCTTCGGGCAGCAGGGCGGACGCGAGCATGACCTCGTCGATGTCGAGGTGGTCCCGCCACGTCGCCGCGGCCTGGTTGGTCGGATCGAGCCAGAAGTCGACGATCCGGTCCTCGAGACCTCGGTGGGCGGCCAGCGACTGCAGCAGCGGCCCCACCTCGGCCGCACCACTGCGCGGCGACGGCTCCGGCACCCCGAGGGCCTGGAGCCCCGGCACTGCCTGCAGGCCGATCGCGAGGCCCAGCTCCCGGAAGGCCAGGCGACGCGACGCGGGCAGGGTGAGCGTCCGCTCCATGCCGCTGGCACGGAGACCGTCGGCTGCACCCCGCAGCAGGGCGACCAGCAGGTGGCCCTCGGCGGCGTGGCCCTGGCGGAGCAGGCGCGCGAGCACGGCGGCCCCGGCGAGCAGGCCGCCGATGCCGAGCGCGTCCTCGGTGGCGCAGTCTGCTTCGCCCCAGATGGACCGCAGGTCCGCGATCGCCTCGTCGAGTACCGGCAGGAAGGTCGCACCGGGCAGCGCCTGCGCCCTTGCGCGCAGTTCCAGCAGCGCGACGAGGCCGTCGATCGCGTCGTGCTGACCGACCGAGGGCGAGAGGGAACGGGTCAGGTCGACGCTCATCTTCCAGTGCAGGAACCGCCGGCCGGCACGCTCGAAGGCGAAGCGCTGCCGGGCCGTCAGGGCCAGTTCCACGGCCCACTGCAGGCCGCGCGCGTCCCCGGTCGCCCGCGCCAGCAGGGCCAGCGCGTGCATCCAGCGCGTCAGGTAGTGGAAGTACTGGCCGTCGCGGTCCCACTCGGCGTGTTCGTCGAAGCGCTCGCCGGCGCGCCGCTCGGGCAGCGGCTTGCCGATGCGCAGTCCGCCGATCGTCGGATGCAGCTTGCCGTCCGCCTCGGCGAGTCCGCTGATCCAGCCGGCGCGAGTGCCGCCTGGCCGATGCCGGCCGAGGGTCTCGTGTACCTGCTCGACGAGGCAGCGGGCGAGGCGCAGGTGGCGCTCGTCGCCGTGGAGCTGCGCGAGCTCGAGGAAGTTGCAGACCGCGTAGGCATCGGTCCACAGGTAGCGCCGCGGCGCTGCGGCCGGCTGGGTGAGCCCCGTGCGGGCCGCGAAACGGTCCATCAGGGCGGTGGCAGCTTCTCGACGTTCTCGCGGGGTCAAGGCGGGACTCCGGGGGGGCCGCGCGGAGCGAGGTGCCGCCCGCCGCTACCGCACGAAACCGTTGAAGAGGATCCGCCGCTGCGGCATGCCCGGGTGGTCGAGCTCGACGACGAGGTCGCCGCGGAACAGTCCCGGGGGCGCGCCGGCGCCGATCTCGAACTCGACGACGAGGTTGGCGCCGTCGCGGTTCGAACGCAGCGTGAAGAACTTCGCGTCCACGTTCGTGTTCTCGACGCGCAAAGCCACCGCCGTCAGCGGGCGGCCGTCGTTGGCGGTGAACGTCACCTTGGCCAGTGCCGGCTTGCCGCGCGGCACGCGGCCGATCGCGAGCAGCGTCGGCTTCACCTCGACCGGCGCCCGCACCGAGGCGTGCAGACGCAGGTGGAAGGCCGGCACCTCGGGCAGGTTGGTCTGCAGATCGACCACGGGGTGCGTCTCGCCGACGTCGGTCGGACGGAACGTGCCCTTCACGACCCAGCAGGGCTTGCCGTCCCTCTCGCTGCGTTCCCAGGCCAGCTCGACGCCCTTGGGCAGCGCGCCGTGGCCGCGGATCACGAAGTCCGGCCGCGCCGAGGTGACGGTGGCCGAGAACTCGCGGCCCTCGCCGGTCGCGACGACGCCGAGCTGCACGTCGTTGGGCGTCACCGTGACCAGCTGGGGCACGTTGACGCGCACCTGCAGCCGCAGCACCGGCACCTCGGGGTCGGTCGTGTGCAGGTCGAGGCTCACGAGCTTGCCGGCCTTGGCGCCCTGCACGTCGACGGCGAGTTCCACCTGGCCGCTCTCGCCGGCGCCGATCGGGATCGTCTCGACGACCGTCACCTGCTCGGGCGACGCGCCGGTGACCTGCACGAGCTGCCTGCCCTTGCTGCGCAGTTCGTATCGCCGGTCGCCGACCAGGAACACCGCCATCGAACAGCTGCAGTTGCCGACGATCCCCATCCACGCGAGCGGCTTGCCGCGTGGGTTGCGCCACGGGAAGACGCCCTTGACCTCCTTGTCCGTGGGCGTGGCCTCGATGGTCGTCTCGAGCGCGGGGAACCACGCGGTGGCCGCGGCGGCGTAGCGGGTCGGGTCCTCGGGGACCCTGAGCGGCGGCACGGTCGGCGGGGCGGGCGCCGGCGGACCGACCGGACCGGTGTGCTGGGCGACGGCCGGGCAGGACAGGGACAGGGCGAGCAGCAGGGCTGGACGCATGGGTGGACCGGGCATCCTATCGGCAGCCTGGCGGCCTGGAGCCCGGTGCCCGACTGATGTCTTGCGTGGTGTACGGCCGCGAGACCCTGCCGGCTCCCTGGGCGAGCCACCCCTGCACCATCCAAGACATCAGTAGCGGACGGCCGGGTCAGCGCTTCGGGAAGGGCACCGGCGCGCGCCGCCAGGCCTGCTCGAGGCCGGCCGCGTCGGCGCCGAACGCGCGCGCCATCGCTTGTTGCTGCCGCAGCAGCAGTTCCTCGTCGGTCGGGAAGCGCATGCGGCCGTGGAAGGGATCCTTCATGGCCGACAGGAACCGCATCGTCGCCTGCGGCTGCGAGGTCATGAGCCAGTCGACGAAGGCCCAGCACTGCAGGTGGTCGTCCATCGTGAACGACTTCACGTCCATGCGCGCGACGAACGTCGCGAGCGGTTCGAAGCGGCCCTCGCGCAGCAACACGCCGCGGCGCCTTTCCCAGGCGGCGTAGAGCTGGCCGTCGGGATCGCCGGCCGGCCGCAGGTCGTAGATCGGGTAGCGCGTGCTGACCGCGCGCGCGTGCCGGTGGGCGAGGCCCGTGACCAGCCACGCGGGCAGGTTGTGCCCGTAGGCGCGGTAGCTCGTGTAGAGGTTGTGCGCGACGTGGTAGGCGAGGTGCGTGTGCAGCGCGAGGTCGTCGCGCAGCAGGCCGCCGTCGCTCTCGAGGCACGCGCCGAAGAACGCGGTGCCGAAGGCGTGGTCGTGGTGCGTGGTCGGCCGGCCGGTCGCCCAGCCCTGGTAGGCCGCGGTGTAGCGCTGCAGGCTCGCGGTGCGCTGCAGCAGCAGGATCGTGAACTTCTGCGGGTTGCCGAGGAACGGGCCGAGGCCGCGAAAGCGCGCGGCGTCGCGCGGGTCGTCGCCGGGTGCCGCCGGGAAGTCGCCGTCGCTGCAGCCGAGGTTCCTGGAAACGTCCGCGTAGATCTGCTCGGCGCGCGAGCCGAGCAGGTGCAGGCGCAGCCACGGATCGAGCCGGCCGGCGTCGGGCTTCACGGTCGGCAGGCGGGCGGCCAGTTGGCGCAGTTCCTCGCGTTGCTGGCCGCGGCGATCCTTGTCGCGTTCGCTGGCGCACGCCAGCTCGGGCAGGGCGCTGCCGATGCGGAAGTGCGAGGTCTCGAGCCACAGCAGCGGTTCGTCTGCCAGCAGCTTCTGCACGTCCTCGCTCGTGCACAGCTGACCGAACCGGAACGGCCCGAACGACGGGTAGCCGACTCGGGCCATCGCCGCGGGTTCACCGCTCGTGTAGGGGTCGACGGGGGGCACCGCGGGCGCCTGTGCCTGCGCGAGGCACGATGCGGCGGCGCAGGCGATGAAGACGGCGGAGCGGCAAGCGGGTCGCCAGAGCATGGGTCGGTCTCCTGCCGGCCGGAGCAAGGGACGTGCCGCCACCCGTGGCGGCCCCGCCGGTTGGCTGCCTTGTTGTTACGCCGCCGTGCCAATGCTCCAGGGACGCGCGCCGTTCCCTGGGCATCTCGGCGCCCCAGGCGATGCCATGGCACCTTGCGTTTT
>VGXW01000265.1 GCA_016873195.1 Planctomycetota bacterium | reverse complement strand
TTTTCGACCAGGATCGCGTTCCGCGTCTGCTCGCGTTCGTCGTGGCCGCCGCCCATGCCGGTGCCGCGTTTCCTGCCGACGGCGTCGATCTCGTCGAGGAACACGATGCAGGGGCTCGCCTCGCGCGCCTGCTTGAACAGGTCGCGGACCCGCGACGCGCCGACGCCGACGAACATCTCGACGAAGTCGGAGCCCGAGATCGAGAAGAACGGCACCTCGGCCTCGCCGGCGATCGCCTTCGCCAGCAGCGTCTTGCCGGTGCCCGGGGAGCCGACCAGCAGCACGCCCCTCGGGATCGAGCCGCCGAGCCGGGCGAACTTCGCCGGGTTCTTCAGGAACTCGATGATCTCGCGCACCTCGGCCTTCGCCTCCTCCATGCCCGCGACGTCGTCGAACGTCACGTTGGTGCGGTTCTCCTTCGTGTAGAGCGAGGCGCGGCTGCGGCCGAAGCTCAGCACGCCGCCGGTGCCGCCCGGCGCGCGCATCTGCCGCAGGATGAAGAACCAGACGAGGCCGAGGATCAACAGCCACGGGCCGACCGTGCTGATCACCATGATCAGGGCCGTGTTGGGCTCCGCGATGCGGAACTCGTTGGTGCCGAGCGACAGGTGGAACTCGCGGATCGGCACGCCCTGCTGCCGCAGCGCCCCGCTGACCGCCAGCAGCGTCGGCTCGCCGGGGTCGCGCGGCGGGTCGAGCCGCACGTACTTGACGGTCTTGTCGGTCTGCAGCAGCGCCGTCAGGTAGAGGCCCTCGCTGCGCGGGTCCTGCTCGCCCTGCGGCGGTCCGGACGCCGCCTTGCTCGCGGTCTCGTCGACCAGGAACGCCTGCAGCGCGCGCGCGCGGCCGGTTTCGAGGTCCTCGAGGAACCGGCGCGTCGCGTCGGTCCGCTCCGCGAGGCGCTGCGCGGCGAGCGTGCTGTAGAGGTGGATCTCGTCCTGGCCGCCGTTGCGCAGGAAGTCGCGCACGACGACCTCCATCGGCGTGCGGCGCGGCGGGTCGCCCTCGACGATCTCGGCCGTGGCGACGCCGTCGGACAGGGTCAGCTTCGCGACCCGGCCGTTCAGCAGATGGCTGTAGAACGCATGCACGGAGCTCTGCCCGTCGCCGCCGGACTTCGACACGACCAGGAACAGCGCGGTCAGCAGGGCCAGGATCAGCACCACGCCGCCCATGCCGCGGGGCTTCTTGCCGCGGCCCTGCTCCTCGCCGGGTTCCTTCGGTTCTTTGCTCGTCATCGGGTGTCTCGTTCGCGCGACCACGGGCCCGCGGTTGCACCGCTCGCCGGGGCACCATCGGCGCACCGCCGACGGAAGCCGTAGGCCGGCCGCGGCGGTGCGTCCCGGGCGCTGCCGGCAGTGGCCACGACGGGCCCAGGATAGGTCGCGCCGGGGCCGGAAGCCAGGACGCGGCCCGCAGCGGGTCAGAACCCCGGCCCGAGCGCGAGCGCGATCTTCCGCGCGAGGTCGGCCACCAGTTCCGCCCGCGCGCTCGACAGGTCCTCGCCGATCGGGTCGCGGAACTCGGCGCGGTCGAGCAGGGTCTGCTCGACCAGCACCTGCCCGTCGCGCCGCACCAGCCGCAGGCTCGCCGCGGCCTCGAACGCCCCCTCGCGCACCGGGTCGAGCCGGCTGCCGGGCACCAGCGTGCGTTCGCGCGCCTCGGTCAGCACGACGTAGATCGTCGCGTCGGCCGCGCCGCGCGGGGCCAGCACGAGGTCGGTCGATGCCGGCAGCTGGCGCGCGAGCGCGGCCGCGAGTTCGACCTCGAGGCGCTGGTACCAGGTCTCGTTGCCGACGACGGCGAGGGCCACCGTGCGCACGCCGTGCCGGTCGAGGCCCGATCCGAACGAGTAGCCGCAGCCGGCCGCGGCGATCCACGCGGCGAGCAGGACGGGGGCCCGCTTCATCGCGGTGTCTCCTGCGGCGGTGCCGGCGCTGCGAGGGCCGCGAGTTCGGCGGCCGCGCGGGCCCCGGCCGCGGTGGTGCCGAGGACTCCCCCGGCGGCGAGCGCAAGGTGGTAGCGCCGCCCGGACTCGTTGCCGACCCGGTGGTAGAAGCCGGCGATGCCCAGATGCCGTTCGGCCTGCCAGCCGTGCAGACGGCCCAGCTCCTCGGTCGCGGTGCGCACGAACTCGGGGTTCTCGGGCCCGCCGTCGAGGAACGCCCGCAGTTCGCGCGTCGCGTGCTGCATCCGGTCGAGGTCGTAGTCGGGGCCCTTCAGGCCGGCCACGATGGCCATTGCGAAGCGGAACCTCGCGTAGGGGACCCACTCGCTGTCGGGGCGCTTGCGCATGAGGTCGCGGAAGCGCTCCTGGGCGAGTCCGTACTCCTCGTCGTCGAAGGCCAGATCGCCGAGCAGCCGCAGCGCGTCGGCCAGCCGCGGGCTGTCCGGGTGCCGCGTGATCAGGTGCTCGAGCACCGTGCGGCCAGCGCGGCGGTCCGACCAGAAGAACAGGAACCCCCGGCCGCTCTGCGCCATCGTGCCGCCCAGCTGCCACAGCAGTTCGCCGACTTCCCCGCGCAGGTCGCTGTGCGGGTGCCGGTCGGCGAACCTCTCGGCCACCTCGAACGCGTCCCACGTGTCGCCGAGCGCAGCATGTGCCCGGCACAGGGCGAGGTCGAACCGGTCGCGCAGGCGGCGCGGGAAGGCGAGGTCCGTCAGGTCGAGCAGGCGGTCGCGGCAAGTGGCCGCGTCGCCGGCGGCCAGCCGGGCCTCGCACTCCGCGAGCACCCTCTCGGGCTCCGGCACGGGGGCGGGTGCACCGGCGCAGGCGGCCAGCAGCGCCGGCAGCCAGGGAACAGCGCGCCGGTGGAACGGACTCGGGAGCATGCGCGGATGTTCGGTGCAGTCCGGCTCGGCCGCGAGGGTTTTCTCGCGTGCGGCTCCATGCGCGGCCCTACGCCCGACGAACCGGCGCGGCGAACACGAGCCCGCGCAGGTTGCCGCGTTGTTCGGTCGCCGCGGCGAGCCACTGCGCCGGCAGGGACTGCGCGAGCCGCACGTCGCCGGGCTGGCGCAGGTTCGGCCACTCGCGGCCCGGGGCCGCCTGCAGCCGCTGCAGCAGCGCGAGGCCAATGCGGCCGAGGGCCTGCCGGGGGGCGGCGGCGTGCCGCGCGCAGTAGAGCCCGGGATTGCGGCCGAGGAAGGCGCCCTGGTCCAGGCCGGCGCCACACTGCCCGCAGCGGTGCAGGTCGGGCAGCGCGCCGAGCAGCGCGAGGTGGCGCAGTTCGAGGCCGATCACCACGGTCGGGATCGCGGCGGCCGGACAGCGCTCGAGCAGCGCAAGGCCGCCGGCGAGCAGGTCGTAGATGTCCGGTTCGGGACCGTGCGGCATCGCCAGGTCGCTGAGCCAGGCGAGGTGGCTCGCGGCGAGGAACCGCTGCGGCTCGCGCAAGGCGCGGCGTTCGTGCAGCAGGTCCAGGGCGACCAGGAGCCGCAGGCCGCCGCGGTCCGCGCCGAAGGTCGCGCGCGCCTCGTTCAGGAAGTCGAGCCGGCCCAGGAACGGCGAGTCCGGGCGGTGGGCGCCCTTGGCCAGCCCCTGCAGCCGGCCGTGGTCGCGCGTCAGCACGGTGACCACGCGGCTCGACTCGCTGTAGTCCGTGCGCCGCCACACGATCCCGACGGTCGTGAGCTGGCCCGGCCGCGGCGGTCGCGGCTGCCGCCGCGGGCTCGGCGCGGGACCGGTCAGTTCGCCCCCTCCGCGGTCTCCACCTCGAGCGCGGTCACGCGCAGGCGGTGGATGCGCCGTTCGTCGGCGGCCAGCACGCGGAACTCGGCGCTGCCGATCACGAGAGTCTCGCCGACGGCGGGGATCCGGCTGCACTGGGCGATCACGAAGCCCGCGACCGTCTCCCAGTCGCCCTGCTCGGGCAGGTCCGTGCCGAGCCGCCGGTTGACCTCGGCCACGCTGGTGCGGGCCGGCACCTCCAGCACGCGGCCTGCCTCGACGACCTCGATGCGGTCCTCCGGCTCTGGCGGTTCCCCAGGCGTCGCGTTCTCGTCGCCGATCTCGCCGACGATCTGCTCGAGCACGTCCTCGGTGCTGACGAGGCCGGCGGTCGCGCCGTACTCGTCGAGCACGATCGCCATGTGCTGGTGGCTCTTCTGGAAGCGGCGCAGCAGCTGCGCCACCGCCATCGCCTCGGGCACGAACAGCGGCTCGCGCAGCAGCGTGCGCACCGGCACGTCGCCGGCCTTGCCGTCGTCCTGCAGCAGCCGCAGCGCGTCCTTCACGAAGAAGATGCCGACGACCTCGTCGAGGCGCTGCTCGTAGACGGGGTAGCGGGAGTAGCCGTGCTCCAGGGCCTGCTGGACCGCCTCGCGCAGCGGCGTCGCCGCGGCGAAGGCGACCAGGTCCGGCCGCGGCCGCATCACCGCGGACACCTGCAGGTCCTGCAGCGCCACGATGTTCCCGATCCACGTGCGCTCCTCGTCGGGCAGGTCGTCCTCGGTGACCGAGTCGGCCACGGCGGTGATCACCTGCTTCTGCACCGCGGCCGGGTCGGCGCGTTCGGTCCGGCGGATGCGCAGCAGCCACAGGCAGGCCCGGGTCAGTGCGAGCAGTGGCACCACGAGCGGCCAGCGCAGGACCCACCAGCCACCGCGCACCACGGGGCGCACCGCCATCAGCACGCGTTCGGCGCGCACCTGGGCGATCGCGGTGGGCAGGCAGCCCGCCACGAGCACCATGGCCCCGGCGAAGCCGGCGAGGGCGCCGTGCTGCCACGCGGGCCCGAACGCCTTCCCGAGCGCCCACAGCCCGACGATCCACCCGGCCGCCGTGAAGGTCATGGCCACGGTGAGGTACTCGGCGTCGCGGCGTTCGAGGTCCTCGCGGACGGCCTCCCGGTCGCCGCGGTTCTCTTCCTCGAGTTGCTCGGCGAGCAGCGTGCGCGAGTAGCCGATCAGGCTCGCGGCGGCCAAGGCACCGAGGCCGGCCAGGGCGACCGCCGCGATGCAGAGCCCCAGGTGCGGCGCCGAGATGGTGGCCTGAGCCTCGGCTTCGGCCGTGCCGGGGGGCAGGGGGCCGAGACAGAGGGCGGCCCAGCCCGGCAGTCGTGGCTCTGCGGCGGTTCGGCTCGCCGCGGTCGATCGGTGCGCACGGGACACTGCCTGCAGCATACGGGGCGCGGGCCCGGTTTGGCCACGCGCACCGGCGGGCCAGTGCGCGCCGCCGCAACGGCAGGGCTACCGGCCGTTGCTACGGGCCTCGGGCGCGACGGTTCCGCTCGAGGGGACCGGCGCCTCGGGGTCCTCGATGTCCGCCGAGAAGCGGTTGCGGCCCGTCCCCTTGCTCGCATAGAGCGCGTGGTCGGCTCGGTGCAGCAGCGCCTCGGCCGTGTCGTCGGCGCGCAGGGTCGTCAGGCCGATCGACACCGTCAACGGCAGGCCGAGTTCCTTGCCGCAGGCTTCGATGGCGGTGAACAACCGGGCCGCCAGCACCGCGGCATCGTCGGCAGCCGTCTCGGGCAGCACGACGAGGAACTCCTCGCCGCCGAACCGGCAGACCGTGTCGGACTTGCGCAGGGTCCGGCGCAGCACGTCGGCCACCGAGCGCAGGGCCTGGTCGCCCTGCAGGTGGCCGTAGGTGTCGTTGAGCCGTTTGAAGTAGTCCAGGTCGCACAGCATCACGGTCAGGCAGCGCCGCGACCGCATTGCGCGGGCGACCTCCTGGTCGAGCGCCTGCAGCCCCATGCGGCGGTTGAACAACCGGGTCAGCGGATCGGTCAGGGCGTACTGGTTCGCGCGCCGGCGTCGCCGGCGCAGCAGCAGGTTCTCGGTCAGCAGGGACCCGGTCAGCCCCAGCGTTGCGGCGGGCCCCGCTTCGGCGAGCAGTTGGATCGGTTGCAGCGACAGCGACCGATCCAAAACGAGGAAGGACGGCGTGGCGAACTGGCGGTTCAGCGGGACGGCCAGGACTTCGTCGGCCGACAACTCCGCCAGCAGCCCGGCCGTGTCGCCCATCGCCAGGTCGAGCCGGACCGGACGTTCCTCCCGCAGGGAACGACGCAGGGCGGCGCACTCGTCGGCCGACGGGCGGATGGTGTGCAGAGGGCCGCGCCGCGCCGAGCCATCGGCCAGGGCGCGCAGGATCAGGCACTCGCGGGCGTCGTTCCACCGCAGGCAGAACACGCGGTCGACGGCGCCGCAGCGCACCACCGCCGCCGCCAGCGCGGCGGTTACGCTGCGGTAGGCGTCGTGACGAGCGCGGTGCAGCACGTCGAGCACGGCCTCGTCGAGGGTGCCGCGGTGGCGCCGGCCGAACGGCCCCCCGCGGTCCTCCTCGAGGTCGCCGTCGCCATCGGCGAGGCCGCCGCGCAGCGCCGGGTCGAGTCCGTGGGCGCGCAGCAAGCCCTCCACTTCCTGCCGCAGGCGTTGCGCGGCTGCCAGGTCGTGTTCGCCGCCCGCGAGCAGCGCGTCGGCCGCGGGCTGCTCGTCCGGGTGGTGGAAGCCGGCGAACTCCGCCAGCGTCTCGCCGGCGGTCGTCAGGGCGGTGCCGGGCGCGACCGTCGCGCGGTCGAGCACGGCCTCGCGCCGGGTCAGGACCTCGTGCAGCGGTCTGGGCAGCTGCCAATGGGCGAACCAGTCGCTGGCCGTGCCGGCGGGCGGTTGGCCGCTCGCGTGGCGGCCGAGCAGGTCGAGCCACCGCGGGAGATCGTGCAGCAGGCCGAGCAGGTAGGCATGGTCGGGCGGCAGCAGTCCCGACCGGCGCGCGAGGTCGCGGCAGGCGCACGCTGTCGCCAGCGAGTGCAGCCAGAGCTGGCGAGCCGGTTCCGTTCCGGCCACCGCGATCGCGGGAACCTCGAACAGGCGCCGCGCTGGCGCGGGGCCGAGTTCACCGTGTATCGCGTCGACGCTCCAGCACCGGGGCCCACCGCGGTAGACCGGCGCGGCCGCGGCCCGCAGGCCGCGCAGCACG
>VGXW01000264.1 GCA_016873195.1 Planctomycetota bacterium | reverse complement strand
CCCCCGTGGTCGGCACCGACCCGCCGGTGCGGCGCGAGCTGCAGCTGCAGAACCACGAACGGCACGGCGCGTTCGCCGTGGTCGTGCGGCCCGACACGGTGGTCGCGGTCCGCGGGCTGCGCGTTCGCCGGCTGCTGTGAGCCGCCCCCGCCCCCCGGCTACTTCCCCGCCTGCCCCGCGCCTTCCTTCGGCTTCTGCGGCGCCGGCAGGTAGTGCACGTTTTTCTCGCTGCGCGAGCCGTCGAGCGCATACGCGTCGCGGTTCTGCAGGAAGTCGATCACGTACTTCGCCGGGATCGCGAAGTTCAGCCCCTGGAACCCCCGATACCCCGCGCTGTTGACGCCGACGACCTCGCCGCGCAGGTTGAACAGGGGCCCGCCCGAGTTGCCCGGGTTGATCGGCGTCGTGATCTGGAAGTGGCAGCGGCCTTCGAAGGTGCGGTTCGTCACCGAGATGATGCCCGAGCTGACCGTGCGGTCGAGGCCGATCGGCGCGCCGATCGCGTAGACCATGTCGCCGACCTGCATGCCGTCGCTGTCGCCGAGGAACACCGTCTTCAGCGCGAGGTCCTTCGGCGGCTCCATCTTGACGAGCGCCAGGTCCATCGCCGGGTTGATCGCCGCGACCTTGCACTTCCTGATCGTGCGCGGCTCGAAGCCGTTCTTGCCGACCGGGTAGACCACGACGTCGACCTCGACCTCGCGCTCGACGACGTGGAAGTTGGTCACGATCCAGCCGTCGGCGTGGGTCACGAAGCCCGAACCCTGGCCGCCCGCGGCCTCGATCTTGACGACGGCTTCGCCCATCAGCTTCGCACCCTCGGCGACGGAACGTTCGGGCAGCTCGGCGCGCGTCCAGAGCTTCTCGCGCACCACGCCGCCGCTCTTGCCGCCGTCCGCGCGCTCGCGGCGAACGACCGCGGCGGTCGGCACCTTGAGCACGTCGTAGCCGACGTCGAGAAAGATCGCCTGCTCGGTCGTGCGCAACACGCGGCCCTGCAGCTTGCAGCCGTTGCCGAGGTCGAGCACTTCGACCTCGGTGCTGACCACCGCGGGGGCGGCGGCCACCGCGGGGGCGGCGGCCGGGTTCTGGGGCGCGGGCGGCGCCGCCGGGTCCTGGCAGGAGAAGAGGATCGTCAAGGTTGCGAGCAACATCGCGGAAACCATAGATTGCGGGGCCGATGCACGCCAAGGCCTTGCTGCTCTCCTCGACCCTGTTGTCCGCCGCGCTGGCCCAGAACGCGCCGCCGCCGATCCCGGTCGAGCTGCGCGCGCGCTTCGGCTTCGAGGGCCCGCTGGTCACCAAGGTCGGCGACGGCATCGGCAGCCTGCAGCTCGCCGATCTCGACGGCGACGGCAAGCGCGAGGCGATCGTGTTCGACGGCCGCCGCGCGCGGCTCGCCGTGGTGCGCGTGAAGGGCAACGAGACCGTGCTCGAGCCCGTGCCGACCGAGGGCCAGATCGCCGGCTACACCTACGGCGACGTGCACGGCGACGGCAAGGCCGACCTGCTGGTCGTCGACAGCCGCGGCCGGCTGATCGTGCGCGATCCGAGCGGCAAGCCGGGCACGCCGATCGACCTCGGCCTCGGCGGCCGCGGCGTCGGCATGCGCTGCGGCGACCTCGACGGCGACGGCAAGCAGGACCTCGTCGCGCTGACGCGCGGCAGCCTGCGCTGGGTCACGAAGCTCGCGAGCGCGCCCGCGCTGTCGGCGATCGAGACGATCGAGGAGAACGCGCAGAGCTTCGACCTGCTCGACCTCGACGGCGACCGGAAGCTCGACCTCGTCTACGTCGTGCCCGGCCCGACGCTCAACGTGCGGCTGCGGCTGGGCCGCGGCGACGGCACGTTCGGCCCGTGGCGCATCACCGGCGTCGACATGCTGCACGGCCTGTTCGCGACGAAGCTGCCCGACGGGGCCACGGCGCTGGCGACGATCGAGGGCCCGCACCGCCGCGTCGCGCTGCAGCAGTTCGCCGACCAGGGTGGCCAGGCGCCGCTCGAGTGGTGGCCGCTCGGCGAGGCGCAGGGGCAGAAGGCGCTGCCGTGGGCGCTCGGCGACGTCGACAACGACGGCGACCAGGACCTCGTGTTGGCGCAGCCCGAGAAGGCGCAGCTGCTGGTGTTCCAGTGGTCGGACGGCACCTTCGTGCTGCGCACCGTGCCGACGCTCGCGGGCGTCACCTCGGTGTCGCTCGGCGACGTCGACCAGGACGGCAAGCTGGACCTCGTGCTGACGAGCGCCGAGGAGGACACGCTGGCGTGGAAGCCGGGCACGGCGCCGCTGGACCAGTTCCCCGTGCAGATCGCCTGCACCGACAAACCTGTCGTCGCGGCGGTCGATCCCGAACTCGGCATCGTCGTGCTGGCGCGCACCGAGAAGCGCGAGGCGCACCTCGACCGCGCGCGGCCCGGAAGCGCGCCCGAACGGCTCGCGGACCTCGGCCGCCTGCCCGCCGATCCCGCGCGCCTGCTGGTCGCGGACGTCGGCGACGCGCCGGGGCGCGAGGCGGCCTACGTGGTGCCCGGCGAAGGGCTGCGCGTGGTGACGATCGCCCTGCCGGCCGAGGGCGCCGCCAGGCCCAAACCCAGCGACGCCGCGGGGTTCACCAAGAAGATGGAGGACGGCTCGCTGGCGCTGTGCCAGCAAGACGGCGCGCCGGCGCTGCTCGCCGTGCGCGAGCGGTTCGTGCGCCGCTTCCGCGTCGACGACAAGGCGCAGCTGCGCGTGCTCGCGCAGGACAACGGCCCCGAGGGCCTCGCGGAGTTGAGCCTCGCGGCGCTGCTGGCCGATGGCAACCGCCTGTACCTCGACAAGAAGAACAACAAGCTCGTGCGCGCCGTGCCGGGCGGCGCGGTCACGTCGATCGACGTACCGGCCTACGACTTCACGCACCTGCTCGCGCACGGCGACGCGGCGCTGCTGGTCGGTCCGCGCGGCGTGCTGCGTGTGCCGTTCGGCAGCGGTCCGACGCTGCGCACGGTGTCGAGCCACGAGCCGCCGACCGAACGCACCTACTACTGGGCCGGCCGCAGCGGCGACTTCGACCACGACGGCGTGCAGGACCTCGCCGTGCTCGACGGCCGCCTGCCCGGCGTGCAGATCCTCGCCGGCGGCAAGCAGGGCCTCTTGCGCGCGCTGGCGATCCCCGTCTACGAGGCGCCGCCGAGCCAGGAACCCGAGAACGAACCCCGCGAGCTGCGCGTCGCCGACCTGAACGGCGACGGCCGCGACGACCTCGTGCTGCTCGCATTCGACCGTGTACTGATCTACCTGCAAGAGAAGTGAAGGAGAGCCCATGAAGATCCCCCGTCTGTTCCCCGTCGTCCTCTGCGCAGCGCTGTTCGCGCAGGACAAGGTCGCCCCGAACCGGTTCGTGCCGAAGGACGCGCAGCTCGTCGCGCGCATCGGCGCACCGGCCCAATGGCAGCAGAAGTTCGGCGGCACCAAGGTCGCCCGGCTGCTGCAGGGCCAGGCGCTGGCGCCGCTCGTGGGCAAGATGACCGAGGCCTTCGAGCAGGGGCTCGAGGAAGCGAAGAAGGAGGGCAAGATCGCGCCCGAACTGCTCGACGGCCTGGTCAAGAGCTACGCCGGCGACCTCGTCGCCGCGGTGCACGTCGACCTCGAGGATCTGGCGACCGCGATGGCGGAAGAACGCGCACCGCGCTTCGCGATGATCTGGTCGATGAGCCCGGACGGCAAGTACGACCTCGCGGCCCTGGCCGAAGGCGTGCAGAAGGTCGCCGAGGACAAGGGCGGCGAACTGCGCGACATGACCGTCGGCGAGCACAAGCTGCGCTGCGACGCCAGCGGCGACGTCCAGGTCACGCTGCCGGCGATGGTCGACGGCCACCTCGTCGTGCTGATCGGCACGGACCTCGAGCAGTCGGCCGCGAAGCTGCTGGCCGCCGAGGACCGTTCGGACCTCGACCTGCAGGCGGGCCCGCTGTTCGTGCACCTGCGCGCCGACGCGCTGATCGACGGCCTGATGGCCGGCATCGAGAAGCAGTTCCAGGCCGAGATGCAGGACGCGCCGTTCGACCCGGTGCAGCTGCTGCGCGACCTCGGGCTCGGCTGCCTGTCGAGCCTGGACGTGTCGCTCGCACCGGACGGGGAGCACGTGCTGATGACGCTCGCGATCGGCACGAAGGCCGACGACCACGGTCTGTTCGGCGCCTTCCTGATCGACCAGGGTCCGCCGAAGCTGCTGCACTGCGTGCCGCCGGCGTGCGAGACGTTCAGCTCGTCGCCGATGGATCTCGGCGCGATCTACCGCACCGTCACCAGGATCTGGGACGGTCTCGGCGAGATGCTGCCCATGAGCCGGAACGACGCCGAGGCCGCGTTCGCCGAGGCCACGAAGGTGCGCCTCAAGGAGGATCTGCTCGACCACCTGGGCACCGAGCTGCTGGTGCTCGTCGACGTCACGAGCCAGTTCGAAGAACTGGGCGCGGCGGTCGCGGCGGGGGACGAACCCGACTTCTCGGCGATGCTGTCGGGCTACTGCTTCGGCATCTCGCTGCAGAACGGCAAGGCGTTCGGCGAGTCGCTCGAGACGATGCTGCGCGCGCGCGGCCTGCACGCGGCGCGCAAGACCGAGGACTACCAGGGCAGCAAGGTGCACCGCCTGCGGCTCGCGGCCGTGCTCGAGGTCGAGTACACGGTCGCCGACGACCTGCTGCTGCTGGCGTTCGGTTCGGGCGAGTCGGGCCGGCAGAACCTGCGCGGCGTGCTCGACGCGCGCGCGAGCGGCTCGAAGGCCCTGCCCGAGGCGGTGCAGAAGCGACTGCAGGGCATGCCCGAGGGCCACAACGGCGTCAGCGTGACGCCGATGGCGAGCATGCTGCAGAGCATGGCACGATTCGCCAAGAAGCTCGGCGAGCGCGAGCCGATGCCCGAAGAGGCGCAGATGGTGTTCGACGCCCTCGGCGCCGTCGCCGAGGACATGAAGCGGCTCGGCATCGGCGACATGGTCGGCGTGTCGTTCACCAGCAAGACGGGCATGCGCGCGGTGACGCGCTGGTGACCCGGGCGGGGCCGGAAGCCGCCCCCGCAGGGGCTCTTCCGGTGCACCGCCCCCCCGCCGCGGAAATCCGCGTGCGGATCGCGGCGAATGGCTCTTCAGGAACGCGGCGGTCTCTCTGGACGCCGCGGAGTTCCCATGAAGACCATCCCCCGCCTCGCATCCCTCTGTCTCCCGGTCCTGGCGCCGATGCTGCTGGCCCAGACGCCCGACCACCTCGTCGGCCTCACCCGGTTCACGCCGAACCTGCGCCACATCGATCACTGGGCCTGCCTGCCGATGGGCCAGTGCCCCGTGCCGATGCCCACGCCGATCGTGCTGCCGCCCTACGCCGGCGGCACCGCCTGGGACCCCGTCACCAGCGGCGCCTGGGTCACCAACGGCCTGCAGCTCGCGAAGGTCGACGACCACTGCGCCGTGCAGTGCCCCCCGATGGTGATCCCGATGCCCGGCCTGAACGCGGTCGCGACCGGCCTCGACGTCGTCGAGCGCCAGAACCGGCTGCTGATCCTCGACAGCATGGGCTTGCTGCACACGTTCACGAACACCTGCCCGCCGAACCCGATCGCGACGTGCAACACCGGGCTCGCGGGCGGGCTGCCGCAGCGCTTCACGTCGGGCCTGGCGGTCGACGAGGGGCTCGGCCTCGTGTTCATGGCGTACTGCGACTTCACGACCGGCGCGAACTCGATCGCCGTGTCGCTGCTGGCCAATCCGTGCCAGGTGCTGTGCCACCTGACGCCGCCGCCGTGCCCGACGGCATTCGGGCCGATCACCGGCCTCGCGGTGAACTGGGCGCGCCGCATCCTCTACGCGACCGACGGCAACAACACGATGGCGATGGGCTACGCGCCGTCGCCGATCGGCTGTGTGCAGATCGTGAGCGTGAACTGCTGCAACCTGCCGGTCGCCGCGGATCCGCTGGTCGGCCTCGCCGTGCGCCCCGGCCGCGCGTCGTCGATGGGCCAGCCGTGCGGCAACGGCGCCTGTCTGCCGTGCCCGATGAACCACCGGCTCGGCAACGACCCCAACCTCGGCAATGCGTTCTTCCGGCTCGACCTCGACCAGGCCCCGACCGGCAGCCTCGCGTGGTGCCTGATCGGCGCCGCGCCGTGCTCGGTGCCCGGTGTGCTGGTGCCGCCGCTGTGCGGCCCGGTCTTCGCGCTGCCGGTGCTCGGCTCGCTCGGCCCGAACCCGACGATCGGCATCGGCCAGTGCTCGGGCTCGACGAGCTTCGCGTTCCCGCTGCCGCTGAACCCGGGCCTCGCTGGCTGGACGCTGAGTTCGCAGTGCGTGGCGCTCTGCGTGACGGGCGCGATCCAGGGCACGGCGGTCAGCAACTGCCTGAGCTTCGTGCTGCAGGGCAATTGAGCGCCGCGGTGCCAGACGCAATCGGCGCCGAGACGGCCCTGGCACCGCGATCGGTCATTGCTCCAGCGTCGTCGCGCGGGGCCGAGGTTCCGGAGCGCCAGGCGCTCAACGCCTGGCCGGGGCCGCGGCGAGCCAGCCCCTGGCGGCGGCGGCATAGGCTTCGAGGTGCTTGTGCAGGGGCCCGGCGACCTTGCCGTCGTCGCTGTTGCACAGGATGGCCGCGGCGACGTCGAGGTCGCGGAACCACAGCACGTGGCCCAGATAGCCCGGCATGATGCCGGAGTGGCCGAGCGCGGGGCCGTGCGCGCTGCCGGTCACGAAGCAGCCGAGCCCGTAACGATCGGTGACGCCGCGCGCGGCCGGCACGCCGTCGGTCAAGTCGTCGCGCAGGTCCTTCGGGACCACGTCGCCCGCGAACAGGAGCCGCGCCCACCGCACGAGGTCACCGGCGGTACTGCTGACGCCGCCGCCGCAGTACTCGAACCACGGGTGCACGAAGTAGCGGCCCGCCGCGACCGTGCCGCCGCGCTGGAAAAC
>VGXW01000263.1 GCA_016873195.1 Planctomycetota bacterium | reverse complement strand
CCCCGAGGTAGCCCGGCAGCCCGCCGGCGATCGGCAGCGCGATCACCTCGGGCAGTTCGTAGGGGTGCAGTGCCGCGATGCGCGCCTGCAGCGCCGGGAGCGCCGCGGCGGTCGTCTTCGCGACCAGCAGCAGCTCGTCGGCCGCGTCGACGGCGCCCTGCCAGCGGAACCACGAACGCAGACCCGGCACGACGTTGACGCAGGCGCACAGGCGCGCCTCGACGAGGGCCCGCGCGAGTTCGTGCGCGCCGAGCCGATCGCCCTCGCCGCGCTCCGGGGCGGTGCACAGCACCACGACGCAGGCGGCGTTCATTTGCCTCGTGCCAGCCGTTCGGCCAGCGCCGGGTGCAGCCCCGCCGCGAGGATCTTCGCCTGCGTGCGGCGGAAGTCGTAGGCGACCCGGTGGATCTCGACGCGGTCGCCGTCGAGCACCGCGAAGCAGGCGCGCGGGTCGCCGTCGCGCGGCTGGCCGACGCTGCCGACGTTGACGATGCAGGGCCCGTCGAGCCGGAACTCGCGCTGCTGGTCGGTAGCCTGCGTGAAGCGGAAGTCGGCGCGGTGCACGCCGGGCCAGTGCGTGTGGCCGACGCAGCACGGCCGGTCGAGGTGCGCGAAGATCTGCTGCATCTTGTCGGGCTCGAGGAAACCGTCGCTCTTCAGCACGTACTCCATGACCGGGTCGCGCGGCGAACCGTGGCAGAACAGGCAGCCGTGGTCCTGCATGCGCTCGGGCAGGCCGCGCAGGAACTCCTGCGCCGCGCGGCGCCCCGGCCGCAGCAGCGACGGACGCAGCTGCTGGCGCGTGTAGAACAGCGCCTCGCGCGCGAGCGGGTTGAAGTCGTCGAGATCGTGGAACACGCCCCAGTCGTGGTTGCCGAGGATCGTCCACTTGCAGCGCGCCATCACGAGCCGCGTCACCGCCAACGGGTCGGCGCCGTAGCCGACGACGTCCCCGAGGCAGGCGATCTCCGCGACGCCGAGCGCGTCGATGCGGGCCAGCACCGCCTCGACGGCCTCGAGGTTCCCGTGCAGGTCGGAGACGACCGCGAGCGCGGTCACGGCCTCGTCGCCTCCGCGGTCCCGAGCGCCCGCTGCACCTCGGCCACGACGGCGCGTTCCGCGTCGCCGAGCGCGAGCCGCACCGTGGCGCCCGCGGCCTTGCGGTGGCCGCCGCCGCCCCAGGTCGCCGCGACGGCCTGCACGTCGAGGTCGCCGCGCGCGCGCAGCGAGACCTTGACCGAACCGTCGAACCGTTCCTTCAGCAGCGCGACGACCTCGACGCCGTCGAGCGAGCGCAGCGGGTCGAGCACCGCGTCGGTGTCGAAGTCGGCGCGCGCGGCGCGCTCCATGTAGTCGCGGTCGAGGCAGGCGATCGCGAGCCGGCCGTCGCAGCGCAGCGAGTGGCGCAGCAGCGCGGTGCCGAGCAGGCCCGCGCAGTCGGGGTGGTTGCGGCGGTAGAGCCGGTCGAACAGAACGCTGCCGTCGACGCCCGCGGCGACGAGCTCGGCGGCCATCGTGAACACCTCGTGGTCCGCGTTCGAGTAGCGGAACCAGCCGGTGTCGGCGACCAGCGACAGGAACACGCCCTCCGCGGCCGGCTCGCTCAGCGGCACCGAGCACTCGCGGAACAGCCGCCGCACCAGCGCCCCGGTCGCCGCCGCGCCCGGGTCGACGTAGGCGACGTCGCCGTCGCCGGACTCGCTGCCGACGTGGTGGTCGATCACGGCGATCTTCGCGCCGGACGTTGCGATCCGCCTGCCGAGCGGCCCGAGCCGCGACAACTGGCAGCAGTCGAGCAGCACCACGGCGTCGACCGCGGGCAGCGGGTCGTCGCCGCGCAGATGCCCGATCGGCGTGTGGCGCAGCAGGAAGTCGTAGGCCCGGCCGAGCGGATCGGGATTGCCGATCTGGACCTCCTTGCCGAGCGCGCGCAGCAGGTGGAACAGCGCCACCTGCGCGCCGATGCAGTCGCCGTCGGGATTCTCGTGGCCGGTCAGCAGGAAGCGCCGGGCGCCGCGCAGGAGGTCGAGGAACTGGGTCAAACGGCGATTCCGATCGGAGGCGGGCACTCTACGGCCGATTCCGGGGGGGCTCAACGCCGCAGCGGGCGGCCGTTGCAGAACACCCTGGCGACCGGCAACCCACCGTGCACGAACGGCGCCAGATGATCCGACGCGCGGTCCGACCGGGCCGGCACGAGCAGCAGGTCGGCGCGCCCCCCCACGCGCAGCGTGCCGAGCCCAGGCCGGCCGAGCGCCCTGGCGGCGGCGGTGGTCGCCATCGTGAACAACTGCCCGGGCGACAGCCCGGGCCACAGGCGCGCCGCAGCCGCGAGCGAACCGCGCAGCGAGAACTGCTGCGCGCTCGCGCGCGAATCCGTGCCGAGCGCCACGGGGATGCCGGCCGCGAGCCACGCCGGCACCGGCGGTGCTGCGCGGCGGAACCAGCGGATCGTGGCCGGGCAGACGACGATCGTGGCGCCGCTGGCCGCGATGCGCGCGGCATCGGGGCGCTCGAGTTCCTGGCAGTGCACGAGCAGCGTGGTCTCGCGCAGCACCCCGCACCGCTCGAGCCAGCGCACCGCGCCGACGCGGGGCGGGCGGAAGCCCCCGGGCAGCCGGCCGAGTTCCTGCAGCAGGTCCGCGAACGGCCCCTTGCCCGTGTGCAGGAACCGCTGCTCCTCGGGCAGTTCGGCGCAGTGGATCGCGAGCCAGCGCGACGCGCGCGCGGCGGCCGCGAACAGCGCCGCCGAGACCGAGTACGGCGCGTGCGGCGACAGCCCGGGCCCGAGGTCGCCGCGGGCGGCGGGACGGTGCTGCCGCAGCAACCGCGCCGCACCGGCCGCGTCGAGGTGGAAGCCGGTGACCTCGCGGTAGCAGCGGCCGGCCACGCCGAGTCCGCGCAGCGCCCGCATCGTGCGGCCCGTCGCGTCGATCTCGGCGACCGCGGTGACGCCCTCCGCCAGCAGTTCGCGCATCGCCGCGCGCGCCGCACCGCGCTGCTGCGCCGCCGTCTCCGCGGCGCGGGCGGCCAGCACGGCGCGCACCCACGGCAGGAACGTGCGCGGCGCAGCCGGGCCGATCTGCAGGTGCACGTGCGCGTCGACGAGTCCGGGCAGCACGCAGACGTCCTGCACGCGGCCCGTCGGCGACCGCAGCGCGACGATGCGGCCCGCAGGATCCCAGACGATCTCGCCGGGCGACAACTCGTGGCCGGGGGCGAGCAGGATGCAGCGGGCCGCGAGCGTACGGACCCGGCCGCCGGTCACGTGCGCGCGTGCACGCGCAGGGCCTTGACCACGCAGTTCGGGAACAGGCCGCGGTTGAACGTCAACATGAACCGGAAGCCGAGCGCCGAGTCGAGACCGATGCCGGGCACCGCGCCGGCACCGATGCCGTCGCGCCACTGCCCGATCGTGCCGGGGAGCGGCTCGGTCGAGGACTGCGCCATCTGCGCGCCCTGGAACTTCACGACCACCGGGTCGGTGTTCGGGTTGTTCGCCACCTGCGTGCCGGGCGCGCCGGTGTCCGTGTAGGTCACGTCGGTCGTGCCGTTCCCGTCGGTGTCGACCTCGAGCTCGTAGTGCAGCCACTGCGGTGGGAAGATCAGGTTCGACGAACGCCAGGTCGACGTGCAGCCCGTGTAGGTGTCGCGATCGTTCAGCGTGCCCGAGTTGTCGGCCGGGTTGTAGACCGGCACGTTCGCGCCGCTGCCGAGGTTCAGCACGCCGCCGGCCGATGGCGGCAGGGTCTCGAGCCGGTAGTAGCCCGGCGCGCCAGCACCGGCCGTGCTCGACACGTTGTAGGCCACCACGAAGATCTGGCCCGTGCTGCTGCCGCTGCTGCCGCCCGTGTCGATCACGCCGAGCATGTTCAACGTCGCGCCGCACTGCAGCAGGAACGAGCCGCCCGAGCCGCCGCCGCCGGGCGAGGTGACGCCCCAGTCCACGTTGCTGGTCGACACGTTGTTGTGGCCGCGGATCAGCACGCCGGCACCGCCCTTGCTCTGCAGGGACGCCGTGCTCGCGACGTAGAGGTCGCTGCCGGCGCGCAGCGCCAGCGCGCCGCCGCCGCCCGAGCCGCCGGCGCCCGCGATGTAGGTGTCGCCCGTGATCGTGAAGGTGCCGAACGCGTGCGAGCCGCCGCCGCCACCGCCGGAGCCGCCGACCAGGAAGTGGTTCAGCGACGAGTAGCCGGGCGGAGGCGACACCGGATACGGCAGCACCGGGAAGCGCAGGCCGCCGACGGCGACCGCGCCCACCTGCAGGTTCTGGATCATCGTCACCGCAGCGACGCCGCCCGCCTGCCAGTTGCCGCCGCCGCCGCCGCCCGGCGAGAAGTAGGCGCGGTAGACCGTGCCCAGGACCGGCGTGTTCGGCGCCGCGATGCCGGTGGGCGGGTTCATCAGCGAACCGCGGCCGCCGGTGTCCAGGGCCTGGGCCAGGTAGGCGTGGCCGGCCAGCAGCTTGACGTCCTCGCCGTTGCTGCCGTTGCTGCCGAGCGGACCGGTGCCCTGGCACTCGTCGCCGCCCTTGCCGCCGCGCCCGCCGCCCGCGCCCGGGGTGCCGCCCGACTGGCCGGTGATGTACGGCGCGTTGCCGCTCGTGACGCCGCGGCCGTTGAACGTGGTCATCGCCGCGCCGTTGAGCCGGATCGAGCCCTCGACCGTCGCCTTGCCGCGCACGTAGATCTGCGGCGGCACGGGACCGATGAAGTTCAGCGTGACGCCGGGCGCCAGCCGGAAGTCGGTGAAGTAGAACTTGCCGTCCTGGACGATGTACTCGAGGCCCGTCAGCGACTTGCTGGCCGGGATCGTGACCAGCGTCGTGTCCCAGGTGTACTCGGTGTTCGAGACCGTGATGCCGACGGTCGGGTCGAACGAGCCGTGCCGCCCGTCGCCGCCGATCGTGCCGGGGTAGGCGCCCGGCCCGGCGGGCCCCAGGCCCCACGTGCCGCTCGAGATCTCGGCGTTCAGGTTCGCCGCCGAAGCGAACCCTTCGGCGAACAGCAGCGGCGTCGACACGCCGGCCTCGGTGAAGAACTCGAACGTGGCCGGCACCGCCTGGCGTCCCGACAGGTCGCGCAGGTCGGCGGTCACGCTGACCTGCACGCACGACTCCCCGGGCAGCTGCACGGTCGGCTTGAAGGTCACCACCGTGACATCCTGCTCGCCGACCCGTTCGGTCGACAGGCGCGGGATTCCCTCGAGCACGGTACCCTGCGCGTCGCGGTCGCAGACCAACGTGCCGCCGGTGCTGATCGCGCGCCGCAGCGTGAAGCGGATCGGCGACGACGGGGTCAGGGTGCCGCGCAGCGGCGGGGTGGCGATCAACGCCGAGAAGCGCAGCACGACCGTCGGATCCAGCGGGGCCGCGTTCGGGTTGGTCGGCGCGATCATCTCGACGCGCGGCGGCTGCTGGTCCGGGTCGACGATGCCGCGCGAGGCCACCACCGTGCAGGTGAACTCGCGGGTCAGGCGGTCGCCGGACACGTTGCTGACGCCGAACGGCGACGACGGGCCGCCCGCGAGCGTGATGACGTAGCCCTCGTTGCGCTGGAAGCCGAACGTGCTGACGCCGTTGACCGTCCGCACGCGGGGCACGAAGGACAGTTCGCTGCCGTCGACCTCCAGGTCGCCTTCCGGGGCGACCCCCGTGGCGGTGCGGATCGAGACGCTCGCGGCGTTGACCGTCGCGACGGCCAGCCGATCCGAGAAGGTGAACCTGAGCCGCTGGTTCTCGGCGATCTCGGTCACCGAGCAGCCGATCTGCGAGCACCCGAGATCGCAGCTGATCAGGCAGAAGGCCTCGCCACCCGCGCAGCGCACGCGCAGCGAGTTGGTCGCGTCCGCGCCGCCGCCGGAACAACCGGCGAAGGTCAGCGTGAACAGGCCGCAGAGAACCTGGATGGAGAGGGCGTTGCGCATGGGCACTGGTTCGGGTTGGTCGCCGGCCCCGGGCCGGCTCGAGTTCGGTGTTCGGGAGTGGGTTGGCGCCTCTTCGGCAACTGCGGGGCGGTCGGAGGGTCCGGAGGGGATGGCCGTCGGATGCGGTCAGATCCGGTAGACGACGATGACCTTGTCGACGGACACGTCCGTCGCGAACGTGCGGTCGAGCACCAGCGCGAAGCGGAAGCCGTTGAGCCCGTCGGAGGCGATGCCGGTCTGCGTCGAAGTCGACCGGACGGAGGTGCGCCACGGGCGGATCGTCGGCGCCGTCTCGCCGGGCAGCGGTGCCGGCAGGCCGGTCGCCACGTCGAGGTTCGCGTTCTGGAAGAACGCGCGCAGCGCCGCTCCGGGGCCGGCCGCGACCGTCGACACGGCAGGGTCGTCGCTGAAGACCACCGGCAGGCCGTTGATCGTCGCGTGGATCTCGTAGCGCGCGTACTCGGGGCCGTAGGGCAGATTCGTCGAGTACCAGAGGGACTGGAAGGAGGCGAGGTCGTCCTGCTCGGCCAGCGTCCCGACGTTCTCGGCCGTGGGTGCCGGCAGCGCGTTCGCGATCACCGCGGGCGTCGGCGTGCCTGGCAGTTCGCAGCGCACGAACCCGGCCGAGCCGTTGCCGCCGGCGATCTGCACCGAGGCGCCCGAGGGAGGCGTGGAGATCGACGACGACCGGTTGTAGTTGCCGCCGTTGCCGCCCCGCACGTCGATGGCGCCGGCGAGGTCGGCCAGCCGGCCCGACTGCAGCACGACCGAGCCGCCGCTGCCGCCGCCGCCGGGGGCCGGCGAGGACGACGCAGTGATACCCGAACTGCTGGCCGCCGCGCCGCCGCTGGCGTTGACGCGGCCGAGCGCGCCGATCGACAGCGAGTCGCCCGCGCGCAGCGACAGAGCCCCGCCGCCGCCGCCGCCGCCGCCGCCCGGCGACCAGACGCGCGGGTTGACCGCGGCGATGCACAGGCAGGCGTGGCTGCCGGCACCGCCGCCGCCGGAACCGCCGACGAGGAA
>VGXW01000262.1 GCA_016873195.1 Planctomycetota bacterium | reverse complement strand
TCGTCACCCTGGTCGAGGTGCAACGTGTGCGTCCAGGTGCCGTTCGGGAACGACGCAGCGGTCAGCGTCTGCCGCACGTACTGGCCGGCCGCGACCGCCGAGTGCGAGGCCGCCGCGTCGATCGCGCCGGCGCCGTCGTAGTCGCTGAGCGGCTGGCCGCCGACGATGTCGTTCCAGGCGCCCGCCATCAGCAGCGCCTTGACCGCTTCCGGCGCGGCCGACAGCACCGGATCCGCGGCCGCGAGCAGCGCGGCCGTGCCGCAGCTGACCGGCGACGCGTAGGACGTGCCGCTGCCTTGCGCGCTGACGCCGCCCGAGGTGTTCGTCGAGGTCACGGTCGTGCCGTGCGCGCAGACCTCCGGCTTCTCGTGGTTCTGCGGCTGCGGATTGCCCGTGCTCGACGAGGTCGACAGCACGTCGTCGCCCCAGTCGTGGGTGTTGTTGTCGTTGGCGTTGCCCGAGGCGACGCAGTTGAACCCGTTGCCGGGCGTCGTGCAGCCCTGGCCGTTGCCCTGGTTGCCGCACGACTTGAACAGCTGCACCGCGAAGTTGCGGATGATGTAGTCGAAGTAGCGGTCGAGGAAGGCGATCGAGCCGCGGTTGCCGTTCCACCACGAGCAGTTGCCGAACGAGATGCCCTGCTGCATGCCCCAGGTCCAGGCCAGCGGGGCCGCGGTGTCGCCGGAGCCGCCGTAGTCGTAGAGCTGCTGCAGCCCCGGCGCCGCGCCGGTCTGCTGCGGGTGGAACGAGGCGATCATGCCGGCGACCGCCGTCGCGTGGGACTGCACCGAGACCGTCGACGGGCTCACGACGATCGGCGGCAGGTACGGGTTCGTGCGCGTCACCGCGCCGACGTCGTTGACGAGCACCTTGACGCCGGCCCCGGTGACGCCGCGGCGGTGCACGGCATCGGTGCGCGCCGACGGCGAGGCCCATTCGTTCGGCGGCAGCAGGGCACCTTCCTCGGGCATCCAGGTCGGGAACGCGAAGTAGGCGAGGTCGACGCCGGGGGGGCCGGCCACCGGCCCGACGTCGCGCGCGCGCAGCTTCGCGAACAGGATCGGCGCGTGGTCGTCGGTCTGCACGACCTCGTGGCCAGCCGCGCGCAGACGCGCCGCGAAGGCCAGCACCGCCGGCCGCGTCGCCTCGGCCGCGACGGCGAGCGCGTGGCGCCGCGCGTCCTCCGCGTCCATGCCGGCCGCGCGCGCGGCTTCGAGCACGGTGCGCAGGTCCGGCAGGCCCACGGGCCGGTCGAGCCAGAAGACGACGGTGACGAAGTCGTCCGCGCCGGCGTGCGCGAGTTCGCGGCGCAGGTCGATCGACAGTCGGGAGTGGCGGCGGGCGAGATCGTGGTCGGCGCGCCGCAGCGCGTCGCCGTCGACCACTTCGCCGGTCGCGGCGTCGGTGGTGATCCGCCGCACGGTTCCGGTGGCGGGATCGAGCAGCCGGCGATCGCGCACGGTGCGGCCGAGGGCCGGCAGCTCCCGTGTGTCGTCGGCGAGGATGCGCGGTTCCTGGGGCAGGACCGCGGCGAGCAGCAGGGTGGTCAGCATGGTGGATCGAGTGGGGCGCGACCATGCTAGCGCCCCGGCGCCGGACTGGCTCGGGCCCCGGCCTCGCGCGCATGCGGTGGGCCGCAGTGCGGCCGCCCGGGCCGATCTCAGCCGCCGAACGCGCCGAAGACCCAGCCGGCCAGGGCGCTCATGACGACCACCAGCAGCGCGAACACCGCGGTCTTCTTCGCGCCGATCACGGCGCCGATCACCGCGATGCTCGGCAGCGACAGCGCGGGCCCCGCGAGCAGGAGCGCCAGCGCCGGGCCGCGGCCCATGCCGAGCCCGAGCAGCGCCTCGAGGATCGGGATCTCGGTCAGCGTCGCGAAGTACCACAGGGCGCCGATCAGCGACGCGACGACGTTGGCGCCGAGCCCGTTGCCGCCGACCCAGCCGGCGACCCAGGCCTCCGGGATCAGCGCGCCGACCACGCCGGTGACCAGCACGCCGCCGAACAAGAGCGGCACGATCGACTTCGTGAACGTCCAGGTCTGCGCCATCCACTCGCGCAGTTCGCCGCGCTCGAACCAGCGGACCACCATGAACAGCGCCGCGGCGAGGCAGCCGAACGCGAGGTACCACCGGTGGCCGTGCATCCACGCGGCCCACTCGTAGCCCGGCGGCGTCACCTTGCTGGTCGCCGCGATCTCGCGCTTCGGCAGGTCGAGCTTGCTGCCCTTGCGCAGGTCGCCGGCCGGCTGTTCGAGCTGCACCCGCAGCGCGTCCCTCGTCTCCTGCAGCACCGCGACCCGCAGCCGCGTGCCGTCGACCTTCTCGATCGTGGTCTCGCTCGGGCTCGCCCAGTCGGAGAACACCAGGAACAGGATCGTCGCGGTGAAGAACGCCGCGGTCTGCCACGGCCGCCGGCGCGACGGCGGCGGCGCGGGCAGCTGCACCGCCGCCGCCTGCCGCGCGTTCTCGTCCTTGCGGAAGATCGCCGCCATCAGCGCGCCGATCACCACGGCGAAACCGATCGAGCCGACGACCCGCGCGACGCCGAGGTCGAAGCCCAGCACGCGCGCGGTCAGGAAGATCGCCATCACGTTGATCGCCGGGCCCGAGTAGAGGAACGCGGCCGCCGGGCCGAGGCCCGCGCCGACGCGGTAGATGCCGGCGAACATCGGCAGCACGCTGCACGAGCAGACCGCCAGCACGGTGCCCGACGTGGCGGCCACCGCGTAGGCCTCGACCTTGTTGGCGCGCGGGCCCAGGTGGCGCAACACCGCCGCCGGCGAGAAGAACGCCGCGATCGCGCCGGCGATGAACATCGCCGGCACGACGCAGGCCAGCGTGTGGTTGCGCGCGTACCACTGCAGCATCGCGAAACCCTCGTGGATCGCGCGCTGCGCGCCAGCACTGCCGAAGTCGACGCAGTACGCGAGCAGGAAGACGGCCAGCAGCAGCAGGAAGATCCCGAGCTCCTTCTTCATCGGCGGCCTCCGTGGGGCGTCCGGGAGCGCACGGGTCGTGGCAACATGGTTCGGACAATCGGCCAAATGGCAAAGTCGTGCCATGCGCAGCAGGGCGCAGGCCCGCTCGGTCCTCGGGCCACCGCGCCCGCCCTGCCGGGGTGGCCGTTCATCCGAAGCCCCCGCCGCCCATCGACCCATGGCTCGACTTTGCCATTTGGGCGATTCTCGAAGTCATGACGCCGCGACCGACCGCGACCCGACCGAGCCCCGCCGAGTTCACCGCCGCCGCCGAGGTGCTGAAGGCCCTCGCGCACGCGACGCGCGCGATGGTGGTGGTCGCGCTCGCGGACGGCGAACGCTGCGTCGCCGACCTCGCCGAACTGGCCGACTGCGACATGTCGACGATGTCGAACCACCTGACCGTGCTGCGCCACGCCGGCGTCGTCGGCTCGGAGCGGCGCGGCAGCCAGGTGTTCTACCGGCTGACGCGCCCGTGTGTGCTCGACATGCTGAACTGCCTCACCGGCGGCCGGCGGACGGCGCGCGGCAACTGACCGGCGCGCAACGAACCGAAAGGACCCCCAGCCCACCTCCCATGAAGAAGATCCAGGTCCTCGGCGCCGGCTGCGCCAAGTGCACGAAGCTCGCCGAGCGCACGCAGCAGGCCGCCCGGCAGCTCGGGCTGCAGTTCGAGCTCGAGAAGGTCACCGACGTCACGCGCTTCGCGGACTTCGGCGTGATGGCCGTGCCGGCGCTCGTCGTCGACGGCGTGGTCGTGTCGTCCGGCCGCCTGCCGACGGTGGCCGAACTCGAGCAACTGCTCGCCTGAACCCCGCGGAGACCTCCCATGAACGGCAAGCTCGTCGTGCAGATCGTGCTGCTCACCGTCGTCGGCGCCAGCGTGGCCGTCTGGGCCTGGAAGAACTTCGCCGCGCCGCCCGCCGCCGCGGGCACGCAGCTGCCCGCCGACGGCGTCGCCGTGGTCAACTTCCACGGCGTCAAGCGTTGAAAGACCTGCGTCACCATCGGTTCGATGGCCAAGGACGTCGTGCAGCAGCAGTTCGCCGCCGAGCTGAAGAGCGGCGCGGTGCACTGGCTCGACATCGACTTCGAGAAGCCCGCCGACGAGCACTTCCAGCAGGACTACGAGCTGCCGAGCTCCGCCGTGGTGGTCGTGCGCCGCCAGGCCGGCGCCGACGTCGCCTGGCAGCGGCTCGACGACGTCTGGACGCTCGTGCACGAGGAGACCGAGTTCCGCACCTACCTGCGCGACGCGGTGCAGAAGGCCCTCGCCGGAGGCTGAGATGATCGCCGCCGAGTCGATGCCGCCGTGGTTCGCCGCCGGCACGGCGCTGTGGCTGGGCCTCCTGTGCTCGATCAGCCCGTGCCCGCTCGCGAGCAACGTCGCGGCGATGAGCTACCTCGCGCGCTACACGAACTCGCGGCGGCTGCAGTTGTTCGCCGGGCTGCTCTACGCCGGCGGCCGCGCGATCGCCTACACGCTGGTCGGCGGCCTGCTGAGTTTCGGCCTGTTGTCGGCGGGGGCACTCTCCCCGTTCCTGCAGCGGCATCTGGACCCGCTGCTGGGACCGATCCTGCTGCTGGTCGGCATGGCGCTGCTCGGCCTGTTGCCGGGGCTGCCGTCGTTCGGCGGCGTCGGCGCCGCCACGCAGGGCAAGCTCGCGCAGCAGGGCCTGATCGGCAGCGCCGCCCTCGGTTTCCTGCTCGCGCTCGCGTTCTGCCCGGTGTCCGCGGCGCTGTTCTTCGGCAGCCTCGTGCCGCTCGCCGTGCAGCAGGATTCGGCGTGGCTCCTGCCCGCGCTGTTCGGCCTCGGCTCGGCCGCGCCCGTGCTCGGCTTCGGCGTGCTGCTGCTGCTGGGCCGCGAACTCGCGAGCTGCTGGTTCACGCGCATCCAGAACGTGGACCGCTGGCTCCTGCCCGCGACCGGCTGGGTGCTCGTGGCGATCGGCGTCTACCTGTGTCTCTCGCGCACGCTCGGTCTGTTCTGACGGTCCGCGCGGACGATCCGCCGCCCGCCCGGCCCTACCGCCCGCGCAGCGCCGCGGCGATGGCTGCCGCCTCGGCCGCCGCTTCGGCGTCGATCGTCACGAGGACTTCGTCCGGGGCGCCTTCCTCCGGCAGGCCCACGTCCTGCTTCCACAGCAGGCGCCGGCCGCCGAGTTCGTCGCGCATCTCGAAGCGCAGCGTGAAGCCGCCGTCGCTGTCCGGCTCGACGAAGACCGGGTTGCCGCCGCGCCACTGCACCGGCGGCGACTGCAGCCCGAGCGCGGTCCACTCCGTGTCGCAGTGGATCTGCACGCCGTCGGGCAGCGCGATGCCGTCGGGCAGGCGGAGCCGCAGCCGCGCGCGCGCGTGCAGCCGCACCTTGATCCGCCCGGCACCCGGCAGCACCTCGCGGCGGCACAGGCCCGGGAACTCGGCCACGAGCCGCAGGCCGGCCACGAACGGCGCCGTCGCGTCGCCCGCCGCGTCGCACTCCGCCGCGCGCGGCACGCCGCCCTTGCCGCCGCCGACCAGCTGCACGCGACCGCGCAGCGGCGCGCCCGCACTGTCGCACAGGCGCACGTCGACGAGCCGCACCGCCGTGCGCCACGGCACGTCGCCGAGCGCCGGCAGGTCGCACGGCGCACCGACCTTGACCTCGACGCCGTCGAACCGCGCCACCTCGCGGTCGACCAGCAGCAGGGTCAGGTCGTAGCGGCCCGGCGCCAGGTTCTCGAAGCGCGCCACGCCCCGCTGCGGGATCGCCACGCGCTGCGCCTCGCCGCGCCCCGTGCGCAACTGCCACCACAGCAGATCGGCCGCGGGGTGCGGATCGCGCAACTGCAGCACGATGGAGCCCGGTGCGACGACGCGCAGTTCGACCTGTTCGTCGCCTGGCATCGCGTCGACGGGCGCTTCGAGCAGCCAGCCCGAGCCGAACACGGACAGCCGCAGCGGCAGCGGCTCGGGGTCGAGCTCGTAGAGCACGAACCTGCCTTCCGCGTCGGTCGTCGCGCGGTGCCCCGGCGCCGCGAACTCGCTGCTCGCCTGCACGCTCCACGGCGCCGCGACCAGCACGCCGGGAACCGGCCGGCCCCCGCCGTCGACCACGCGGCCGCGCAGCAACGGCGGCGGCAGCACGAGGCGCAGGTCCTGCAGGTCGAGCGCGTCGCGCCGGTCGCCGCGCAGCCGCACGACGCCGACCGGGACCCGCGCGCCCCCGCGGTGTTCGCCGGTGCGGATCTCGAGGCGCGCGGTCTCGTCGGGCAGCAGGTGGCGCACGTCGGGCGCGAAGGCGACGCGGCCCTCGGCGTCGCTGCGCACCTGGGTCATCGTCGCCGTGGTGCGGCCGCAGACGGTGACCCACAGCTGGCTGTTCGCGAGCGGCGTGCCGCCGGCGTCGAGCACGCGGCCCGTGACGGTCAGCGCCTGCGCCGGCGCCGCGGCGGCTGCGGCGGCCGCGGCCAGGAAGCACCCCAGCAGCGCGATCGCCCGCGTCATGGGCCCACCATCGCCGCAAGGGCTGCAACCGTGCGCCAGTTGCGCGCCGTGACCACCGACCCGACCGTGCGGTCCAGCAGCGCCGGCCCGAGCTTCGACCGCGCGACGCCGCCCGCGTAGTCGATCCACAGCGCCCCGCCCCGCACGGCGACGCGTTCGCCGGCACCGGCCTGCTGCTCCAGCGCGGGGCCGGCCGCCGCGGGCAGCGGGCCTTTGGCGAGGCAGAGGTGCAGCAGCTGCGGCCGTTCGCTCTCGGCGTCGGGGAACGGACTGCCCGCAGCGAGGGTGCGCCACTGCGCCCCGGTGCGCACGATCACCGGCACGGGAAAGCCGAAGCGCTGCAGCAGCGCGTGCTCCAGCGCGCGCTCGAGCGCCGCCGGGCTGCCGCGCGCGGCGAACACGAGGTTGCCGCTCTGCAGGTGCGTGCGCAGGTCGGTCCAGCCGAGCGCCGCGGCAACTTCGCGCAGCGCGGCCATCGAAACGCTGTGTTTGCCGCCGACGTTTT
>VGXW01000261.1 GCA_016873195.1 Planctomycetota bacterium | reverse complement strand
CCGATCATGGCGACCGGCAGCGAAGCACGCGGCGGGGAACTCCGCAACGGCCGGCGCCCGGACGGGGCACCGCCGGTCAGGGTTGCGGCTCGGGCGGTGTTCCGGGCCCGCGCGCGGCCTCGCGCGCCCGGCGGTCGGCCTCGAGCTGCTGCAGCAGCCGGTTCACGCGGATCGCGCCGGCGATGCCCTCGTCGTGGGCGAACTCGAGGCGCGGCACGGTGCGCGTGTGGATCGCCTTGCCGATCGCGCGCTGGCAGAGGCCGCGCGCGCGCGCGAGCACGCCGGCGCTGTCGCGGCGGACCCGGTCGTCGCCGAGCACCGACCAGAACGCCTTGCAGACCGTGAACTCGGCGTCGACCTCGACGCGCGTGATCGTGACGAGGCCGAGCTTCGGGTCGGCGAGGTCGCGCTGCAGGGTCTCGGCGAGCACCTGCTTGATCTGCTCCTGCAGGCGGGCGATGCGGCGGTCGTTCATCGGGGGGAGATGATCTCGAGCTGGTGGTCGAGGAGCGTGCCGTCGCGCCACTCGTGCAGCGCGTTGAGCAGGTGGTCCATCGTGCTGTTGACGTGCGCCGCGTCGCTGCCGGCGACCACGGCGCCGAGCGTCGCCTGCGTGCACACGTCGAGATCCTCGGTCTCCGCGATCGACACGTTGAACGAGCGGCGCAGGCGGTCCTTCAGCGCCTTGACGACGTTGCGCTTGTCCTTCAGCGTCTCCGCGTACGGGATCTCGAGGCTGAACTGGAGCACGCCGATGTGCAGCATGGTGTCCGCCGCATCAGCCGCCGAGCGTGCGCTTGACGAGTTCGATCTGCACGAACTCGAGCAGGTCGCCGACCTTGATGTCCTGGTAGCCGTCGAGCGTCATGCCGCACTCGATGCCGGCCTTGACCTCGCGCACGTCCTCGTCGACGCGGCGCAGGCTGCCGAGCTTGCCGGTCCAGACGACCTTGCCGTCGCGCGCCAGGCGCGCGGTCACGCTGCGCTTCGCGAGGCCGTCGAGGATGCGGCAGCCGGCGATCGTGCCGAACTTGCTCGACCTGAACGTCGCCTTGACCTCGGCGTGGCCGACGACGGTCTGCACCTCCTGCGGCGCGAGCAGCCCTTCCATGGCGGCCTTCACCTGGTCGAGCAGCTCGTAGATCACGTCGTAGTAGCGGATCTCGACGCCGGCCCGTTCGGCCTCCTGCCGCGCGCTGCTGTCGGCCACGGTGTTGAAGCCGACGATCACGGCGCCGGAGGCCTCGGCGAGGCTCACGTCGGTCTCGTTGATGCCGCCGAGCGCGCTGTGCACGAGGTTGACGTGGACCTCGGGCGTCGACAGGTCCTCGAGGCACTTGCGCAGCGGCTCGAGGGAACCCATCGCGTCGGCCTTCAGGATGATCTTGATCTCCTGGATGTCCTTCTCGGCGAGCTTCGCCGAGAGGGTCTCGAGCGTGACCGCCGTGCGTTCGGCGCGCGACATCTCGCGCACGCGGCGCTGGCGCTCCTCGACGACCTCCTTGGCCTTCTTGCTGTCCTCGACGACGAACAACTTGTCGCCCGGCGTCGGCAGCCGGTCGAGGCCGAACACGGTGATCGGCGTCGACGGGCCGGCCTCCTCGAGGGCGTGGCCGTGGTCGTCGATCATCGCGCGGACGCGCGAGAAGCTCTCGCCGCAGACGATCTGGTCCTTGAGCCGCAGCGTGCCGTCGGTGACGAGCAGCGTGACGACGACGCCCTGCTCGGGCGACTGCCGGGACTCGACGACGACGCCCTTGCCCGGCGCGTCGGGCCGCGCGCGCAGTTCGAGCACCTCGGCCTCGAGCAGGATGCGCTCGACCAACGCGTCGAGCCCGGTGGCCTTGTGCGCGCTGACCTCGACGACGCCGATGTCGCCGCCGAAGTCCTCGGCCTGCAGGCCCTTGATCATCAGCTGCTGCTTGACCTGCATGGGCTTGCTCTGCGGCAGGTCGCACTTGGTGACCGCGACCACGATCGGCACCTTGGCCGCCTTCGCGTGGCTGATCGCCTCCTCGGTCTGCGGCATCACGCCGTCGTCGCCGGCGACGACCAGCACGACGATGTCGGTCAGTTCCGCGCCGCGCGCGCGCATCGCGGTGAACGCGGCGTGGCCCGGCGTGTCGAGGATCACGAACTCCTGGCCCGCGTCGGTCGTGACCTTGTAGGCGCCGATGTGCTGCGTGATGCCGCCGGCTTCGTGCTCGGCGACGTCGCTGTTGCGCAGCGCGTCCATCAGCGAGGTCTTGCCGTGGTCGACGTGGCCCATGAACGTGACCACGGGCGCGCGGTGCGCCGACGCCTCGTCGGCGCTGTCCTCGACCAGCTGCTCGATCAGTTCGTCCATCGCCGCCTTCTGCTCGACGATCTTGATGTTGCGTTCGAGTTCGAGGCCGACGAGCTGGACCTCCTCGTTGGTCAGCATCGAGTTGATGTTCTTGCCCGGGATCTTCAGCTTCAGGAAGAACGTCTGGATCAACTCGGTGACCTTGATGCCGAGCGCCTCGGACAGGGCCTTCATCGAGACCGGCTCCTGCACTTCGACGACGCGGTGCGGATCGAGGGTCGGGGCCGCCTTCTTCTTGCCCGGCAGGCCGGTCGCGCCGGCGCGGCCGCCGTCGCGGCCGAGCCCGCGCGGGCCGCCCGGGCCCGCCGGTCCGCGCCGTTGCCCGGCCTGCGGGATCGGGCGCGTGCCGGTGCGCTGCTTCATCTTCTCCAGCGCGGCGCGGCGCAGGTCCTGCTGCGACGCGGGTCCGGACCGCAGCTTCGCGTCGCGGATCGTCTCCTGCGGCAGATCGATGCGGCCGACCACGGTCGCCTTCTTCTGCGGCACCAGCAGCCTGCGCACGGGCGCGGCCGGTGCCTCGACGGCGGGTGGGGAGGCGGGATGCGCCGCGGGGGAGGCGGCAGGCGGGGCTCCGGCGACCGGCGCGGCCGGGCCCGCGGCCCCGGTGCGGGCCCGCGGCGGTTCCACCGGCGTGGGCGCGGCGGTCGCCTCGGCCGCAGCCAGCACGGCTTCGGCCAGGGCAGGCTCGGCCGGAACCGGCGGCTCCGCGGCGGCGGGCAGCTCGGGCTCGGCGGGAGCCGGTGCCGGTGCCGGCAGCTCGGCGGCAGGGGCCGGCACCCGCTCGGGTTCGAGCATCGTCTGGGGCGGCGGCGGCGCCGGCTCCGCGATGGGCGGCGCGTGCGTCTCGGCGACCGGCTCGGCGGTCTCCTTGCGCGGCAGCGTCTTCTTCGCCGCCGCCTTCGGCAGGGCCTTCTTCGGCAGTTCCTTGAGTTCCTTGCGCCGGCTCGCGGGCTCGGCTTCGGTCTCCGCGGCTTCGGCGGGCGCCGCACCGAGCACCTTCTTCTTCGGCGGGGCCGCGGGGACCGCGGCCGGGGCCTCGCTCGCCGCGGGCTGCCGGCGCAGGCCCTGTGCCGACAAACGTGCCTCGACCATCATGAGGTCCGCGTCGTCGAGCACGGTCATGTGGGTCTTGACGTTCTCGAAGCCGATCTCGCGCAAGAGCTTCGCGAGGTCGGGACCCTTCATCCCGAAGTCCTTGGCCAGTTCGAAGACTCGTACCTTTTTCAATCGCGTCGCTCCTCACCGATCCGCAGCGCAGTCGCGCGGTTGCTGCGCGGTTCGGCTTGTTCCATTCCGGGTTGCAGGGTCACTGGGCTCGAGGGTCGGGGTCGGCAGGGTCAGTTGGCTTCGGCCGGCGGGGCCGCGGCGCCGTCGCCGGATGCGCCGCTGCCCGTCGCCGCATCGGGTCCGGGCGCGTCGGGCACGCCGGCGCCGTGCTCGCCGTCCGCGGGAGCCGGCGTCGCCGGCGCGGCAGGTCCGCCCGCGGCGGCCGCGTCGGCCGCGGGCGAGGTCTCCGCCGCGGAGGACTCTGCGCCGGCCGCTGCCGGTTCGTCCTCGGCCTGCACCGAACGCTCGAGTTCCGCGCGCGTCATGATGTCGATGTCCCAGCCCGTCAGCTTGCTCGCGAGCCGCACGTTCTGGCCCTTCCTGCCGATCGCGAGCGACTGCTGGTCCTCGTTGACGATCACCAGCGCCTTCTTGGCCGCCGGGTCCAGCGTGATGTCGCCGACCTCGGCGGGTTTCAGCGCGTTGGCGATCAAGGTCGTCGGATCGCTGTTCCAGCGGATGATGTCGATGCGCTCGCCGTTCAGTTCGTCGATGATCGACTTGATGCGGTTGCCGCGCACGCCGACGCAGGCGCCGACGCAGTCGACCTTGTCGTCGGTCGAGTCGACGGCGAGTTTGGTCCGGTAGCCCGGTTCGCGCTCGATGCGGCGGATCGTGATCGTGCCGTCGGCGATCTCGGGCACCTCCAGTTCGAACAGCGCGCGGACCAGGTCGCGGTGCGTGCGGCTCAGGATCACCTTGACGCGCGGGCCGACCTTCTTGACCTCGAAGATCAACGCGCGGATGCGCTCGCCGACGTTGTAGTTCTCGCTGCGGACCTTCTCGGCGCGCGGCAGGATGCCCTCGATGTTGCGGCCGAGGTTGACGATCACCGTGTCGCCCTCGAAGCGCTGGATCGTGCCGCTGACGATCTCGCCGAGTTTCTGCTCGTACTCGTCGAAGATCACGTCGCGCTCGGCCTCGCGGATCTTGCCGGTGATCGCCTGCCTGACCGACATCGCGAAGATGCGGCCCTGCTCCTCCATCGACACGTCGTAGTTGCACTGGAACTCGCCGCTGTCGCGGTCGAGGGAGATCTCCACGTCCTCGACGCCGTACTTCTTGGCCAACGCCTGGGCCATCGCCTGCTCGATGGCGACGATCAGCGCTTCCTTGTCGATCCCCTTGTCGCGGGCGATCGAGTCGATGTAGCGGAGGATGTCGGCGTTGTTGGCCATTGGGGAAGGAGGCGCGGGAGACCAGTACGGAGAAACGACAACGCCCCGGCAGGCAACAGAGCACCCGCACCCCGAACCTCGGTTCGGGGCTTCGTGGGCGGTCGGACCGTCCGCGGAGCCTCTGCCGGCTGCCCGGGCCTGCCGGGTGTCGGTCCGATCCAGCACCCGCTGCCAGGAACGGCGGCCGGATCGAAGGGCGGCAGATGCTACCCCTGCCACAGGGCGGGTCAAGCGAAGTGTCCAGGGCGGATCCGGTTACCGCTGCGCGCGGAAAACTAGGGGCCAACACCCTCGCTGCCGCAACCGTGCCTCGCGTGCCCAAGAAGCCAGACGGCCTCCACGTCCGCCCGTTCCGACTCGCGGATGCGGCTGCGGTCGAACCCTGGCTCGAAGGACCGGGTCTTTCGCTGCCGGCCGGGGCCGCACGCGCGAACTGGCCCGCCCGGCTGCTCGCGGATCCCAGGATCACGGCCCGCGTCGCGGAGGCCGGCGGCCGCCCGGTCGGCCTCGTGCGCCTCGACACCGGGCCCGACCGCGTGGCCGAGATCACGGTGCTGGTGGCGCCCGACAGCCGCCGCCGGGGGCTCGGGCGGGCGATGTTCGGCGCCGCCCTCGACCACGCGCGGCGCCGGGGTGTGCGTCGCCTGCTGGCCCTGATCGACCTCGGCAACGAACCGGCGCTGCGCTTCTTCCAGGAGTGCGGCTTCGCCGCCGACGGCCTGCTCGGCGACCGCCTGCGCCTGGTGCGGCTCGTGCATGCCGGGGACCACCGGCGCCCGCTCGACATCGAAGTCTGAGCCCCGGCACGCCGCAACGCCGCGACAGGTCCGGGGCGAAACACGAACTCGGCGCCGCCGCGGCGGTCGCCACGGACCGGCCGGGCATCCGCAGTTGGCCCGCACCGTCACCGTGGCCTAACGTTGCCGCCCGCATGTCGAACGGACCAGGAGCCCCGACCCCCGATGCCGTGCGGCTCTGCGCGCAGGCCAGCGGCTTCGCGCGGCGTGGCCAGCCGTGGTTCTACCGCGACGACGTGGCCGGCGGCGAACTCGCCCCGAGCCGTCTCGTGCGCGTGCGCGACGAACTCGGCCGCGACCTCGGCCTCGGCTTCACCTCGGCCGGCCGGCTCGCGCTGCGCCTTGCCGGTCCGTGGCCCGGCGACGGCGCGCCGGACCGGGAGACGTTCTTCCATGCGCGCCTGCAGGCGGCGGTCGCGCGCCGTTCGGGCCAACTCGGGCCCGACGACGGCGCGCGGCTCGTGCACGGTGAGGCCGACGGCCTGCCGGGGCTCGTGGTCGACCGCTACGGCCCCGTGCTCGTGCTGCAGTCCACCAGCGCCGTCGTCGAAGGCGCGCTCGACGCGATCGTGCCGTTCCTCGTCGGCCGGCTCGGCGCCGAGTCCGTCGTCGCGCGCAACGACGTGCCCGCGCGGCGGCACGAAGGGCTGCCCGCGGAGGTGCGCCTGCTGCACGGGCGCCGCATCGAGGCGGCGGCGATCGTCGAGCACGGCGTCGGGCACACGGTGCGGCCGTTCACCGGCCACAAGACCGGGTTCTACCTCGACCAGCGGCCCGCGCGGGGCCTCGTGCGCGAGCTCGCGGCAGGCCGGACCGTGCTCGACCTGTTCAGCTACCAGGGCGGCTTCTCGCTCGCCGCGCTCGCTGGCGGGGCGCGTTCGGCGACCGCCGTCGACCAGTCGGCGGAAGCACTGGCGGCGGCCGCGGCCGGGGCGCAGCGGAACGGCCTGACCGGACTCACGACGGTCGAAGCCGACGTGTTCGACTTCCTGCGGCAGCAGCGCGAGTCCGGTCGCCAGGCCGACCTCGTGGTGCTCGACCCGCCGGCCTTCGCGAAGTCGCGCCGCGAGGTCGAGGGCGCGTCCCGCGGTTACCGGGACCTGAACCGCCAGGCGCTGCGCGTGCTGGCGCCGGGCGGCTTCCTGCTGACCTGCACCTGCAGCCACCACGTCGAGCCCGCGAGGTTCGAGGAACTCGTGCGCCAGGCTGCCGCCGGCCTGCCGTTCCGGATCGTGCTGCGGCAGCGGCTCGGCGCCGGGCCCGACCATCCCGTGTTGCTCACGCACCCCGGATCCGAGTATCTGAAGGTGCTGCTGCTGCAGCGCCCGGACTGACCATGGACGAACCGAA
>VGXW01000260.1 GCA_016873195.1 Planctomycetota bacterium | reverse complement strand
AGGGCTGGTTGTTCGTGCCCTCGGTCGCCGAGGCCGAGGAGGCGCTGCGCCTCGACCAGGAACTCGACCTCGTGCTCGTGCTCGGCCCGAACGTCGACGAGGCGGTGCAGCAGCTCGCCAAGGCCAAGCGCCCGCCCGTGCTCGACGAGGTGATCGAGTACTTCGAGACCGACGAGGAGACGCAGAAGGAGAAGAAGTTCTGCACCGCGAAGCTGTTCGCCGACGCCGGCGTGCCGTTCGCGCTGTCGCTCGGCATCGCGGGCCCGACGAGCTACCCGTGGTGGCAGCTCGGCACCTGCGTGCGCAACGGCGTCGACCGGCAGCGCGCGCTCGAGGCGCTGACCACCGTGCCCGCGCGCGTGCTCGGCCTCGAGGACCAGATCGGCAGCCTCGCCGAGGGCAAACTCGGCAACCTGCAGGTCCTGAGCGGCGATCCGCTGCAGGCGACCAGCTGGGTCGAGACCGTCGTGCTCGAGGGCCAGGTCGTCTACGAGCGGCAGAAGGACCCGCGCCTGCAGTACCTGTTCGGCGACGAGCAGCAGCGCACGAAGAAGGGCGCGGGCCCCGACAAGGCCGAGTCCGGCGAGGCGAAGGCGGCGCCCGCCGAGCCGCCAAAGCAGGTCGAGCCGCCGAAGCAGACCGACAAGAACGAGGCCCGGTGATGCGCACGATCGCCTCGTTGCTCGGCGTGGGCACGCTGTGCCTGCTCGCGGGCCCGGTCCCGCTGGCGGCCCAGGCCCCCGACACCGCGCGCGACCGCGCGGTCCGCTGCGGCACGCTGCTCGTCGGCGACGGCACCACGGTGCTGCACGACGTGTGGCTGGTCGTCAAGAACGGCGTGGTGCACTCGATCGGCACGGACGCGCCGCCGGCCGAACTGCCGGTCGTCGACGCGCGCGGCAAGGTCGTGATGCCGGGCATCGTCGCGGTCGACGGCGACTTCGCCGGCAGCGCCGACGCCGACTACCAGGTCACGCCCGACGCGCTGGCCGTCGACGGGTTCGACTTCGACCGCAAGTGGCCCAGCGCGCTGCAGGGCGGCGTGACGACCGCCTACCTGTCGCCGGGCCGCGCGCGGTTGGTGGGGGGCCAGGGTGCCGTGGTCAAGCTCGCCGGCACCGATCTCGTCGCGCGCGTGTTGACCGAGAACGCGTGCCTGCGCGTGAACCTCGGCGACGCCGCGCTGCAGGCGCCGCGCGTGTTCGAGCCGGTGCCGCACCCGACCAGCGACGAACCGCTCGAAGCGGCGCGCATCCAGGCGCCGACGGCGCGCATCTCCGTGCTCGCCGAACTGCGCGCGCTGTTCGCCGCCGCGACCGATCCGAACAAGGCGCCCGGCGGCCTCGGGCCCGCCGAGCACCGTTACGACGAACGCCCGCTCGCCGACGTGATCGCCGGCAAGCTGCCGCTGCGCGCGGCCGCGTGGCGCAGCCAGGACGTGCGCGGGGCGCTGCAGCTGCAGCGGGAACTCGGCGTGCGCATGGTGCTCGAGGATCCGCAGGAGCTCGCGCCGCTCGCCGCGGACGCGGCCCGGCAGAAGGTCGGCGCGGTGTTCCGCGTGCCGGTGCGGTTCGGCCAGTCGAATCCGGGCGGCGAGGACCGCCTGCAGGAGCTGCGCGAGCCCGACCTCGGCGCCCCCGCCGCCGCCGCGCAGGCCGGCATGCCGGTCGGCCTCGCCCCCGCCGCGGGCGTGTCGCCGCGCGACTACCTGATGGCGGTCGCGATCGCCGTGCGCCACGGCCTGCCGCGGCCGGCGGCGCTGCGCGCGGTCGGCGCGGACGCCGCGCTGCTGCTCGGCGTGGCCGCGCGCGTCGGCACGCTGGCGCCGGGCAAGGACGCGGACTTCCTGGTGCTCAGCGGCGACCCGCTCGCGGTCGGCACGATGGTCGAGGCGACCTGGATCGACGGCCGGCAGGTCTACGCGCGCAAGACCGCGCGCCAGGCGCTCGCCGTGCGCGCGGACCGCATCCTCGACGCGACCGGGCGCGTGTTCCGCGACGGCGTGATCCTCGTGCAGGACGGCCGCATCAAGGGCGTCGGCGAGGGCCTCGCGATCCCCTACGGCGCGCGCGTGGTCGACGTGCCCGGCGGCGTGATGACGCCCGGCTTCGTCGACGCGTTCTCGCACCTGGGCCTCGCCGGCGAGGGCACGCCCGTGCCGCCCGGCCAGCCCAACCAGCGGCTGCACGAAGCGATCGTGCACGACGACCCGATGTTCCAGCAAGCACTCGCCGAGGGCCTGACCACCCTGCTCGTCAGCGGCAAGGACGGTGGCCCGGTCGCTGGCCGCATCGCGGCGATCAAGACCGGCGCGCGCGACCAGGCGGGCATGCTGCTGCGCGCGGTCGCGGGCCAGCGGCTTCTGCACGACGGCGTCGGGCCCGACGCGATCAAACCGCTGCGCGACCAGCTCGAGCGCGGCAAACAGTACGTCGAGCAGTGGCGCAAGTACGAGAAGGAACTCGCCGAGTGGCAGGCCGGCAAGAAGCCGGCGGCGCCGGCCCCCGCCGAACCGCCGAAGGCGCCCGAGGCCAGACCCGCCGAGGACCCCGTCAGCGGCACCTGGGAGGCCGAGATCGACGTGCAGGGCCGCCTGCAGATCAAGGTCACGCTCGACCTGCGGCTCGAGGGCACCAAGGTCACCGGCACCGTGAAGATGTCGATCATGGGCCGCGACTCCGAACCGCGCCCGATCCAGGGCGGCAGCTACGAGAACGGCAAGCTCGTGCTCGAGTTCGGCACCGGCCGCGGCGGCACGACGAAGCTCGAAGGCACGATCACCGGCGACACGATCAAGGGCACGTTCGGCATGGGCCAGGGCGGCGAGCAGCCGTTCACCGGCACGCGCACCAGCAAGACGCCGGGCAGTGCACCGGCCGCGCCGCGCCGCGCCGAGGCGAAACCCGGTGAGGACGGCAAACCCAAGCCGCCGAAGGTCGACGAAGCGCTCGAACCGCTGCGCGCGGCGATCGAGAAGCGCGGCACGCTGGTCGTGCGCAGCAGCCGCGGCCAGGCGATCGGCGACGTGATCGACCTGCTCGAGAAGGAACAGCTGCGCTACGTGCTGCAGGGCGTCGACGACCTGCTCGACGACCCGGCCTGCGCGCGCGACAAGAAGCCCGCCGTGCTCGTCGGCCCCGAGTCCGTCTACGAGGACGAGGGCGAACTGCGCAACGCGGCGGCGATCCTCGCCGACCGCGGTTCGCCGATCCTGTTCGGCAGCGGCGACTGCGCCGGCACGCGGTTCCTGCCGCTGCACGTCGCGCACGCCGTGCGCTACGGCTTGTCGCCGACGGACGCGCTCGCGGCCCTGTCGCTGTGGCCGGCGCGCGCGTTCGGGCTCGACGACCGCATCGGCTCGCTCGAGAAGGGCAAGGACGCGGACTTCGTGGTGTTCTCGGGCGATCCGTTCGAGCCCAGCAGCCGCGTGCTGCTCGTCGTCTGCAACGGCGAGGTCGTCGTCGACCGCCGGGAGGTCAAGTGATGCGCACCCTGCCGATCCACGTGCTCGCCACAGCACTCGCCGCGGCGGTGCTCCCCGCCCAGGTTCCCGCTCCCGCTGCGTCGCCCGAGAAGTCCCCCGCCCCGCGGGCCGAGCAGCAGCCGCAGCAGCAGCCGCAGTTCGAGGTCTGGTACCCGCGCCGGCCCAGGACCGAGCAGGACTACCAGGTCGCCCACTGGGGCCCGCGCGGCCTGCCGAGCCCCGGCTACGCGTTCCGCGCCGCGAAGGTGCTGCCGATCACGGCCGAACCGATCCTCGACGGCGTCGTGCTGACCCGGAACGGCCTCATCGAAGCCGTCGGCAGCAGCAAGGACGTGGCGGTGCCCGCCGGCTACGAGGTGGTCGACTGCGGCGACGCGTTCCTCGTGCCGGGCATCGTGGAGATGCACTGCCACATCGCCAGCGAGAGCTTCGACCTCAACGACACGGTGCACCCGACCAACCCCGAGCTGCGCACGCTCGACCTGATCGGCATGGAACACGACCAGATCCGCACCGCGCGCGCGGGCGGCATCGGCACCGTGCTCTACATCCCGGGTTCCGGTTCGAACATGGGCGGCTTCGGCACCCTGCTGAAGACCTGGGCGCGCACGCCCGAGCAGGCGGTGGTGCGTTTCCCGGGCAGCCTCAAGATCGCGCAGGCCGGCAACCCCGAGCGCGGCAGCGGCGACCTCGGCACCGACATGATGGGCATGAGCGAGAACCTGCGCCTGACCCTGCTCGACGGCAAGCGCTACTGGGAGCAGCACGAAGCCTGGCAGGCGGGCAAGGGCGAGAAGCCGAAGCACGACCCCACGCTGGAGCTGCTGCGCGGCCTGTTCCGGCACGAGTACCCGGTCTCGGTGCACACGCAGATCTACCAGGTCGTGCTCAACACGCTGCAGCAACTGCGCCTCGAACTCGGCCTGTGGACCGTGATCGTGCACGGCACGTTCGACGGCTACCGGCTCAGCCAGGACATGCACGAGGCCGGCGTGCCGATCGTCGGCGGTCCGCGCCAGTACTACTTCAACCCGCGCACGGGCGCGTTCGAAGGGCTGCTCGGCAACTGGTCGCGCGGCGGCAAGCACGGCTGGCGCGACCCGGTGCACGGGCTCGGCGTCGAGGGCGTCGCCATCAACACGGACTCGCCGGTCGTGGCCCAGGAGCAGCTGACGCTGCAAGCGGCGATGGCCGTGCGCCTGGGCCTGCCGCAGCAGTGGGCGCTGCGCGGGCTGACGATCAACCCCGCCCGCTTCGGCGGCATCGACCACCGCGTCGGCTCGCTCGAGGTCGGCAAGGACGCGGACCTCGGCATCTGGAGCGGCGACCCGATCGATCAGCGCTCCCACGTGCGCACGATGGTGATCGGCGGCCACATCTGCTACCGCCGCGACGACAAGCGCCCCGTCTGGTGATGCCCGTGCCCGGTCCGCCGCAGAGTTGCCGCCGCCTCGCCGCCGCCGTGCTCGGCTGCGGCCTCGCGACCACTCCGCTCGCGGCCCAGGCGGCGCACGCCACCGCGCACCTGGCCGCGCGCATCCTGCCCGTCGACGCGCCGCCGATCGACGCCGGCGTGCTCGTCGAACAGGCCGGCCGGATCGTGGCCCTCGGCCCGCGCGCCACGACGCCGATCCCCGCCGGGGCGAGGATCGAGGACCACGGCGACCGTTGGCTCTGCCCGGGTTTCGTCGACATCCACCACCACGTGAGCGGCGGCGGCGGCGACATCAACGACATGACGCTGCCGCTGAACGCCGAACTGCGCACGCTCGACGTCGTGAAGCCGGCCGAGCAGGCGATCCGCCGCGCCGCGGCGGGCGGCGTCACGACGACGCTGTTCATCCCGGGCTCGGGCACGAACCTCGGCGGCTTCGGCGTGCTGCTCAAGATGCGCTGGAACGGCCCGCTCGAGCAGATGGTGCTGCGCGAGCCGGGCGCGATGAAGGTCGCCCAGGGCTTCAACCCCGAGCGCAGGAGCGGCGACCTCGGTCTGTCGCGCATGGGCAGCAGCGAACTGCTGACCCAGCTGCTGCTGCGCGGCCGCGACTACGCCGCGGCCTGGCGCGCGTTCGCCGCGGGCCAGGGCGAGCGGCCGGCCTTCCGTCCCGAACTCGAGCAACTGCGCAAGGTGTTCGACCACGAGGTGCCGGTGCTGATCCACACCGCCGGCGCGCGCGACTGCATCGCCACGGCGCGCATGTTCCAGGACGTGTTCGGCCTGCGCATGGTGCTCTCGCACGGCTGCTTCGACGGCTGGCTCGCCGCCGAAGGCCTCGCGCGGCGCCAGACGCCGGTGAACCTCGGCCCGCGCATGTACGAGTTCACGCGCGACGGCCACTTCCAGGGCACCTGCCAGGCCTACTGGGACGTCGGCTGCCACGACCTGTCGATCAACACCGACGCGCCCGTCGTCGCCGCCGAGGAACTGCAGCTGCAGGCCGCGATGGCGGTCCGGCTGGGACTCGATCCCGTGGTCGCGCTGCGCGCCGTCACAATCCAGCCCGCGCGCCAGATCGGCATCGCCGATCGCTGCGGCTCGCTCGCCGCCGGCAAGGACGCCGACTTCCAGGTCACGCGCGGCGACCCGCTCGACCCGCGCCACCCGCCCGAACTCGTCTACATCGAAGGAACCTTGGTCCACCGACTCGGAGACGTGCGATGAGAACCACCCACCACCAACTCGCCGCGCTGCTCGCGCTCGCCGCGGCCGCGGCCGCGACCGCGCAGGACCGGCCCGTTGCGTTCACGAACGCGCGGCTCGTCACCGTGTCGGGCAAGACGATCGAGCGCGGCACGCTCGTCGTGAAGCACGGCAAGATCGACGCGATCGGCGCCGACGTGACGCCGCCGCCGGGCGCGCGCGTGGTCGACGCCGCCGGCACGACGATCCTGCCGGGCCTCGTCAGCGCCTTCTCGCGCGCCGGCCTCGCCGGCCAGCCGGGCGGCCGCGCGGAACGGCCGGGCGACCGGCGGTCCGGGCGCGGCGGCCAACCGATCCCGGTGCCCTCGGGAGGCGGCGGCGGCGCGCAGGGCCGTGCCGCGACGAAGGTCACGGACGGTCTCTACCCCAAGCAGCCCGTGTTCGGCGAACTGCTGCGCGCCGGCATCACCTCGCTCGCGCTGACGCCGGCCGGCAGCGCGTTCCCGGGCCTCGGCGCCGTGCTGCACCCCGACGGCAAGACGCTCGCCCAGTTGGTCTGGAAGGACGATGCCGTGGTGTTCGTGGGCATGGCCCGCGAGGCGCAGACGAAGAAGCTGCTCAAGGAGACGTTCGAGAAGGCCCAGAAGATCGTCGAGGAACGCAAGAAGCCGCCCGAGCCGCCGAAGCAGGAGACGCCGCCCGCCGAGGCCAAACCCGGCGAGGCCAGACCCGGCGAAGCAAAGCCGGGGGAGCCGAAGGGCCAGACGCCGCCGCAGCCGACGCCGCAGCCCACGCCGCCGCAGCCCACGCCACAGCCGAATCCGCAGCCGACGCCACCGCCGCAGCCGAACCCGCCGCCGAACCCGCCGCCGACGCCGCAACCGACGCCCCAGCCCCCGCAGGGCCAGCCGCCCGCCCAGCAGCCGGCCAAGAAGCCCGAGCCGCCGAAGGACCCCAACCTCGAGGTGGTCGCCGACCCGCCCC
>VGXW01000259.1 GCA_016873195.1 Planctomycetota bacterium | reverse complement strand
AGCCGCACGAGAACCACCCCTCGGCGTCTCTGGACCAGATCGTGCGCTCCGGAGACTTGTACTTCTCCGGCTTGCCTTCCGGCCTGGCGACCCCCAGCGTCGGCTCCTTGGCGCCGTTCCTGAGCACGAGCTTCGCCGGGAACTTCGTCACGGGACTGCGGCCCGACTCGATCACGGCGTCGTCGGCTTCGGTGCGCACGATCTCGAGCCGGATCGAAGCCAGGTGCTGGCCGTCGCGGATCCAGCGGCGCAGGCTCTGTTGGAGTTGGAGCCCGGTGTCGCGGCCCACCAGCCCGATGGCGATCGCCTTCAGCAGGGCGCTCTTGCCCGAGCCGTTGTCGCCGGTGAACACCGTCCACCCGGCATGGCTGCCGTCCGGTCGGGCGAGATCGAAGTCGAGTCGCTCGAAACCCCGGACGTTCTCGAGGGTGATCTTGTCGACGTACATGGGGCACGCAGCGGGCCGCAGCGCGGGACCGAAGCCGGCGCAGACGATCCCCGGCGCGCCCGCGAACGTCAACGCTGCGCAGGCGCCGACCTGCCGCGAGGGCCTCGGGCCCGGGGCCGGCCATCCGCGCCGCCCTACTTCCAGTGGCTCGCGACGAACTCCTCGGTCTCCGGCAACCCACCCTGCAGGATCAGGTAGCCGTTGTGCGGCTCGCGCTCGGTCGTCTCGCCGTTGACCGGCAGCCGCATCATCCGCAGCACCTCGCCGTGGTCGTCGGTGTGGCCGAGCACCCAGCTGAGTTTCATCAGGGCCGTCTCGGGCAGCATGTTGTCGAGCGGCACGATGCCGAGGTCGAGCAGGTCGCGCCCGGTGTCGTAGACGTACATCTGCGCGTAGCCCCACAGCGTCTGCACCGTCATCACGACGTGCACGCCCTGCTGGATCGCGCGGCCGATCGCCGGATAGAGCGGCTTGTTGATGTGGCCGAGCCCGGTGCCCGCGATCACGATGCCGCGGTAGCCCTTCTCGACCAGCGCGTCGACGAGGTCCGGCTTCATGCCGGGGTAGTAGTAGAGGATCGTCGTGCGGTCCTCGTAGGCCGTGTCGATGCGCACCCGGCGCGACCGGTCGCGGCGTCGGAAGTCGTCGACGAGGTAGCGGAAGTCCTCGCCGACCATCGCCAGCGGCACGCCGCCGACGGTGCGGAACGTCGACCGGTAGGAGCTGTGCATCTTGCGGCAGCGTGTGCCGCGGTGCAGCAGCGCGTACTGGTCCGAGGTCGGGCCGAACATGCAGATCTGCACCTCGGCGATCTCGCCGCGGCCGGCGGAACGCACCGCGTGGATCAGGTTCAGCGCCGCGTCGCTGGACGGCCGGTCGCTGCTGCGCTGCGAGCCGACCATCACGATCGGCACCGGCGTGTCCTGCACCATGAACGACAGGATCGCGGCCGTGTGGCCCATCGTGTCCGTGCCGTGGCCGACCACGATGCCGTCGACGCCGCTCTCGATCTCCTTGCCGATCGCCTCGGCCAGCGCGACGTAGTTGTCCTTCGCCATGTTCTCGGAGAACACGCCGAACAGCTTCTTCGTCGTCAGGTTCGCGAGGTCGGCGAGTTCGGGCACCGCGCCGTAGAGTTCGCCCGGCGTGAACGCCGGGATCACCGCGCCGGTGCGGTAGTCGAGCCGCGAGGCGATCGTGCCGCCGGTGCCGAGCAGCGTGACCCGCGGCAGCTCGGGCCGCGACGGGAACTCCTTCTCCGGGATCTTGTAGACCGCCTCCTTGTAGCCGACCTCGGTCATCGACGTGACGCGGTCGACGTGCAGGCCGACGTTGTAGCCCGTCTTCAGCTTGATCACGACGTGCAGGTCGTCGAGCGTCTCGCTGCGCGGCAGGATCACGCCCTCGAACCGGCTGCCGGCGTCGTTGTTCGCCACGACGTCGCTCCAGACGCGCACGCCGAACGATTGCAGGCGCGCGCGCGCGCGGCCCTTGTAGCCCTTCAGCGGATCGCTCATGACCTCGCCTCCGCGGCCGCGGCGACCGCCTCGAGCACCGCCGGCACGGGCACGCGCCCGCGCAGCCGGTGCATGACCTGGCCCGTCTGGTAGCGGGCCACGCTCGGCGGGGGCCGCCTGCCGGCCTCGCGCCCGGCGGCGGCGACCCACTGGCCCAGGTGGCTGCGCCAGCCGGGCGGTTCGCGATCGAGGTCGAGTTCGGCGACTACGGTCCGGACCGGCACGCCGGGCTGCGCCGCCATGTGCCGCACGAGCGTTTCCCACGCGTCGCGCAGCACCGGCCGCGCGGCGAACGCGGCGAACAGCTCGACCCAGGCGTCGTCGCGCACGTGATCGACGGGCACGCCGGCGCGGCGCAGGCCCTTGCACCGCTCGCCGAAGAAGAACGCCGCGAAGCGCAGGTCGGCGCCGGCCTCGTCGACCACGCGGTCGACGAGCCGCGCGCCGCCGCGCCGGATCAGGTAGTGCGCGACCGGCACCGGCACGCCGACCTCGGTGTAGCGCGCCTCTCGCTGCCACGGCGGCTCCGGCAACGCCGCGCGCAGCCGTTCGACCCGGTCGCGGGTCACGCGCGTGGGCGGCGAGTCGGTGTCGGGATACATGCGGTCCGGCCCGGGCAGGATGCGTTCGAAGTCGGTCGAGCCGTCGGCGAACGGCTGCCGCGTCTCGTTGGGCACGCCGTCGGCCGCATCGACGTAGCGCAGGCGGATCTCGTCGGCCGCCGTGCGCACGTCGCGCTCGGGGCCCCAGACGATCACGAGCCCGTCCTGTTCGCCGCAGCGCGCGGCGGCGCGCAGCTTCTGCAGCAGCGCCTCGGCGCCGGCCGGCCAGGCCTCCGAGTGGAACAGGATCGGCGGCTCGTCGAGCCCCGCGATCACGCGCACGCGGCCGGCGAGTTCGTCGGCGAACGTCCTGGCGGGCTGGGTGGGCCAGCCGAGCGTGCCGGCGAGCCCCGGCAGCCGCACCGCGAACACCTTGAACGCGCCCGGGCCGAGTTCGAACCCGAGCCGGCGGCGCTGTTCCTGCACGAGGTGCTGCCATTGCGCAGCGCACAACTGCGGCACCGGACCGCCGTCGGCGAGCGCGGTCACGTCGGCGCACTCGACGCGCACGTCCTCGGGCTTGCGGAAGCCGCGCCGGTGCAGTTCGTCGCAGAGGCGCAGCAGGTTGACCTGGCGCCAGCCCTCGCCGTGCACGAGGCCCACGGCCCAGCCCGCCTTCGGCACGCCCTTGATCTCGACGCGGCGGCCGCCGCGCACCGAGACGTTGACGTCCTGGCGCGAGGCGCCCATGCCGACCCGCACGTGCCCGGTCGAGCGGCAGACGCGGCCGACCAGCAGGATCGCCTCGGCGACCTCCTCGGGCGTGCGCAGGTCGGGCCCGGTGACGGTCTCGATCAGCGGCATGCCGAGCCGGTCGGTGCGCCAGACGATCAGGTGCCCCTTGTCGGAGACCTCGCGGCAGCTGTCCTCCTCGACGCTGACCTGCGTGATCGACAGGATGCGGCCGCGGAACGGCAGCTTGCCGTTGACGCCGACGATCGCCGTGCGCTGGAACCCGGTCGGGATCGAGCCGTCGAGGTACTGCTTCCGCGCGATGTGCACCTCGTCGACGATGTCGCAGCCGAGCATCAGGCACTGCTCGATCGCGACGTCGACGGCCGCCTGGTTGACCGGGAACGGCGGCGTGTCGTCCATCTCGTAGGTGCAGGTGTTCGCGCGGTTCAGCAGGTAGACGATGTGCTTCTTGGTCTTGAACTCCATCAGCGCCGTGCCGTCGTAGACGCCGAGTTCGGACAGCGTCGGCCGCATGTGGCGCAGCACCGTGCCGTCGTGCGTGCGCGTGTAGCGGCCGGCCGGGCACTGGCAGAACAGCTTCTTGTCGGTCAGCAGCTGTTGGTGGACCTCGAGGCCGGAGATCAGGCCGACGGCGGCGTAGTCGAGCGGCGTGTCGTGCGGGTTCATGCGGCGGGGGTACGGTGGCGGACGTCGACCCTAACCGGACAAGGGCCCTGGACGGGCTAGGCCCGAGTGCGCAGAGCGGCGCCGACAGTGCGGAAGGCGGTCGGGCCGGGGCACCACCGCCGCCGATCGGGCGCCGGCGAGGACCGCGGCAGTCGCGGCGAGCTCCGTTCGTCGTCGCTCGAAGGCCTACCGCACGATGCCGCCGGCGATCGCGCTCGCCTGCAGCGGCAGCGTCGCGCCGGCGAACGCCTGGAACCACACGGCGCGGTCGGCGTAGCCGCTGCTCGCGGGGATCGGCCACTGGGCACTGGCGAACCCGGTCGCATCGGTCGTGAGCAGGGCCACGGGCCACGCGAGGCCGGGCGCGAGCAGCAGCGGTTGCTCGAAGCCTGCGAGGGGCGTCGTCTGCAGGTCCAGCGCGGCCCACACGCCGACGAGGCGGTTGCCTGCATCGCGGAACTCGAGCACGAACGGAGCGCCCTGCCGCAGCGGTGCCGGCCGGTGGATCCCGAGCCCGTCGCCGACGGCCAGCGGGCTGCAGTTCGGCGTCAGCGTGCAGCGCGCGAGGCGGCCGCTCCCACCCTGCACCGGGCACGGCGCCGCCGGGCTCGCGAGCGTCGAGTCGCAGAGCCAGACGGTGCTGGTCGCATCGGCCCAGATCGCCACCGCGCCGGCCTGCGGGCCGCCGTTGCCGCCGCGCACGCAGAGCGAACTGCCGCGCAGGCTGGAGCCCAGGAGTTCGACCGCCGGCCCCGGGATGCCGAAGAACGCCGAAGCGTCGGCGCCTTCGATCGTGCAATCGATTGCCGTGACCTCCGAGCCCTGCGCGCGCAACACCGCCGCAGGCGCCACCAACGACGCGGGCACGGTGCGCACCGTGCAGCCTTGCAGGTGGATCGCGCCGTTCGACACGGTGAGCGCGGTGTGGCCGCCGAATCCGTCGCCGACGAACGTGCACTGGTCGAACGCCGCTCGGCCGCTGCCCACCCCGAAGAAGTGCGTGTCGACGCCGACGAGGTGGGCCGTCAAGCCGGCGGGCACGGTGAACGTCGAGCCCCAGCCCGGGACGATGGTCACGGTGCCCGGCAGCAGGGCGCGGATCGTGACCGCGAGGCCGGTGTTGAACGGCTGGTACGAACCCGGGTGGACGAGCAGCACGTCGCCGTGGCTGGCCACCGCGAGGGCGTGGGTGATCTCGGCGAAACCGCCCGGCCCCACGACGTGCGTGGTCTGGGCCGGGAGGGCCGCGGCGAGGACCAGGGGAGCAGCGAGGAGGCGGCACATGAGCCCGGATCCTACCTGCGAACACGGCAGGGGGCCGCGCGACCCCGCACCCGCCGAGCGGGGGCGCCACGGAGTGGCCGAGGGCTCGCGTTGCGACCTCCGCATCGAGAGCTTGCCGGCGTGATCTGCGGCGTCGCCGGGCATGGTGACTGCCCCGCAACGTCCGCGCGGGGCAGACCCTATCCACGCCCGGCGAGCAGCGCCGCGAGCCGCCGCTCCGCCGCGCGCACGGCCGCGCTGCGCTCCGCCCCGAACGCCACCGTCGCCGGCTGCACGGCCAGCACCACCACCTCGCAACCCAGTTCGGCCTGCAGGAACTGCACGAGCATGCCGAGCCCCGGATCGTGCGTGCCGGTGCCGCCCTCGGCCAGCGCGGCCGGCGGCAGGAGCCGCACGGTGCCCGGCGCGGCGCCCAGGTCCGCAGCGTCCGCGAGCAGCAGCACCTCGGGCCGCGCGCGGCGGATCGGTCCCGTCAGGTTCTCCGGAGCCGTGCCCGCGTCGAGCGCCGGCCCGCCCGCCGCGCGCACGAGCGCCGCCAGCGCCGGACCGAAACCGTCGTCGCCGCGCAGTTCGTTGCCGATGCCGACCAGGAGCCAGCGCCGCGCGAGCAGCGGCCGCAGCGCCGCCGCCAGCGCCGCGCCGGGCGGGTCGCCCGCACCACCACTCACTTCACCGGCCCCCACTCGTCGAGCAGGGTCACGCTGCGCCGGCAGTCGGGGCACAGCACGCGCTGGATGTCGCTGCGGTCGATCGGCCGGTCGTCGCGTTCCACGACCTCGCGCAGCCCCAGGCGCTCCTGCTCGACCAGGTAGACGGTCGGGTTCGCGAACGCGCCCGCGCCGAGCCGGCGGTGGATCCACAGCAGGTGGTCGCGCGCCGCGAAGGGCTCGCGGCACAGTTCGCAGACCGCCAGTTCCTTCTCGACCGTCTCGACCATCTGCTTCCGGTCGAACCCGGACAGTTCGTACGACGACGACAGCTTCACACCCTGCTGCGTCGAGCAGCCGCGCATGCACTCGCCGCAGAACACGCAATTGTCGTAGTGCAGCACGAGCCGCCGCGTCCAGCGGCCGTCGTCGGTCCGCCGGTCCTGGACCTCGATCGCGCGCACCGGGCAGACCTCGGCGCAAGCACCGCAGCCGATGCAGCCGGCCGGGTCGTAGACCGGCTTGCCGCGGATCCACTCCGGCTGCGGCGTCGGCGCGGCCGGGAACGGGTGCGTGTAGGGGCCCTTCACGAGGCTCGTGACGGCCTCCTTCAACTCGCGCAGCTTCGGCCACTTCATGGCGCCACCTCCCGCGAACCGGGCCCGCGCCGGCCCTGGCCGTCCTCGGCGTAGCGGTCGCAGACGGAGCCCGACCAGAGCCCGAAGCCCGCGCGGTGCGCGGCGCGCGCGATCGCGTGCGCGGCGGTCGGCGACGTGACCGCGACGAAGAACAGGCAGACCACGGCCTTCACGCCGATCGCGCCGAGGCCGTAGCGCAGGATCACGCCGAGCAGGATCAGGAACGTGCCCAGCGTCACGCACTTGGTGCCGGCCTGCAGGCGGTTGTAGACGTCCGGCAGGCGCACGAGGCCGACGCAGCCGATCACGTCGAAACACAGTCCGGCGAACATCAGCAGGGCCACCAGCAGGTGGTGCGGATTGGCGAGGTCAAGCATCGTAGTGCATCCCCTCGAGGTACTTGGCCAGCGCGAGGCTGCCGATGAACGCGAGCAGCGACCAGGCCACGCCGACGATCATGTAGAGGTCCCGGCCGGTGTGGACCGTCAGCACCGCGCAGAAACCGACCATCAGCACGCCGAGGATGTCGACCGACACCGTGCGGTCGGCGGGCGTGGGGCCGCGCAGCGCGCGCCACAGCACCAGGAAGCCGCCGGCGACCAGCCCGAGCAGCAGGAAGACGGTCAAAA
>VGXW01000258.1 GCA_016873195.1 Planctomycetota bacterium | reverse complement strand
TTCGAGTACGCAGGCCACTGCATCAACCTGCTCGACACGCCGGGCCACCAGGACTTCAGCGAGGACACCTACCGGACCTTGGTCGCCGCCGACGCGGCGCTGATGCTGATCGACGGGGCGAAGGGCGTCGAGCCGCAGACGATCAAACTGTTCAAGGTCTGCCGCGACCGCGGCATCCCGATCGTCACCGTCGTCAACAAGATGGACCGGCCGGCGCGCGCGCCGCTCGACCTGATCGACGAGGTCGAGAAGGTGCTCGGCATCACCGTGGTGCCCGCGACCTGGCCGATCGGCTCGGGCGACGACTTCCGCGGCGTCTACTCGCTGCGCGACAAGCAGGTGTTCCTGTTCGAGCGCACCGCGCACAACGCGACGCGCGCGCTGGTGCAGACGACCGGACCGATGGACCCAGCGCTGCACGGGGAGCTCGGCGACCGCGCGCACGCGCGGCTGCTCGAGGACCTGACGATGGTCGAGACCTGCGTGCGGCCGTTCGCGATGCCCGAGTTCCTGGCGCAGCGGATCTCGCCGATGTTCTTCTGCAGCGCGCTCGTGAACTTCGGCGTCGAGAACCTGCTGCAGAACTTCGTCGAGATCGCGCCGCCGCCGGGCCCGCTGCCGACGCTCGGCGGACCGATCCCGCCGGACGCGCCGTTCTTCGCCGGCTTCGTCTACAAGGTCGCGGCGAACATGGACAGGATGCACCGCGACCGCATCGCGTTCGTGCGCGTGTGCGCGGGGCGCTTCCTGCGCGGCATGACGTGCAAGCACCTGCGGCTCGGCCGCGAGGTGCGCCTGTCGCACCCGCACCGGTTCTTCGGCCAGGAGCGCGTCTCGATCGAGGAAGCCTGGCCCGGCGACGTGATCGGGCTCATCAACCCCGGCATGTTCCGCGTCGGCGACGTGCTGAGCTCGGGCCCGGGGTTCGCGGTGCGCAACTTCCCGCGCTTCCCGCCGGAGATCTTCGCGCAGGTGGCGCCGCGCGAGCCGTCGATGAGCAAGGGCTTCGGCAAGGGCCTGCAGCAGCTCGGCGAGGAGGGCGTCGTGCAGGTGTTCTGGCCGCGGGTCGGCGCGCGCGAGCCGGTGCTCGGCGCCGTCGGCGAGCTGCAGCTCGAGGTGTTCCAGTGGCGCCTCGAGAACGAGTACGGCGTGCAGCTGCGGCTCGACCGCAAGGCCTGGACGCGCGCGCGCTGGATCCGGAACGTCTCCGACGAACTGCTCGAGATCCTGCCGATGGTCGTCAAGGACGAAGCGGGTCGCTTCGTCGCGCTGTTCCACTCCGACTTCGAGATCGACTACGCGGTGTCGCGCTACAAGGGCCTCGAACTGCGCGACGCGCCGCCGGCCGAGGAGGACCGCGCGTAGCGCCGGACGCGCCGCTACCGTTCGCGCCGGCTCGGCCGCACCACGCCCTCGCCGGCCTTCGCCTCGGCCGCGGCGAGCGCGCGCTCGATCTGCTCCCACAGTGGCGGGTAGGTGGCCACGTCGCGCGGCTTCAGCCCGCGGGCGTCGATCGCGAACACCTCGTCCGGGATCGCGACGTCGACCTCGAGCCGCTGCACCCCGATGCGCTGCAGGACCTTGTCGCCCCGGTGGTGCACGACCTCGAGCACCGCGTGGTCGGCGCTGCGCACGAACACCTCGACGCGCGTCGCGATCGGCAGTTCGGGGTCCTGGTCGCCGAGCCCGGGCCGCCGCGCGCCGACGAGCCAGGTGCCCGGCACGCCGCCGACCTCGGCCGGTTTGCCGACCGCGAGGTCGAAGTGGACCCGCAGATCCTCGAGCAGGCCGCTGCCGAGCGGCGCCTCGGCGAGCGCGTCGCGCATGCCCGGCAGGTCGCTGCGCGCCAGCACGGTGCCGGCCCACTCGAGGTCGGCGACGGTGGCCGGGGCGACCTGCAGCAGCAGTTCGCCGAACGCGGGGTCGTCCTGGTAGATCGTGATGCCGTCCTTGGTCCGGACCGTCTCCATGACGCCGCCGAGGCCGTTGCCGAACTCGAACCGGAGCACCGTCTTCTGCCGCGGGTGTGTCCCGCGCAGGACATGCAGGCTGCCGCTGGTCGTGAACTCGAGACCGTCCTCGAGCGCGCCGCGCGTCGTCAGTTCGACGTGGAAGCTCCTCGCGGCCGCCTCGGCCGCCTTGACCTTGGCCAGAATCGCCGCGATGGGATCGGCTTGTGGAGCCGGGGCCGGCGGCGGCGCAGGCTCCTGCGCGGGGCAGCAGAGGGCGCCGGCGACGATGGCGAACAGGGCGTTCTTGCTGGTACGTTTCATGCTGGCGCAGGCGATCCTACCAGGGCCGGCGCGCTCCCTCACCGGCTTCCTCGGGTCCGACCGCACCACGCCATGACGATCTTCCGCTGGCTCGTCCCGCTCGCCGCCGCCTGCCTCTGCTGTCCCCCGCTCTGCGCCGACGAGTTCCGGCTCGCCGACGGCCGCGTGCTGGTCGGCAAGGCCGTCGACAAGGGCGACACCTGGGAGATCGCGACGAACGACGGAATCGTGATCGTCGCCAAGACCCAGGTCGTGGCGCACCGCAGGGAGAACGAACTGCGCGAGGAACTCGCCGGGCGGGCCCGGGCCGCCGGCGACACCGCGTTCGCGAACCTGCACCTCGCAGCGTCCGCGCGCGAACTCGGTCTCGTGCCCGAACTCTGGCGCCACCTCGACCGCGCCGTGCGGCAACAGCGCGAGGCGACCGCCCCGGCCCACCTGCAGGCCGCGCCGCGCGCGCCGCTGCAGCGCCGCATCGACGACTTCCTGGCCCAGCTCGAGCCCGAGGTGTTGCCGCGCAAGTGGCGCGCCGCCGACGTCCGCACGCGCGTGCACCGGCTGCTCGAGCAGCTGCGCGCCGACGCCGGCCCCGGCCGCACCGCGGCGATCGAGGAACTGCTGGTGCGCGAGCCGAACGCCGACCAGGACCTGCGCCTCGAGGCCCGGCGCAACGTCTCGGCCCAGCGGCGCACGGTCGCGCTCGGCGCGCTGCTGCGGCGCGAGGCGGCCGGCAACGACTCGTTCGTGCTGCGCACGACGGTGCTCGACGGCAGCCCGGAGGTGCGCGAGGCGGCCGCGGAGCTGCTGCGCGGCCACGGGCGCGCCGACGCCGCCGCGGTGACCTACCTCGCGCCGGGCTTGATGCACCAGAACGGCCGCATGCGGGTCCGCACCGCCGAGGCGTTCGCGGCGCTCGGCCACCGCGATGCGCTGCGGCTGCTGGTGTTGGCCGGCCCGAACGCGGGCGTGGCGCTCGCCGCCGCCGACCCCGCCGTGCGCGGCCACGTCGCGTTCCTGAACCAGCAGGCCTACATCCGCGACTTCGACGTCGAGGTGGCCTCGGCGTCGTTCATCGCCGACCCGAAGGTCGGCCTGCTGCAGAGCGGCGCCGTGCTGGACGTGACCGTGGCCGGCGTGTTCGAGGCGACCGTCATCGTGCGCGCCTACCGCCAGGCCCTGCGCCGCCTCGCCGGCAGCGACCCGGGTGCCGACCCGCGCGCCTGGGCGACCTGGCTCGGGGCGTTGGCCCCGCAGGCGCCGCCGGCGACCGGCGGGCGCTGAAGCCGGCCCTCCGGCTCGCGGGGTGCGCGCGCTAGGCTGTCGCGCCGCATGCACGGCACCTCGCAGATCGGCGTCGTCGGCCTCGGCACGATGGGCCGGGGCCTGGCCCTCAACCTCGCGCGGGCCGGCTTCGCGGTCGCCGTGCACGACCGCGTGCCCGCCGAGATCGCGGCCACGCTGGCGCGGCTCGGGCCCGGCCAGCGCATGTCCGGCGCCGCGACTCCGCACGAGGTCGCCGCGGCGTTGCAGCGGCCGCGCCGCCTGCTGCTGCTGGTCGGGGCCGGGCAGCCCGTCGACGACGCGATCGGCGGGTTCCTGCCCCTGCTCGAGCCCGGCGACCTCCTCGTCGACGCGGGCAACAGCCACCCCGACGACACGGAACGCCGCGAAGCCACGCTCGCGGCCGCCGGGCTGCGCTTCCTCGGCATGGGCGTCTCCGGCGGCGAACAGGGCGCGCTCGAGGGACCGTCCCTGATGCCCGGCGGCGCGCGCGACGCCTACGCGGAGCTCGCGCCGCTGCTGGTGCGCATCGCCGCGCAGGCCGACGGACCGTGCGTGGCGCACGTCGGCACGGGCGCCGCGGGACACTTCGTCAAGGTCGTGCACAACGGCATCGAGTACGGCGACATGCAGCTGATCGCCGAGTGCTACGACCTGCTGCGGACCGCCGCGGGCCGGTCCTGCGCCGAGATCGCCGAGACGTTCGCCGGCTGGAACCGCGGCCCGCTCGGCTCCTACCTGCTCGAGATCAGCGCGCGCGTGCTGCGCGCCGTGGACCCGGCGACGGGCCTGCCGATGGTCGACGTGGTGCTCGACCGCGCCGGCCAGAAGGGCACCGGCCGCTGGGCCAGCGAACTCGCGCTGCGCCACGGCGTGCCGGCGCCGACCATCCACGCCGCGGTCGCCGCGCGCTGCCTGTCGGAGCGCAAGCAGGAACGGCTCGCCGCGAGCCGGGTGCTGCGCGGGCCGGACCGCCCGCCGCCGCCGGGCCCCGGCTTCCTCGATGCGCTGCACGGGGCGCTCCTGGGCAGCAGGATCAGCTGCTACCTGCAGGGCTTCGACCTGCTCGCGACCGCCGGCACCGAGCGGCGCTGGGGCCTCGACCTCGCCGAGATCGCGCGCATCTGGAAGGGCGGCTGCATCCTGCGCGCGCGGCTGCTGGACGAAGTCCAGGCCGCCTGCCGGCGGCAGCCCCAGGGCCCCCTGCTGCTCGATCCCGGGCTCGGCGGCACCTTGCTGCGGCTGCAGGACCGGTGGCGCGAGACCGTCGGCTTCGCCGCGGCGCACGGCGTGCCGGCGCCCGCGATGGCCGCGAGCCTCGCGTGGTTCGATTCGTGCCGACGCGCGGTGTTGCCGCAGAACCTGACGCAGGCGCAGCGCGACCTGTTCGGCGCGCACACCTTCGAACGCACCGACCGCCCCGGCGGGTGTTTCCACCACGATTGGCCGTAGCCGGGCCGGTCACTTCTTCGCGGGCTGCTGCGGCGGGGCCGCCGGCGGCGCCGGCCCCAGCGCGGCGTCGGCTGCCGCGACCGCCGCGACGGCGGCGGCGATCGCCTGTTCGGCCTGCCTGCAGGCCTCGAGCTGCGCCTGCAGCTGCTGCAGGCGGGCCTGCAGCGCTGGGGCCTGCTCGCCCGCCGACTTCTCCGCCGCGGCGACCTCCGCCTGCAGCGCCGCGAGCCGCTGCTCGGCCTCGGCGCGCAGCCGGCCCTGGTCGCGCAGCGTCTGCTCCAGCGCGCGCAGCGGCGCGAGCTCCTGCTCGATCGCGAGCGCGCGCGCCTTCGCCGCCTGCAGGTCCTGCTCCATCGTCGCCAGACGCGTGACCTGGTGGAGCAGGTCCTGCCGCGTCGCGCGCAGCGCGGCGCCGAGCTGCGCCGACTCGGCGCGCGCCGCGCCGATCGCGCTCCGCCGCTCGGCGACCTCGTGGCGCAGCAGGTCGAGTTCGCGCGCGAGGCGCTCCGCGTCGATGCGCGCCTGGTCGTGTTCGCGCCACCGCGCCGTGCGCGACAGAGTGGTCTCGCGCCCCGCCGCACACGCCGCCGTCAGGGCGACGAGCAGCAGGCACGGCAACCCTCCCGCTCGCCGCCGGCGGGCCGGAATGCGTGCGGCGGGCAGTGCCTGCGTTGCTATCATGCTCGCCCTCAATCTACCGCCCGGACGCCCCGACCGAACCATGGAACGTACCCTGATCCTGCTGAAGCCCGACGCCGTGCAGCGCGGCCTCGTCGGCCAGACCCTCGCCCGCTTCGAACAGAAGGGCCTCAAGATCGTCGCGCTGAAGCTGATGAAGATCTCGCCGGAGCTGGCGGCGAAGCACTACGAGCAGCACCGCGAACGCAAGTTCTATCCGGGCCTCGTGAAGTTCATGACCAGCTCGCCGGTCGTGGCGCTCGCGCTCGAAGGCATCGACGCGATCAAGATCTGCCGCAACCTGATGGGCGCGACGTTCGGCGCCGACGCGGCGGCCGGCACGATCCGCGGCGACTTCGGCGTGAGCCGCAGCTTCAACCTCGTGCACGGCAGCGACAGCCCCGAGGCCGCCGTGCGCGAACTCGCGCTGTTCTTCCCCGAGGGCATCGTCGGCTACGACTACGCGGCCTACGGCTGGATCTACGATCCGGTCGAGGAACTGAAGAAGTAGGCCCTTGGCCGGCCCGGCGAGCCCCCGTGGCCTCTCGGCCGCCGAGCTCGCGGCCGCCGTCGCCGAACTGCAGGCGCTGTGCCCGGCGACCGTGCTCGACGTCGTGCCGCTGCTCGGCCCGGCCGACGCGGACGACCTGCTGCTGGTGCTGCAGCCGCCCGGCGACCTGACACCGAAGGCCTTCCTGCACGTCGCCCCGGGCGGCACCCGCGCGCGCGTCACGGTGACCGCGCGGCGCTGGCCGAAGCAGGCGCTCTCGCGCGGCCCGGCGTGGACGCTGCTGCAGCGCGAGCTCGCGGGCGCCGCACTGCGGCACGTCGTCCAGGCCGACGGCGAACGGCGCTGCGCGTTCGGCTTCGCGACCGCCGCCGGCGACCGCCGGCTCGTCGTCGAGCTGTTCGGCGCGCGCGGCCTGTGGGCCCTGCTCGACGCCGAGGGCCGCGTGCTCGTGCAGTCGCGCGAGGTCGCCACCGCGCTGCGCACGCTGCGGCCCGGCGACCTCTACGCGCCGCCGCCGCCGGCTCCGCCCGGCCCCGGCAGCGAACCCGCGCCGCGCTTCCCGCCGCCCGTGCTCGGTCCGATCGACGCGCACTTCACCGCGCTCGACGCGCGCACCGAGGCCGCGCGCGAGCTCGAGCAGCTGCAACGCGCCGCCGCGCGCGCGCTGCAGAAGGCCCGGCAGCAGGCGGCCGGCCTCGGCCAGCAGCTCGCCGACGCGGGCCGTGCGCAGGCGCTGCGCGCCGAAGCGGACCTGATGCTCGCCTACGCGCACACGGTGCGCCGCGGCAGCCCGCGCATGGTGTTCCCCGATCCCACGACCGGCGAGGACCGCACGATCGAACTCGACCCCGCCCGGCCCGTGGTCGCGCAGGCCCAGGCCCGCTACGAGAAGGCCCGCCGGCTCGACGACGGCCGCGCGGTGGCCGAGCAGCGCCTCGCCCGCGCCGAGGCCGGCC
>VGXW01000257.1 GCA_016873195.1 Planctomycetota bacterium | reverse complement strand
AAAAGGAAGTGATCCGATGTCCCAGACGAATCCAACTCCGGCCAGCACTCCGGCTCCCGCCCCCGAGAAGAAGCGGACCAAGGTCCGCAAGAACATCGGCAAGGCCACTGCCCACGTGAAGGCGTCGTTCAACAACACGATCATCACGATCGTCGACGGCGCCGGTCAGGTGATCGCGTGGGACTCGGCCGGCACGATCGGCTACAAGGGTTCGCGCAAGAGCACGCCGTTCGCCGCGCAGCGCGCCGCCGAGAAGGTCGCCGAGAAGATCAAGAAGATGGGCGTCCACGAGATCGACGTGCTGGTCCGCGGTCCGGGTTCCGGTCGCGAGTCCGCGATCCGCGCCTTGTCGTCGTCCGGCATCGAGGTGAAGTCGATCGAGGACATCACGCCGCTGCCGCACAACGGCTGCCGGCCCCGCAAGCGCCGCCGCGTCTGACGGCCCCGATCCCGTTCCCGAACCGACCGCCGAAGACTCCCGAACCAGACTGCAATGGCCCGCAACAGCAACAACGTCTGCAAGCTCTGCCGCCGCGAAGGGGTGAAGCTGTTCCTGAAGGGACAGCGCTGCTTCTCGGAGAAGTGCGGCGTGAACCGCCGCAACTACCCGCCGGGCCAGCACGTCCGGCCCAAGAAGGGCACCGACTACGGCACCCAGCTGCGCGAGAAGCAGAAGTGCAAGCGCATCTACGGCATGCTCGAGCGGCAGTTCCAGCACTACTTCGCGCTGGCGCAGCGCCAGAAGGGCAACACGGGCGAGAACCTGCTCGTGCTGATGGAGCGCCGCCTCGACAACGTCGTGCTGAGCCTCGGCCTCGCCTTTTCGCGGTTCGATGCGCGCCAGATGGTCGCGCACGGCCACGTCTACGTGAACAAGCAGCGCGTGGACATCCCCGGCTACCTGGTGCGCCCCGGCGACGAGATCCAGGTCAAGGGCGACGACAAGCTCAAGAAGAAGGCCACCGACGCGATCGAGATGAACAAGGGCCGGCCGCTGCCGACCTGGCTCGAGGCGGTGCCCACCGAGTTGAAGGGCCGGATCGTCCAGCTGCCCAAGCGCGAGGACGTCAGCGCCGAGATCAACGAGCAGCTCATCGTCGAGCTGTGCTCGAAGTGACGAACGTCGACCAATCACGAGCGAGGAACTCCGATGCGCATCCGCTGGCGTAACTTCGAGTTGCCTTCCCAGGTCCGCCTGGAGAAGGAGTCCGCCACCGCGAACTACGGCAAGTTCGTCGTCGAGCCGTTCGAGAAGGGCTTCGGCGCGACGATCGGCAACGGCCTGCGCCGCGTGCTGCTGTCGTCGATCGAGGGCACCGCGGTCACCTGGGTGCGCATCGACGGCGTGGTGCACGAGTTCTCGACGATCCAGGGCGTGCTCGAGGACGTCACGCAGATCGTGCTCAACGTCAAGAAGTTGCGCGTCAAGTTGCACACCGACGCGCCGACGACGCTGCGCATCGACGTCAGCAAGAAGGGCGAGGTGCGCGCCGAGGCGATCGAGGGCGACCACAACGTCGAGATCGCCAACCCGGACCTGAAGATCTGCACGCTGACCGAGGACGTGCGGTTCTACTGCGAGATGCAGGTCAAGAAGGGCCGCGGCTACGTCACCGCCGAGGAGAACGTGACCGACGAGATGGAGATCGGCACGATCCCGACCGACTCGATCTTCAGCCCGGTGCACCGCGTGCGCTACGCGATCGAGAACACGCGCGTCGGCAAGTCGACCGACTACGACCGCCTCGTGCTCGAGATCTGGACCGACGGCACGGTGTCGCCGGAGATGGCGCTCGTCGAGGCGAGCAAGATCTACCGCAAGCACCTGAACCCGTTCGTGCAGTATTTCGAGCTCAAGGAGGACCTCGCGGTCGAGGGCGGCGTGCTGGCGCCCGAGGGCGACGAGTCGGCCAAGCGCCGCGAGATGACCGACCTGCTCGGCAAGAGCGTCGACATGCTCGAACTGTCGGTCCGCGCCAAGAACTGCCTCGACAGCGAGAGCATCGCGACGATGCGCGACCTCGTGCAGCTGACGGAGCCCGAACTGCTGAAGGTCCGCAACTTCGGCAAGACCTCGCTGAAGGAGGTCAAGAGCAAGCTGAGCGCGCTCGGGCTGTCGCTCGGCATGAACGTCGAGGAGTACAAGTAGCAGGCCGGACGCGCGGCTGGTCAGCGGAGGTTCGCAGTCATGATGCACAGAGTCAGTGGCAAGTCCCTGCAGCGGAACACGGCGCACCGCGCCGCGCTGCGCAAGAACTTCACGGTGTCGGTGATCCTGCACGAGCGCGTCGTCACGACGCTCGCGAAGGCCAAGGCGCTGCGCCCGCACGTCGAGAAGGTGATCACGCTCGCGAAGGGGGTCGACGCGAAGAACCGCTTGCACCGCATCCGCCGCGCCGTCGCGCTGCTGCAGGACAAACGGGCCGTCGCGAAGCTGTTCGCCGAGATCGGTCCGCGCTACGCGAATCGGCCGGGCGGTTACACGCGCATCCTGCGGCTGCCCGACTACCGGATCGGCGACGGCGGCAGCAAGGCCGTGTTCGAACTCGTCGACAACAAGGTGCTCGAGACGAAGATCGTGGCCGCCGAGACGGAGAAGACGGCCGCGACCGCCGGCGTGTGAGTCGCCGGCCGCGACCGCGCGCCGCCGCGCGGCTCGCGTGTGCGGGAACGACCCCTCACGTGCGCGTGAACGACATGTTGTCGGGGCCGACGAGCAGCGCGAGTTCGTCGAGCAGCGCGTCGCCGACGTGCACGCCGCCCTCCGCGCGCACGCGGTAGCACCGGCCGCCCTCCTCGACGTCGAGCAGCAGGTGCTGGTGACCGCGGTGGCGATCCAGCACCGCCGCGAGCCGCTGCAGCCCGGCCGCGGTCGCGTGGTGGCCCTGCAGGTGCAGCACGATCCCCGCGACCTCGCGGCGCACGACCTCGTTGGCCGGCTCGATCTGGTCGAGCAGCAGCGCGCGCTCCTCGGAGTTGGGGTCGATGCGGCCCGACACGAACACGATCGCGTCCTCGACGATGCGGTCCCTGACGGTCGCGTAGTGGCGCGGGAAGCAGGTCACCGGCACCTGTCCGTCGAGGTCCTCGAGCTGGAACCTGGCCATCTTCTGGCCCTGGTACTTGCCCTGCTTCACCTGCACCTCGTGCACCGAGCTGACCATGCCCGCGATGCGCACGGTCGCGCCCGGGCCGGCGCCGCGCAGCGACGCGGTGGTCTGGCCCGCGATGCGGCGCAGGAAGCTGCCGCGCTTCTCGAACGGATGCCCGGACAGGTAGAAGCCCAGCGACTCCTTCTCGCGCGTCAGGCGCTCGTGGTCCGGCCACTCGGCGGCCTCGGTCGGACCGCCGGCCGGCGCGGGCGGCGGCGGCGCGAACAGCATCTTCTGGCCGCGCCGGCGGTCCTCGCGCGCCACCGCCGACGACCGCAGCGCCGATCCGACCGCCGCGAACGTCGCCGCGCGGCTGCTGCCCAGGCCGTCGAGCGCGCCGGCCTGCACCATCGCCTCGAGCGCCGTCTTGTTCAGCAGCGCGCCGTCGAGCCGTTCGCAGAGGTCCTCGACCGACGTGTAGTCGCCGTGCGCGCGCCGCTCGGCCGCGATCGCGTCGGCGACGCGCGCGCCGACCCCCTTGATCGCGCCGAGACCGAAGCGGACCGCCTGCTGCTCGACGCCGAAGTAGCGGCTGCTGCGGTTCACGCTGGGCGGCAGGATCGACAAACCGCTGCTCCGCGCCTCGTCGACGAACTCCTTGACCTTGTCGGTGTTGCCGGACTCGACCGTCAGGTTCGCGGCCACGAACTCGACCGGGTAGTGCGCCTTGAGCCACGCGGTCTGGTAGGTGACCAGCGCGTAGGCCGTCGAGTGCGACTTGTTGAAGCCGTAGCCGGCGAAGTGCTCCATCGTCTCGAACAGTTCCCTGGCGGCCTTCTCGCCGTGGCCCCGCTGCACCGCGCCGGCGACGAACTGGTCCTTGAACTTCGCCATGACCTCGGGCTTCTTCTTGCCCATCGCCTTGCGCAGGTTGTCGGCTTCGGCCAGCGAGAAGCCGCCGACGACGTTGCTGATCTGCATCACCTGTTCCTGGTAGACGATGATCCCGTAGGTCGGCTCCAGGATCTGCCGGGTCGTCTCGTGCGGGTACTGCACCGGCTCCTCGCCGTGCTTCCTGCGCACGAACATCTCCACCATGCCCGAGCCCAGCGGGCCCGGGCGGTACAGCGCGAGCACGGCGATCACGTCCTCGAACGTGTCCGGCTTCAGCCGCGTCAGCAGGTCGCGCATGCCGCCCGACTCGAGCTGGAACACGCCCTGCGTCTCGCCGCGCGCCATCAGCGCGTAGGTCGGTCCGTCGTCGAGCGGCAGCCGGCCCAGATCGACGTCGGCGCCGTGCACCTCGTGCACGAGCCGCACGGCCTCGTGCAGGATCGTCAGCGTCTTGAGGCCGAGGAAGTCCATCTTCAGCAGGCCGACTTCCTCGAGGTCGGTCATCGGCCACTGCGTGACCACGTCGTCGCCGTTCTTCGCCAGCGGCACGTAGTCGCGCAGCGGCCGGTCGGCGATCACGACGCCGGCGGCGTGGATCGAGCTGTGGCGCGCGAGCCCTTCGAGCTTCAGCGCCAGGTCGAACAGCCGCTTGTGCTGCGGCGAACTCTCGCGGATCTGCTTCAGCTCGGCGTCCGTGTCGAGCGCGGTCCGCAGCGACGCGCCGGGTCCCTGGGGCACCTTCTTGCACAGCTTGTCGACGTCGGCGACCGGCATGTCGAGCACGCGGCCGACGTCGCGCAGCACGCCTCGGCTCGCCATCGTGCCGAAGGTGATGATCTGGCACACGCAGTCGTCGCCGTACTTGCTGCGCACGTAGGCGATCACCTCCTCGCGGCGGTCGCCGCAGAAGTCGATGTCGATGTCGGGCATCGACACGCGGCCGGGGTTCAGGAAGCGCTCGAACAGGAGCGCGTAGCGCAGCGGGCAGACGTCGGTGATGCCGAGGCAGTACGCGACGATCGAACCGGCCGCCGAGCCGCGGCCCGGTCCGACCGGGATGCCGAGCGAGCGGGCCTTGTCGATGAAGTCCTGCACGATCAGGAAGTAGCTGACGAAGCCGAGCTTCCGGATCACGCCGATCTCGTAGTCGAGGCGCTTTTGCACCGCCTCGTCGACGGCGCCGTAGCGGCGGACCGCGCCCTCGAGGCACAGCCGCTCGAAGCAATCGTCCGGCGAACTGCCGTCCGCGGGCCGGAACACCGGCAGGTGGTAGACGCCGAACTCGAGGCCGACGTCGCAGCGTTCGGCGATCGCGACGCTGTTGGCGAGCGCCTCGGGCCAGTCGGCGAACTGCGCCGCCATCTGCGCGCGCGTCTTCAGGAACAGCTCGCGCGAGCGCATGCGCAAGCGTGTCTGGTCCGCGACGGTCTTGCCGTTGCGGATGCACAGCATGATGTCCTGCGCCAGCCAGTCCTCGGCCGCGAGGTAGTGCACGTCGTTGGTCGCGACGCACGGCACGCCGAGTTCCTGGCCGAGCCGCCGCAACGCCCGGCTGACCTTGTGCTGGCCCTCGAACCCCGTCTCGGCGACCTCGAAGTAGAAGTTCTCGGCGCCGAACACCTCGCGCAGGCGCAGCGCGGTGGCGCGCGCGGCGGCGAGGTCGCCCTGCAGCACCGCCATCGCGATCTGCGAGTCGAGTGCGCCGGCCAGCGCGATCAGACCCTGCCGGTGCTCCTGCAGCAGCTCGAGGTCGACCCGCGGCCGGTAGCTGAAGCCCTCGAGCCAGCCGAGCGTCGACAGCCGCCGCAGGTTGTCGAAACCGCGTCCGTCCGCCGCGAGCAGCGTCAGTTCGTAGGCGGGGTTGTCGGGGCTCGCGATCTCCTTGCGCGACCTGCCGGCGACCCAGGTGGTCTGGCCGACCCCGGGCTTGATCTTCGCCGCCTTGCAGGCCTTCCAGAACTCGATCGCGCCGAACAGGTTGCCGTTGTCGGTCAGCGCCAGCGCCGGCTGGCCGTCGGCCGCCGCCGCCGCGACCAGGGCGCCGACCTCGACCGGCGCGGCGAGCAGGCTGTAGTGCGAGCGCGCGTGCAGGTGGCAGAACGGCGGCAACTCGCTCATCGCCGGCCCACTCTACGCGGTCACTTCAGCAACTGCATCAGCAGGGCCTTCTGCACGTGCGTGCGGTTGGCGGCCTGGTCGTAGATCACCGAGTGTTCGCCGTCGAGCACCGCGTCGGTCGCCGCGACGTTGCGGCGCACGGGCAGCGGGTGCATCAGGAAGGCGTTGTTCGTGCTCGCCATCAGCGCTTCGTCGACGCGCCAGCCCTGCAGCGAACGCTTGACCATCGCCTCGCGTTCGGCGTCGTCCCAGTACTTCGTGCAGCCCCACGAACGCGCGTAGAGCACCTCGGCGCCGTGCGCCGCCGTCTCCATGTCGTTGACGACCCGCAGACCGCCGCCGTGCTCGCCGGCGAGCGCCCTGCTGCGTTCGAGCACCTGCGGATCGACCTCGAAGCCCAGCGGGTGCGCCAGCGTGACCTGCATGCCCATCATCGCGGCGGCCTGCAGGATCGAATGCGTCGGGCCCAGCGACTTCGGCTCGGGGTGGTTGCACCAGAGCAGCGTCAGCCGGCGGCCCTTCAGCGTGACGAGGTTCTCGCGCATCGTCAGCACGTCGGCGATCGCCTGGCAAGGGTGCTCGAAGCTCGTCTCGAGGTTGATCACCGGCACCGACGCGTACTTCGCGTAGTTGCGCACGAGCAGCTCCTGGCGGTCGCGTTCCCAGGTGCCGGTGCGCGCCGCCGAACGGATGCCCAGCGCGTCGACGTAGCGCGACAGCGTGCGCGCGGCGTCCTTGACGTGCTCCTCGGCGCGGCCGTCCATGACCGCCTGTTCCTGCGGCTCGAGCTCGTAGAGGTCGTCGCTCGACAGGTCGATGCAGTGGCCGCCGAGCTGCACCATCGCGACCTCGAACGACACGCGCGTGCGCAGGCTCGGCTGGAAGAACAACAGGCCGAGCACCTTGCCCGCGAGCACCTGGCCCGGCCGCTTGCCCTTGACGCGGGCCGCGAGGTCCAGCAGGTCGTCGAGCTCTTTGCGGGTGAGATCGGCCGTCGAAAGGAAGTCGCGCTTGCTCACGGGTCCCGGATTCGGTGGAGTGGGGCGACGATAGATGGACCCGCTGCCACCGACAAGCGAAGACGAGCGTTGGAAAA
>VGXW01000256.1 GCA_016873195.1 Planctomycetota bacterium | reverse complement strand
CCCCCGTGATGCTCGACTTCGAGAACCTCGTCTACGGCCTGCGCGAGGTGTTCGGCGACGAGCGACTCGCCGAACTGCTGAACCTCGAGAACCTGTTCGGGCTGGCCGGGGAATATGGCCCCGTGGCCACCGCCCGCGCCTACGCCGATTGGCGGTGGAGGGACATCAACCAGCACCAGGTGATGCTCTACCGGGCCGGTGTCGACCTCGTGCACGTCTTCGGCCGCATGAACTCGGCCGGTGCCAAGAACTCGGCCGACGTGCAGATGGCGACCGACGCGATCGAGGCCATCTGGACCCTGCCGCACGTGCAGACCTTCGTGATCGTGTCCGGCGATCGTGACTTCCTGCCGGTGTTGAAGACGCTGCGCCGCTACGGGAAGACCGTGGTCGGCGTGGCGCCGGACGGTGCCGCGAGTTCCACGCTCGCCGGGCTCTGCGACCGGTTCCTCGAGTGGAGCGCCATGACCGGGCTCGACAGCGGAGCCGCCGAACCGCCCCCCTCCGACAGCGCGGACCTCGCGATGGTCAAGCAGACGATCGCGCAACTGCTCGGCGCCCGCGCTGCCGAGGGCATGAAGGGCGCTGTGCTGCGGCCGCTGCTGCGCCAGCACCATCCGACCTTCGACGAGAGCAGGTTCGGCTTCCGTTCCCTCGGCGCCTTCCTCGCGAGCATGCCCGAGTTGGTGCGCATCCAGCGCAACGAGGGCGGTGGCGACATCACGCTGTGGCCGGCGGACGCCGCGGCCCCCGCCCCGGCGCCGGCCCCCACGGCCCAGCTGCTGGCGGTCCGGCGCGCCGGCCTCGGCGACCTGCGCTTCGAACCGGACGCGGCGCGGCGGCGCGCGCTGCTCGGCCGGCTGCACGCGGCGATCCTCGGTGCGACCGCGGCCGATGGCACCTTCACCTGGCAGAAGGCCACCGACCGGCTCGCCTCGGCTGGCGAGACCCTCTCGGCGACCGCGTTGTCGAAGTACTTCCTGGTGCTGCTGAAGGGCAGGTGCTTCCGCATGCGCGAGGACGACCCCGAGCCGATGCGGACCCGGCAGCTGCGCTTCGCCGAGGACGCCCGCAGCCTCGCCGCCTTCGTCGAACGCTACGAGACCAGCGCCTGCTGGAAGCTCCAGGAGACCCACCCCGGTGCCCTCGACCCGGCCGCGATCCTGACCGTGCTCGGCCTGCCGGCAAGCGACCTGGCCCACGCCGAACGGATCGCGCGGCGCCTCGCCGAGCAGCGAGGTACGGCGCCGCCCGGCACCGCGCCGGGCGCCCCGTGAGGCTCAGGCATCTCCTCCCGACAGCGGCGTCTTGCCCAGCGACACCAGCGCCCGCAGCGCGTCGGCCGTGCGCACGTCGAGCTTCACGAGCTGCGCCGGATCGACGAGCAGGAGCCGGCCGTTGGTGGGGTTCGGCGCGCTCGGCACGAACACGAGCACGCACGGCACGCCCCCGGGCCCCTTCGCCTCGCCGGTGACGAAGCCGATCTCGTGGCCGCCGTCGGCCGGCACCGCGACGACGCCGCGGAAGAACCGTTCCTTCCGCGAGTCGTAGCCGAGCACCTCCTTCAGCGACTGGTAGAGCGTGCCGAGCAGCGGCAGGCTCTCGAGCAGCCGGTCGGTGCGCCGCCACAACCAGCGGCCGACGAACGTCGTCACGAACAGGCCGACGAGGTAGGTCGCCGCGAACGCGAGCAGCAGGCCGAGCCCGGGGAAGTACCAGCCGAGCCAATCGCGCCACGGCCCGGACAGCGCGTCCTCGAGCCAGACGACCGTCAGCACCGCGCCGCCCAGCGGCAGCAGCGCGACGATGCCGGCGACGAGGCAGCGCGTGACGTGGCGACCGGCGGTCATCGCCCACCTCCCGCGCGCCCCTTGCGCAGGGTCAGCACCGCGGCGCCGAACAGGGCGACCAGCAGCAGCAGACCGCCGAGCGGCACCAGCAGGATGCCGGGCGACGGATCGCCCTCGCGATTCAGCACGCCGCCGAGCAGGAAACCGAGCGGCATCAGGCAGGCGCCGGCGACGAGCACGCGGCCGAGCCGCGCGACCGCGCGCGCCTCGGGCAACCGCGCGGCGAACAGGCCGAACACGAGGCACAGCATGCCGAGCAGGTTGCCGTGCGCGTGCGCGAGCGTCCACAGCTCCCGGCGCATCGCGCTGCCGAGGTAGACGTCGACCTTCAGCGCGTGCAGGGCTTCGAGCGTGAGCCCGAGCGGCAGCGAGAAGCCGAGCAAGAGCCAGCCGGCGACCAGCGCGGCCCGCGCGGGCCTCTCGCTGCCAGGATCGTTCGTCGTGTTCATTCGCCGATCGAGATGAGGTTCCGGCCCTGCAGGTCGGTGAGTTTCACGACCGCGGGCAGGTCGAGGCGCAGGTCGGCGCCGAGCAGCGCGGTCGACGGCGGGGGCCCGAGCCGGCCCGGCCCCGCCTTGGCGATCGCGTCGAGCGTCGTGAACACGGCGCGCCGTCGGTCCTCGGTCCCCGCCTGCCAGTCGAGCACCCGCAGCAGGAGGTCGATGCCGAGCGGGGCCCTCGCCTCGAGGCGCTGCAAGCTGCGCTGCGCGAGCCAGCGAACGCTCGGGTAGCCGTCGCCCATCGCCACGGCGAGGTGCGCGCGCTGGGCCGCGGTCGCCGCGGGGTCCACCGCCGCGGTGTCGCGCCCGAGGGCCGCCGCGTAGACCGCGCGCACCGCGGCGTCGCCGGCGTGCAGCGAGGCGATCGCGTCGGGCAGTTCCAGCGGGGCGCCGTCGGCGCGCCGTTCCACCGTCCGGTATTTCGGCCCCCACCACTCGCCCAGCTTCGCCGCGGCCCACGTCAGGGTCTGGTCGGTGTGGCACAGGGTGCACGCGTTCGGCCGCCCCGCGGCCGCGTCGCGCGCCGGATCGGGGTTCTCGACGCGGTGGCTCCGGTGGATCTCGAGCACGCCGTAGACCACGCGCGGCATGTGGCAGTCGAGGCACGAAGCACCGCTGCGGGCGGGGTCGTGGTGCGTGTGCTTCTGCACGTCGCGCGCGATCGCCTCGTGGCACTGCGTGCAGAGCCGATCGCCCGGCAGGTCGGGCCGCAGCTGGCCGTGCGGATCGCCCGCGTGCATCGTGTGGCAGTGCAGGCAGGTCATGCCGCCCTTGGGGTGGCACGGCGACGCGAGCACACCCTGCAGTTCGTAAGCCGACAGCCGCGCCGTGCCGTCGCCCCAGAAGCGCAGTTGGTTCTGTTCGGGATCGCCGCCGAGCGGCGGCGTGTCGCGCTGGATCGGCGTCACGTGGTCGAGCAGCAGGTCGCCCGGCCGGTAGGTCGGCCCCGTTCGGAACCACTCCGCCGCGCGCTCGGGCGGGTTCGGCAGCCGCGCGCCGTGGCACTGGCCGCAGACCGAGATCGACCGCGCGGGGTCGAGCCGCGCGGGGTCGACCGCCTTGGCGCCGGGCTCGGGCCCGTAGCGCGCGAGCGGGTTGCGCCGAGCCTCTGCGTGCTCGCCGCCGGGGCCGTGGCACGATTCGCAGGCGATGCCGAGGTCGGCGACCTCGCTGTCGAACTGCGCGGCCTCGCCGGCGCGGCCGACGGTCGCGCGCGCGCGCGGCTCCGGCGCGGTGTTGTGGCAGAAGATGCAGTTCTCGTTCCAGGTCGCCGCGTGCGAACTCCAGTCCGGGTCGTCGGGGCCGAGGAACACGGTGTTGATGTGCAGCCAGCGGCGCTGTTCGACGTGCCAGAGCAGCGGCAGGCGCACGAACGCGAACGAGTCGCCGCGCGGCTGGCGTTCGAAATACTGCTGGTAGCGCCGCGAGCCCACGGCGAGCGCGACCTCGGCGGTGCGGTGCCCGCGGCCTTCGACGCCGGAAGTCGGCACCTCCATGACGAAGCGTTCGCCGTCGCGGAACGGCCGGCCCTGCCGGCCCTCGTAGCGCACGGTGCGGCCGTCGAACTCGCCGAGCACGGTCGACGGGGAAGGCCGCTGCGTCATCGTCGCGTGGTGCGTGCGCGCCCAGGAGGCGTGCTGGTCGGGATGGCAGGTGCGGCAGGTCGCCGCACCGACGTAGCCGCCGTTCCGGTGCACGAGTCCGGCGGCGGCGCGGTGGGCTGCGGGGTCGTGGCCGAGGTGGAGGGCGGTGACGACGAACAGCGGGGCCGCGAGCGCAGCGGCGGCGAAGGCGAGGGATGGGTGCACGGGGCGACGGGGTCGGGGCCGGGATGATAGCGGGGGGCTGCCGGACTGCGGGGCGCGGTGCGACGTTTCTCGGCGTGCTTCGCCGACCATGGGAGCCCCGGCCGGCAAGCGAAGGCTGCCGCGCGTTCCTGCCGGTCGCGGCCGGAGCGCAGGACGCGGCGCCTGCTCGCGGCGCCGCGACGCAACTCGCTCCGCCAATCAAGCCGAGCAGCCCGGAATACGCGCGGAGGACGAGTCGCTTCGGGCCGAGCCGCCCCAACTGCCACCACTGGGAGCGCGCCAACGTCAAGGGCCACATCTTCGTCTGCTTCCTCGCCCTCTACGTCGCGGCCCACCTCAGGCACAAGCTCGCCGCTGCCGGCTGCAAGCTGCCGTGGGACGAGGTGGTGCGCGACCTCTGCCGGGTCCGCGCCATCACCCTCCGCGGCCAGACCGCTTCCTGATGCGGTCACCCTTCAAGGGCGTCGCCGGCAAGGTGTTCGCCGCCGTCGGCGTCGAGCCGCCAGCGCTCGCCGAAGCGCGGCAGCCCCCTCGACAGGGGTCCTGGAGTGGCGAAGACCACGACCGCCGCCATGAGTCCCTATGCAACGGCACCTCGAAACCAACAGGCCAAGTTGAGTGAGACACGACAACCCCCCTCGGCAAGGCGCCGCCGCCCAACTAGAGTGCTGCCATGCCCCTGTGAGGACCACCATGAAACTCGCCTGCTCACTTGCCTTGGTTGTCGCCCTTTCCGCCCCCACCTTCGCCCAGGTCATCACGTCGATCGACGACCCGAACCCGACCACGGGCACCTCGAACTCGTTCCCGTTCAACACGGTGGGCGGCCAGACTTCGCTGCACGTCTACTCAGCCCAGGCGCTGCGCTCGCGCGGCATCTGCGTCGGAGCCCTGCTGACCGACTTCCAGGTGGCGCCCTCCTCTGGCACCGCTGGGACCTACAATGCACCGCAGGCCAGGCTGGAAATCGGCCACCTCGCCGTCAGCCCGCCGATCGCGGGCAACTGGACGAGCCACTTCGCCAACTCCGTGGTCTTGCACGACCTCACCTCCGGCCCGTACAGCTTCCCCTGGACGTTCGGCACCTGGACTTCCTTGCCGGGCGTGCTCACCGCGACCTTCGTCTGGGACGGCGTCAGCGACGTCGGCGTCCTCTACACCAGTTCGTCGGGCGTCACGGGTCCCTTCCAAGCGCGCCGCACGGCCACGCAACTGCGGCACTACGTCGCCACGTTCAACGCGACCAACCAGACGCCCACCTCGAACGGCCTCTTCGCCATGAAGGTGCAGATGACCTGGCTCGGCGGCGGGCCCTGCGCCGCCCGGCAGTCCTACGGCACCGGCTGTGGCGGGCTCGGCCTCACCGCCTCGGCGGATCCGGTGATCAACTCCAGCATCAACCTGGTGACGTCCGGGATCACGACGACGGCACCGTTCGGGGCCTTGTGCTACGGATTCACGCCTTACAACCCCGGGCTCTCGCTGAACAGCATCGGCATGACCGGCTGCTTCCAGTTCAATGACCTGCTCGTTACGGCGCTGTTCCTCCCGCTCGGGGCCACGTCGGTGACCTCGCCGTTCGCGGTGCCCAACTTCCCGGGCGTGCCACTCCATGCCCAGTCGATCGTCTACGACCCGACCGCGGCGTTGACGCCACTGGGCGCGGTGTCCACGGGTGGTGTCACGCTGACCCTCGGCTTCTAGTCCACCACTGGACTACTGGTCCCGCACCCAGCCGAGCGCCCCGCCGCACACCACCACTGCCGGCACGGCGGCGCGCCCTTTCCACCACCGCAACGCCGCGAACGCCTGGTGAACAGGCCCTGCGGACCGGCCGGATTCCATGCCCCGTACGAGGGCCGATCCAGTGCCGCAGGGGCAACCGCCGGTGCGCATGCCCACGCCTTCCTGCAGGGTCTCGACCGACCCGAGCGCGGCGGAACATCCCAACAGGTCGGGGGGCGGAAGAGGATTCCTGGCGGGGCGGGGAGCGAAAGCGGCACTCCCCGGCCCTACTTGCGGAGGCGCTCCAGCTTCGCCTTCTCCCGCAGCGCACTGCCGAGGTCGCCCATGTTCTCCGCCAGGTCGGCCGAGAGCACGGTCGCGTCCATGATCGACCCGACGACGAACTGGCTGACGTTGCCGACCGTCTCCGCCACGGTCTTGACCCCGTTGGAGAGGTCGAAGCCGCCGAGGCCCAGCGTGATCCCGCTCTTCGCGATGGCGACGGTCACGTTGCCGAGGGTCTCCAGGAACAGCGCCTCCGTCGGCTTCCTGCCCTTCAGTCCGTCCAGCGCGCCCTTGTACCGCTCCTGGAGGAACTTGTGCTTCTTCACCTCGGCCTGCAGATCCGCCACCTTGGTGACAGTCGTGTTCACCTTGCCCCGCAGTTCCGCCAGGGTCTTTGCCTTGACGTTCCGCGACTCCACGACGGGATGACTCACCGTGGTCGGGGCAGGCATCACCGGCGGCGCAGGCCTGCCGAGCGTCGAGGGAACCGGGGGCGGCACCCTCAATCCCAGGATCTCCTTGACCGCGACCACCGGAATGCGGCCGCCCTTGCTCGGGATCTCGGGAGGGGTCGGCTTCGGCGGGTGCTGGCTCGGCCTTCCTTGTTTGGACGGAAGCGGCGGCGGCACCTTCAGCTTGCAGCCATCCCGCGAGGGAACCGGCGGACGCTCCGCGAGCATGATCAATCGCTGGAGTTCCTCGATCCTGCGGAACAGCTCCGGCAGCTTCTTCGCCAGTCCATGGGTCTTCTGGTCCACGACCAGGATCTTGTTTCCCCAGAGTTCGAACTTGCTGGACAGGGTGGTGATCGTGTTCAGCTCCACGAAACCCGAGAAGAGCTTGTTGACCACGCCAGCGGCGACCTCGGTGACACCGATCCTCCCCCCGCCAGCGCCCTTGTATCTCTTCTCCAGTTGTTCCAGCGAAGAGAGCGCGTCCGCGCCGGCCATCTTCAGCGTCTCGGCGGCTTTGTAGACCTCGCGTGCCAACTCGGCGAACGACTGCACGAGCGAGTAGAACCCGACGACCAGCCCGGGGATCGCGGTCACGCCCGACGTGGCG
>VGXW01000255.1 GCA_016873195.1 Planctomycetota bacterium | reverse complement strand
CTGCATCCTGACGACGATGGCGATCGTCGCGCGCCGCCGCGGCCTCGAGCTGAAGGGCGCCACGGTGACCGTCGAGAAGCACATGAACCCGAGCCCGCGCCGCATCGGCCGCCTGCCGGTGCTGATCACGGTGCCGGGCAGGTTCACCGACGAGCAGAAGAAGCAGCTCGAAGCCGCCGCGCACGGTTGCCCGGTGCACAAGAGCCTGCACCCGGACGTCGACGCGCAGATCACGATCCACTGGGCCGGCTGAGCGCCGCCGCGCCGCCCGCCCTCACGGCACGATCGTCTCGCTCGCGGCGTTGGTGAACCGCCAGTCCGCGACGCTCTGGCCTTGCAGCACGAGCGCCTGCACGTGCACCGGAATGCCCGCGAGCGCCGCGCTGTTCGGGATCGTGCCCGAGAGCGTCCCCTTGCCCGCCGGCGCGATCAGCACACCCTGCGTCGCCAGCACCCGCGCGAGGTCGACGCGCACCACGCCCCAGAACGGCATCGGCGCGGGCCGCAGCGCGTCGGCCAGGAACACCACCGCGAAGCCCGGCGCCGCGGCGCTCGCGAACGCCGCGTGCACGTCGACGACGAACTGCCCGCCGAGCACCGGCAGGCGCGGCACCGCGATCTGGCGCTGCAGGTTGCTGAACAGGTCGTAGCTGCCGATCACGTCCACGTCGCCATCGCCGTCGACGTCGCCGACCGCGTAGGGCCGCGGCACCCCGCCGCCGAAGCCGCTGCCGGCGAAGGCGTTGCTGGCATCCGCGAACCAGCCGGTGCCGTCGTTGCGCAGCATCACCTGGTAGCTGACCAGGTCGAGGTCGCCGTCGCCGTCGAAGTCCGCGAAGCGCGGCTCGATCCCGGGCCGCACAGCCATGCGCGCGGTGGTCTGGTCGGTGAAGGTGCCGCTGCCGTCGTTCACGTGCAGCACGCCGAGCGCGACGAAGTCGAGGTCGCCGTCGCGGTCGACGTCGGCCACCGCGAAGCCGCCGTCGTAGGCCGCGCCGGGCGGCACGCGGCCCGGTGCCGCGAGCGCGAACACGCCGCCCTGGTTCTCGTAGAGTCGCACCTGGCTGCCGGCGGTCGTGTTCCAGTCGGCGAACAAGAGGTCGAGGTCGCCGTCGCCGTCGACGTCGGCCGCCGCGACGCCCTGGGTCCAGTAGCCGTCGTTCGGCAGCGCGTTCGCGGCGAGCGTTAAGTGGCCGGTGCCGTCGTTGTGGTAGAGGCGGTTTGGCTGCATCGAGTTGCCGGTGACCAGGTCGAGGTCGCCGTCGCCGTCGATGTCGACGAGCAGCGTGGCCAGCGTGGCGTCCGTGGTCACCGGCAGGTGCGTCGCGGTGGCCTCGGTGAAGTGGCCCGCGCCGTCGCCCAGGAACAGCCGTTCCTGGCCGGACTGGCCGAGCACGAGGTCGACGTCGCCGTCGCCGTCGACGTCGCCGGTGCTGAAGCCGTACTGCGTGCGCGAAGCACCGGCCGGCTGCCACGAGCTTGCCGTCACGTCGGTGAACAGGCCGTTGCCGTCGTTCTTGCGCACGGTGCCGTACGAGGGATCGCTGAACGGCGCCGTCAGCAGGTCGAGGTCGCCGTCGCCGTCGATGTCGGCGAGCCGGCAACACGCCTGCACGAGGTCGATGCGCACGCCCGACGCGTCGAAGAAGCGGCCGGCGGCGTTCACGAGCAGTTGCAGGCGACCGCTCTGCGGCAGCAGGTCGAGGTCGCCGTCGCCGTCGACGTCCTGCGCGGTCAGCGCGTAGGAGACCCCCGCGGTCGGCGGCAGATCCTGGCGCCGGTCGACGAAGCCCGCGACATCCTGGCGCAGCAGCACGAGGCCCTGCACGCTCGTCCACGCGAGGTCGAGGTCGAGGTCGCCGTCGAGGTCGAACAACACCGCGCGCTGCGGCGCGGGCAGGCTCGCGGGCAGCCGCGCGCTGATGTCGGAGAACGCGCCCGCCTGGTTCAGCAGCAGCCGGCCGCCGCCGTTCGCCTTGCCGACGAACAGGTCGACGTCGCCGTCGCCCTCGAGGTCCCCCGCCGCGATCGTCACGGTGCCGCCGCCGTCGTTCGGCATTCCCATCGGATCCGCGACGAACGTGCCGCCCTGGTTCCTCAGCAGTTCGGTCGGCGCCGTCGCGCTGCCGCGCACGAGGTCCGGGTCGCCGTCGCCGTCGACGTCGCGCAACACCAGCGCGACCGTGCCGGAGCCCGGCAACAGCCAGCCCGCGGGTGCCGGCGTGAAGCGGCCCGTGCCATCGTTGCGCAGCAGCCTGTCGGCCATGCCGACGTTGCCGAGCACGAGGTCGAGGTCGCCGTCACCGTCGACGTCGCCGAGCCCGAGCGCGCGCGTGTCGTCCGGCACGAACGGCAGCGCCGTCGCGGTCACGTCGACGAACACGCCGTTCTGGTTGCGGAACACCCAGTCGTCGGTCTCGCGCGCGATCACCAGGTCGAGGTCGCCGTCCCCGTCGAGGTCGCCCATCGCCGCCGCGCGCGTTCGCACGCTGCCCGGCACCGCGGTCGTCTCGGCCGCGAACTGCATCGGCCCCGTGCGGCGCAGGAGCCGCGTGATCTGGCCGACGCTGAGCAGGTCGAGGTCGCCGTCGCCGTCGGCGTCGAACCAGAGCAGCTCGGCGATGCTGCCGCTGACGGCGGGCAGGTGCACCTTGGGCAGGTGGTGGAACTGCCCCTGGGCGCACAGCGGCGCGGTGAGGGCGAGGGCGGCGGGAAGCAAACCGGAACGAATCGTCATGAGGGGTCCTGGGATCGCGGAGCGCGCGGGAGGGCCTGGCAACGAACCAACCGCCCCCGCTGGCGTGCCAGCAGGTCGGGAAGTCGCCGCGTCCGGCGGCCGGTAGGCATCCGACGCTCCGTCGTCGCGGGATGGATCGGGGAGAGGCGATCCGGAGTCCCCACAGTAGTCACGCCGGACGGCGAGGCAACCGGCCCTCGCCGGCGCTGGAGGTGCTTCCGTGTGCGGCGAAGCGGATCGCGCTCCCGGGTCCGCTGTCAGCGGAACATCTCGTCGAGGCTCTGCGCGTCGAGCACGCGCTCGGCCCAGGTGTCGAGTGCGGCGACGTCGGCGCTGCGCACCCGCTCCTCGAGGTCCGCGGGCAGTTCGCCGAAGCGCCTGTGCAGCAGCCGCAGCAGCAGCTCCGCGCGACCCGCGGCCTTGCCCTCGGCCTTGCCCTTCTGCCGGCCTTCCTCGACGGCCTTCTCCCAGAGTGTTTTGCCCATGGTCTCGTGCTCCTCGATGCGGATGGTGGCTTGGACGAATCGCTCCCGGTCAGTCTCGAGCTGGCGCGCAAGGTAGGACAATAGCACCAGCAGCCCGAACCTGCCCGAGGGGTCCCGCTGCACGGCACGCCACAGCGGCAGCCAGCGCTCCACGATCCCCACCGGGTCCGCGTCGGGCGCCTGCCGCACGAACTGCAGCGCCAGCAGCACCAGCGTCGCCTGCGCCGTCGTGCCGCGGTGGCGGATGCGCCCTTCCGGCATCGCCGCCAGGTCGTCGAGCAGGAAGTGCTGGTTCGGCTGCAGCGGTGCCAGCGCCTGCTGCACCGGCGGCGGCAAGCCGTCGAGGTCGATCAGATCGAGCACCGTGCGCGCTGCGGACCAGCCCCGCGGGCCGTGGTGCACGACCACCGGCACCACCGGCGGCAGGTGCGTCGCTTCGGGGTGCGCGCGCCGGAACGCCTCGTGGATGCGCACGACGTACTGCAACAACTGGAACGCCACCCAGCGGTCCACGAACGACTTGTGCTCGAGCAGCACGTAGACCAGCACCGGCCGGCCGGCGACGACCAGCGAGAACAGCAGGTCCGACTCCCGGTCGCGCAGCCCAGCGTCGACGAACGTGCCCGGCAGCAGCGTCAGCGTCGGCCAATCGGCAGCGCGCACCAGGGCCGGCGGCAGCAGCACCCGCAGCAGAGAAGCCGCGTGCTGCGGGTCGGTGAACGTGCTGCGGAACAGAGCGTCGTGGTCGTGCATCGCGAGTTCCTCCTGCCCCCTAGTGGCACGACCGGGGGCATGCCCGGCCCGGAATTCCGCGCGCCGCCCCGCCCCTCTCGCTACCCTCTGCCGCTTCCCCCGGAGGGGGCACGAAGATCGCCGCCGATCCCGCCAGCCCTGCGCCGTCCCGCCTGCCGCGCCCGTTCGCGGCGCTGCGCGAGGCCTTCCGCGAAGGTTATTCGCTCGCCCACCTGCGCGCCGACGTGCTCGCCGGGATCGTGGTCGGAATCGTCGCGCTGCCGCTGTCGATGGCGCTGGCGATCGCGATCGGCATGCCGCCGCAGTTCGGCCTCTACACGGCGATCGTCGCCGGCAGCTCGACGGCCCTGCTCGGCGGCTCGCGCGTGCAGGTGTCGGGCCCGACCGCCGCGTTCGTCGTGCTGCTGCTGCCGATCGTGAACCAACACGGCCCGGCGGGGCTCATGCTGGCGACGGCGATGGCCGGCGGGCTCATGTTCCTGATGGGCCTGGCGCGGCTCGGTCGCCTGATCCAGTTCGTGCCGTACCCGGTGACCACGGGTTTCACGGCCGGCATCGGCGTGGTGATCGCGACGGGGCAGGTCAAGGACTTCCTGGGGCTCACCGGCGTCGAACGGCACGAACACTTCCACGAACTGCTCGCGGACCTCGCGCGGCACTTCGGCACCGTGCACTGGCCCGACGCGGCGACGGGGCTCGCGACCCTGCTGCTGCTCGTGTTCGCGCCGCGGTGGTTCCGGCGCGTGCCGGCACCGCTGGTCGCGGTCGGCGGGGTCGGCTTCGCCGCCTGGCTGCTGCACCGGTTCGTGCCCGGGTTCGAGGTCGCGACCATCGCGTCGCGGTTCCAGTTCGTGCAGCACGGGCAGTCCGTGGCGGGCATCCCGCCGTGGCCACCGTCGTTCCGCTGGCCGTGGGAGCAGGCGGGCTCCGACGGGCTGCCGCTCGGGCTCGAATGGAGCATGCTGCGCGAGTTGCTGCCCAGCGCCGTGGCGATCGCGCTGCTCGGCGCGCTCGAGTCGCTGCTGTCGGCCGTCGCGTCCGACGCGATGGCGGGCAGGAAGCACGACCCCGACGCGGAGCTGCTCGCCCAGGGCACCGGCAACCTGCTGGCGCCGTTGTTCGGCGGCTTCGCCGCCACGGGCGCGATCGCCCGCACGGCCACGAACGTGCGCGCCGGCGCGGTGTCGCCGATCGCCGCCCTGGTGCACTGCGGATTCCTGCTGGCGGCGATGCTGCTGCTGGCGCCCCTGCTCGGCGAACTGCCGCTGGCGGCGATGGCCGCGCTGCTGCTCGTGGTCGCGTGGCGCATGAGCGACGTGCGCCACTTCGCGCTGGTGCTGCACACCGCGCCGCGCAGCGACATCGCGGTGCTGCTGTCGTGCTTCCTGCTGACCGTCGCCGTCGACATGGTGGTCGGCGTCACGGTCGGCTTCGTGCTCGCCGCGCTGTTGTTCATGCGCGGCATCGCCGAGATGACCGGCACGCGGCTGGTGCGGCCCGACCATCCGACGCTGCGCATGGCGATCCCGCCCGGCGTGATGGTCTACGAGGTCGACGGGCCGCTGTTCTTCGGCGCCGCCGAGAAGGCGATGACGGCGCTGCACGACATCCACGAGGAGGCGCGCATCGTCGTGCTCGACCTCGACGGCGTGCTCGTCGTCGACGCGACCGGGCTCGTCAACCTGCAGTCGGTGCTCGCGCGCCTGCGCAGGAGCCGCGTGCCGGTCGTGCTGACGGCGCTGCACTACCGCGTGATCCCGAAGCTCGAGAAGATCGGCGTGGCGCCGGACGGCGACCTGCTGCACTTCAGCAACGACCTGCGCAGCGGCGTGGAGCTGGCGGGCGAACTGCTGGCGCGGCGGCCGCAACCGGCCGGCCACGCGTCCTGACGCGGCAGCCTGCCGCCGCGGCGCCGGCGGCACTACCCGTGGTCCGAACTGTTCCCGCACACGCCCTGTCCAGCGCCGGCTCGGCCCGAGACCTCAGCCTGGCGGCAGGCTCGTGCGGCGGAGGCGCAGTACGAGCTCGCGGCGGAATCGCTCGAGGTCCGCCGCGGTGACGCCCGGCGGATTGGCCTCGGGACCGATCCGCACGCCATCGAGCAGCCAGGCCAGCGTCGCCGGCGAGACCCCGCCGTCCTTGCGCTCCGCGTCGGCGAGCACCTGCTGCAGGTCGAGGCCGCGCGACAGGATTTCGCGCAGATCGACGAGGTCGCGGAGTTCGGCACGCCCGAGCAGGGCGCAGATCTTGTTCGCGGCGATTTCGCGCAGCGAGTGCAGGAGGATGCCGTCGGGCCCGGTTTCGGGTGGGGCGACGTCGGGGGCGCGGTCGACCACGAGATCGACGACGACGGACTCCTCGCCGCGGCGGACGAGGGCGCGATGGAACTCCGGCCACGCGCGCAGGCTCTCGACCGTTCCGCCGAGGGCCTCTGCGGCGGCAGCCAGGGCGCGCCTGCCTTCGTCGATGCCCACCGGCGGCTTCGCGAAGAGATCGAGATCGTCGCTGGTCCGGTGGTGCAAGTGGAAACCGACGAGGGCACCACCACCGGTCAGGACGAAGCGCCGCTCCCGCGCGAAGAACTCGCGCAGCACGTCGCGCTGCAGTGGGCTAAGTCCGCGGGATGAGTCCATCGTCGCGCCAGCCTTGGATCAGCCATCGCCAGAACTCGCGGGTGCGGCCGAGGTGCCGGTCGATCCGCGGCAGCAGTTCGAGCACGTCGCGGAGCCGGACGAACTTCCAGACGTCCTGGTAGCGGGCCTCGCGCATGATCCGGCCGATCCACAATGCGCGTTCGTCCGGATCGGTGGCCGCGAGCTTGTGCCGCAACTCGGCGCAGGTGATCGCCTCGTTCCAGAGGAAGTAGGGCCTCGCCTGCGGGTCGTCCAGGTCGGTCGAGAGAGGGGCCACGGGGTCAGCATCGCCCGCGGGAGGGCGGCAGGCAACCCGCTCAGCGATGCCATGCACGGAGATGCCGGAAAAAAGCCCGGGGCCCCTGCCGCCCGAAGCACCGCCGGATCTTCCCCACGAGTTCGCTCGCGCCCTTCTGCACCGCCGCCTTCTCGTCCGGAGCGGCGTTCGCGAGTTCGTGCGCCGCACCTGCGCGCGCAGCCTACCGCGCCCCGCCGCCGATCGCCTGATAGAGCGTCACCGCGTCGACCTGCTCCGCGAGCCGCACCGCGACCAGCCCCTGCTTGCTCGCGAGCAGCGACCGCTGCGCGACCTCCTCGAACAGCCGTTGCTGCGAGAGGCCGTTGACCCGCGGGCGGATCTCGGCGACCAGGGACGGCGCCACGCGGCCGGGCAGTTCGGTCGTCAGCACGACGCGCTGGCGAGCCCC
>VGXW01000254.1 GCA_016873195.1 Planctomycetota bacterium | reverse complement strand
CCGCGCTTCCCGCGCCCCGTCCGTCCCCACCTCCGCCACCACCCCCGCCACCACCCCCGCCACCCCCACCCCCGCCCCCGCGCCGTCCTTCGCCTCGCTCGGCCTCGCCGAGCCGCTGCTGCGCGCCCTCGCCGCGCGCGGCTACACCACCCCGACCCCGATCCAGGCCCGCGCCATCCCGCACCTGCTGCAGGGCCGCGACCTGCTCGGCATCGCGCAGACCGGCACCGGCAAGACCGCCGCGTTCGCGCTGCCGCTGCTGCAGATCCTCGCCGCGAGCCCGAAGAAACCACCGCCGCGCAAGCCGCGCGCGCTCGTGCTCGCGCCGACGCGCGAACTCGCCACGCAGATCGCCGACTCGTGCAAGGCCTACGGCGCGCACTACCGCCCGCACGTCGCCACGGTGTTCGGCGGCGTCGGCCAGACGCCCCAGGTCCACGCGCTGCACAAGGGCATCGACGTGCTGGTCGCCACGCCCGGCCGCCTGCTCGACCTGATCCAGCAGCGCCACTGCGACCTCGCCGACGTCGAGATCCTCGTGCTCGACGAAGCCGACCGCATGCCCCCACCGGCACTCGCTCCTGTTCTCGGCCACGATGCCGCCCGACGTCACCGCGCTCGCGCACAGACTGCTGCGCGACCCGCTGCGCATCGAGGTCTCGCCGCCGACGCGGACCGCGGACCGCATCGCGCAGAGCGTGCACTTCGTCGGCAAGGACGACAAACGCGACCTGCTCGTCCTGCTGCTGCAGGATCCGGCCCTCGAACGCGTGCTCGTGTTCACGCGCACCAAACACGGCGCCGACCGCGTGGTGAAGCACCTGAAGCGCGCCGACCTGCACGCCCACGCGATCCACGGCAACAAGTCGCAGAACGCGCGGGAACGCGCGCTCGACGACTTCCGCGACGGCCGGGCCCACGTGCTGGTCGCCACCGACATCGCCGCGCGCGGCATCGACGTGAAGGACATCTCCCACGTGATCAACTTCGACCTGCCGAACGTGCCCGAGAGCTACGTGCACCGCATCGGCCGCACCGCGCGCGCGGGCCGCGACGGCATCGCGATCTCGTTCTGCGATGCCAGCGAGCGCGAGTACCTGCGCGACATCGAGAAGCTGATCCGCCAGCGCATCCCCGTCGCCCAGCGCCCCGCGGGCGAACGCCCGGTCGAGCTGCCGCGGGCGGCCGCGCCCGCAAGGTCCGCGAGCGACAACCCCTGGGCGGCGGCGGTCGAGGCACCCGTCGCAGAGGCCGCCGAGCCGGCCGTTGCGGTCGCCGCGGAGTCGCCGCCGAAGCAGCGCCAGCGGCCCGAGCCGCGCAAGGCGCCAGGCCCCTACGAGCCTGCGCCCGAGCCGCAGCGCCCCGCGCGACCGCACCGGGAGCCGCACGAACGCAGACACCAGCACCGGCCCGCGACCCCGGCCTACGTCGACCCCGAGCAGCGGCGGCCGAAGCCGAAGCAGGACCCCGCGCCGCACGGGCCGCGGCCCTCCGAGCAGCATCCCCACCACCGCAAGCCCCGCCCCCAGGGGCATCGGGGCCCGAAACCCCATGGCGGCGGGCATGGCCCCGGCCACCACGGCCCCGGCCACCGGCACCCCGCCAGCCACGGCGGCCATCCGCACGGCGGCCAGCATCGTCCGCACCATCACGGCCGCCGGCCCTGACCGGCGTCACTCCTCGCCATCGTCGTCCGCGCCGGGATCCGCACCCTGCGCAGCGCCACCCGGCGGCGGCTGCGTGCGGTAGCGGTCGTGGATCCACAGGTACTGGTCCGGCGCCATCCGGATCAGCGCCTCGAGTTCGCGATTCACGCGCACGATTGCCGCGTAGAGGTCCCTTGCCTTGTCCCCCGTGCGCTCGGGCACGAACGGCTCGCCGGCCACGAGCCGGAAGCGGAAGCCGGGCCCGACCCGCAGGGCCGCGCCGACGAGGATCGGATAGCCGTGGCGCAGCGCGAGGCTCACTGCCGCGCGCTCGCAGCTCGCCACCTCGCCGAAGAACGGAGCGAACACGCCGCGCAGCCGCTGGTTCTGGTCGACGACCTGCAGGCCGACCCCGCCCGCCGCGAGCGCGTTCGCGAGGCCGCGGATGCCGCCGCGGCGCGGGTGGATCAAGAGCCCGCCGCGCTCGCGGTTGTGCAGGATCCACTGCTGCAGCAGCGGGTTCTTCGCCACGCGCGCGACCGCGTCGGCCCGGCCCCATGGCTGCGCCATCGCCACGGCCCCGACCTCCCAGTTGCCCAGGTGCCCCGAGAGCACGAGGAACGGCGGCGCGAGGCCGAGCCCGGGACCGACCGGCCCGTAGTCGACGACGCTGCGCACCTCGCCGCCGCGCGCGAGCAGGCGCGTGAGCCGCGCCATGTCGAGCGGCACGCAGAACAGGTTCCCCGTGGCGCGCGCGCCGAGGCGCACGCGCTCGGCCTGCGTCAGCCCCGGGTAGGCGTTCTGCAGCAGGTGCAGCGCGTAGCCGGCCCGGCGCCGGTCGAGGTGGAAGTAGAGCCGGCCCAGCGCGCGCGCGAGCCCGTAGCCGAGCCACTGCGGCACGCGCGCGGCAACGCCGAACGCGGCGCGCGCGAGCCAGTAGACGAGCCGGTCGGCGGTGCGGGCCTTCACAGCAGCAGCTCCGCGGGCGACGGCGGCTCGCCGAGGAACCGCAGTTCCACGCGCAGCACGTGGCAAGGCAGGCCGAGCGGCGAGAGCTTCGGCGCGTCCTTCTCGGTCGCGAGCACGATCGCCGCGGCATGCCGCGCGGCCGCGGCGGCGCGCTCGGCGTCGGCGGCGGTGAACCGGTGGTGGTCGCGGCAGCGCAGCTCGCGCACGATCTCGACACCGAGCCCGGCGGCCGCGTCGCGGAAGCTGCCGGGCCGCGCGATCGCCGACAGCAGCACGGCGCGCCGGCCGCGCAGCGCCGCGAGCGGCAGCACCTCGCCCTGCGGCAGCGCGAGCACGTCGCGCGGGGCGTGGCGGCACGGGAACACGGGCAGATCGGCGCGGCCGGCGAGCTGCCGCAACCGCGCCGCCCGCGCGGCGAGATCCTCGGCGGCCAGTCCATCGGCGCGCGTCAGCAGGACGAGGCCCGCGCGGCCGAGCCCCGAGCGGAACTCGCGCAGGTCGCCCGCGGGCAGGCACTGGCCGTTGCCGAACGGCCGCGCGGCGTCGAGGCAGAGCACGTCGAGGTCGCGGTGCAGGCGCCGGTGCTGGAAGCCGTCGTCGAGCACCACGTAGTCGGCACCCTGCCGCACGAGCCGCGCGCCCGCCGCAACGCGGTCGGGGTCCTGCTCCTGCAGGAGCCACGGTTGCCGCTGCTGCAGCATCGCGCCCTCGTCGTTGAAGCGTTCGCCCGGCGCGCGCCCGTACCCGCGCGCCAGCACGCCCGGCCGCCGGCCGCGCGCGTGCGCCAGCGCGCAGAGCCACAGCACCGCCGGCGTCTTGCCGGTGCCGCCGACCGTGAGGTTGCCGACCGACACGACCGGCACCGGCAGCCGGTGCACCGGCCGCAGCCGGCGGTCGAACGCCCAGTTGCGCACGGCCATGCCGAGGCCGTAGAGCAGCCCGAACGGCCACAAGGCGCTGCGCAGCGGATTGTCCGCCAGTTCGCCCACGTCACCCCGCGGCCGCGGCCGTCACTTCGCCGCCAGCGCCGCGATCTCGTCGGCGGTCGTCGCCGCGAGCGTCTCGACGCCTTCGACGCCCCGGGCCAGCGCGATGCGGCGCACCATGCCGACCAGCGTCGCCTTCGGCCCGCACTCGACGAACTGCCGCACGCCCGCGTCGAACATGCCCTCGATCGTCTGCTGCCAGCGCACCGCGCCGGCGAACTGGCGCTGCAGCGCGTCGCGCGCCGCGGCGGCGGTCGCAACGGGCGTGCCGTCGACGTTGCACCAGATCGGGAAGGCCGGATCCTGCATCGGCGCGCGCTCGAGCACCTGCGCGAAACCGGCCGCGGCCGCGCGCAGCAGCGAGCAGTGGAACGGCACGCTGACGTTGAGCTTCAGCGCGCGCTTGGGCGGCGCCAGCGCGACGACCTGGTCCATCGCCGCGATCGCGCCGGAGACCACGATCTGTTCGGGCTCGTTGTAGTTGGCGATCTCGCAGAGCCCGGCCGTGACCCTGGCGACGAGGGCCTGCACCTCGTCGAGGCCCATCTTGCGCAACACGACCATGCCGCCGGTGCCCGGGGGTACCGCGCTCTGCATGCGGGTACCGCGCTCGCGCACGAGCCGCAGCGCGTCGGCGAAGCAGAAGGTGCCCGCGGCGACGTGCGCCGAGTACTCGCCGAGGCTGTGCCCCGCGGCGAGGTCCGGCCGCTGGCCCAGCGCGCGGAACGCGGCGATCGCGACCGCCAGCGTCGCCGGCTGCGTGTTCGCGGTCAGCGCGAGCTGGTCCTCGGGCCCCTCGAAGCAGAGCCGGCCGAGCGGCGTGCCGAGCGCCGCGTCCGCCTCGGCGAACGTCTGGCGGCAGATCGGGAACCGCTCGGCGAGGTCCTTGCCCATGCCGGCGAACTGGGAGCCCTGGCCCGTGAACAGGAAGGCGCGCTTCATGCGCGCAGCATTCCCGACGCGGGCCGGACCGATCAAGGCCACGGGCCGGAATCGCGGCGGCGGCGCCGGCTGGAGCGGCCGTTCAGCCGCGCTTCTTCTTCTTCCTGCCGCCCGCTTCGCCGCCGCTGCCCTCGCCGGCGCCCGCCTCGGGTGCCTCTGGCGGCTTTTCCGGTTCGACCCCGCCGCCGCCGCCCGCCTTCGGCTCGGCCGTCGCGCCGAAGAACGCGCAGGCCTTCTGCCACTCGGGGAACTTCTCGACGAAGAACAGCTCCTTCGCCGAGGGCACCGCCCCGACGACGACCTTGCGGCGCGCGATCTCGGCGCGCTTGCTCTCGTTCCAGCCCGCCGACGGCGGGTAGTCCTGCAGCAGCTGGAACCACTCGCGCTGCTGCGCCTGCATGGTCTTGACCGCGGCCTCGGCGGCGTCCGCGGGCTTCTCCTCGGCGGCGGCCCTGCCCTTGCGCGCGCCCTTCCTCGCGTTCGCGTCCGGCGTGGGCTGCTGGCCCACCGGCGGCGGCGAGCCCTCGGCAGCCGGTGCCGGGCCGGCGGGATCCGGCGGCGACGCACTGCGGGGGTCGGCCGGGTTGCCGGCCTGCGCCGCGGCCGCCGCGGCGGCGGCCTTCTGCTCGGCGAGGCGCCGGCTCTCGGCCATCTGCATCTCCTGCTCGATCAGTTCGAGCTGCTTCGCCGACAGGCGCTGCAGCACGCGGTACTCGGCGAAGTCCGCGAACGGCAGGAACACGTAGTCGCGCAGGCCACCCGAGTACCACAGGCGGATACCGGCCCCGTGCTCCTGCGCCTGCGCCTCGACGAAGCGCAGCCCGTCGACGCGTTCGACGAGGCGGCCGTCCTTGACGATGCCGGCCAGGCGGTTGCCGTTCGCGAGCCGCACCTCGACGCGCACGTGGCCCTGCACCTTCCGGCCCGTCGTGATCGACTGGCGCATCTCCTCGGAACGTTCGCCGACCCGGTCGCGCGGTCCGGCCGGCGCCGGCGGATCCTGCGCAGACACGGCGAGGGACGCGGCGAACGACGCGACGACGGCGAGGGCCCTGAGCATGGCGTTCCTATCGGCCCGGAGCCACGGCGGACTTCTGCGCCCGTCCCGCTCCGGGACCACGGGCTCAGGCCGGGGCGGCCCGCTGCCGATGTCGGAATCGCCCGGAGGCTGCCCGGGGCGAGGTCCAACCATGATCCCTGATGACATCCGCATGCGGGACCGCGGCGGCGAACGGGGCATCGCGCTCGTGCTCGCGATCCTGTTCTCGATCGTGGTCGTCGGCATCACCGTGACCGGCGCGCTGGTGCTGCGTTCGCACCAGGCCAAGACCAAGACCAGCTTCGTCACGCGCGGCCAGTCGGTGCAGTTCTCGCGGTCGGGCCTGATCGAGGCGCTGGGCTGGCTGCGCAAGCAGACGTCCCAGCCGGTGACGGCCTTCGTGCCGCAGTTGCAGCCGTCCGCGTCGCCGCCGATCCTCGACACGATCGACCCCGACATCGGCATCGTGCGCGAGTTCCAGATCTCCCAGTCGATCTGGGGCCGCTACGAGGTCTGGAAGCCCTGGCCCGGTGACCCGGACCCCGAACGGCTCGCCTGGCGGCAGCAGATGCAGTGCGGCGACATCAGCGACCTGCGCGGCAACCTGAGCCCGGGCTCGATCTGGCGGCTGCGCAGCCTCGGTTACGTGTTCCGCCGCGCCGACCCGAACGCCGCGTTCAACGCCGCGCCGAACCAGGTGCTCGCCCAGGAACTGACCGAGGTCGAGGCCCGCCGGCTCGCGCTGCAGCCGCCCGGGCAGGCCGCCCTGTGCTCGCGCACCGGCGGCAGCGTGCGCGTGATGACGCGCGGCAGGGTGCTCGGCGGCAGCACCGCCGCGGGGCTCTACTACCTGAACGGCACCGGCGCGCCGATCGTCTCGGGCACCGGGGCCTCCCTCGCCGGCACCCCGAGCAGTTCCGCCGCGGCCGGCTACGACGACAGCTTCCCGACCGTGTTCGGCGTGTCGCTCGACGAACTCGACGCGATGGCCGACTACGTCGTGACGGCGGCCAACGAGTTCCCGAACCCGGTGCCGATCGACACGGTGGTCGTGAGCCACGTCGGCATGGTCTTCAGCGCGACGAGGCCGCTGCGGGGCACCGGCGTGGTCGTGATCGTCGGCGACACCACGGTCGGCCAGGGCAGCTACTCGAGCTTCTCGGGGCTGCTCTACGTGCAGGGCAACCTGACGCTGCGCGAACCCTGCGAGATCCAGGGCGCGGTGGTTGCGACCGGCGCGGTCACCGTGCAGGGCAACCTCGACTTCGTGACGATCCAGTACGACGACGACATCCTGCAGCACCTGCGCCAGGAACTCGGCACCTACCGGCTGTCCAGCGCGGTATCGCGCCCGCTGGCGCAGGACCGCTGAGGGCCGCGGGCGGTCAGCGCGCGAGCGCGCAGTCGACGCCGAAGTAGACGTGCGGCGCCTCGTTGCCCGGCGCGTGGCCGGTCACGGTGAAGCGCAGTTCGACCGGCGCCCGCAGGTCGCGCTCGCCGAGGTCGACCTCGCGCACGCCGACTCGGCGGTCGGGGCCGCCCCACAGGTCGACGTCGCGCGCGGCGACCGCGCCGTTCCACTCGATCTGCACGATGCCGTAGTCGCGGCTCGTCGTCAGTCGCAGCACGACCTTCGCCTGCACCGCCCCCGTCGCGGGCAGCCGGAACGTCACCGCGTCGCCGACTCTCGTGCACTTGACGAAGCGTTGGTGGCCCGAGCTCCAGCCCGCACCGAGGTTCTGCAGCTCGACCTCGACGCCAAGGCTCTTGTCGAAAC
>VGXW01000253.1 GCA_016873195.1 Planctomycetota bacterium | reverse complement strand
CAGCGCCGACTGCGGCTGGGCGTTGGCCTGCGCCAACACCGAGATGCTCGCCTGCTGCAGGATCGAGTTCCTGGTCAGCTGGGCCGTCTCGTAGGCGACGTCGACGTCGCGGATGCGCGACTCGGCCGCGCTGAGGTTCTCGACCTGGATGGCCAGGTTGTTGATCGTGCTGCCGAGGCGGTTCTGGATCGCGCCGAGCGAGCCGCGCAGCGAGCTGATCGTGTTGATCGCGCTGTCGATGTTGGTGATCGCCGTGGTGGTGGCGCCGCCGGAGCCGATGTCGAGCGACTGCAGCGACAGCGAGGTGCTCAGCGAGGGCGACAGGCTGACCGACAGCGTGTCGATGCCGGTGGTCGTGCCGAAGCCGACCTGGAAGCTGACCGAGGTCGAGCTGCCGTCGAGCAGCTTGACGCCGTTGAACTCGGTCGAGCGGCCGATGCGGTTGATCTCGTTGACGAGACTCTGGAACTCCTCGTCGAGGGTCTCCTTGTCGGCGTTGCTGACCGAGCCGTTGCTGGCCTGCACCGCGAGTTCGCGCAGGCGGACGAGGATCGAGCTGACCTCGTTCAGCGCGCCCTCGGCGGTCTGCACGAACGAGATGCCGTCGTTCGCGTTGCGTTTGGCCTGCTCGAGCGAGCGGACCTGCGAACGCAGCCGCTCGCTGATCGCGAGGCCGGCGGCGTCGTCGGCCGCGGTCGAGATGCGCAGGCCGGTGGACAGGCGGCGGAAGTTGCCGCCGAGGCGCTCGGTGACCGTCGAGAGGTTCCGCTGCGCGTTGATGGACGTGACGTTCGTGTTGACTCGAAGACCCATGACTCCCCGTTGCTCCTTGTGTACCTGCGGTCCGCGGTGCGGATCGACTGGACATCCTCCGGCGGCAGTGTCGAGCCCTTGAGCCGGCGGCCGGGCGCGGGCCGGGGAATGCACCGATTTCCGCGGACTGCCCAAAAGTCGGACGCCCGCGCGTGCCGAAGAACCCCATGGCAACGTGATCCACGGCTCGCGGCCGTCGACCCCCTCGGCTGCCGCGAATCCAGACACAAGGTCGGCACATGAAGAACCTGAGCTTCCCCGGACTCCCCCGTGTCCTGATCGTCGACGACGAAGAAGGCGTGCGCGAAGGCCTGCGCGGCATGCTGCAGCGCGAGGGCCTGCACGTCGAGACCGCCGGTTCGGCGGAGGACGGCGTGCGGCGCGTCGAATCGCGCGGCTTCGACGTCGTCTTCCTCGACCTGAACCTGCCCGGCGCCGACGGGCTGTCGATGCTCGGCAGGTTGCGCCGCGGCACGCCGCCGGCCGACGTGGTCGTGCTGACCGGCTACGGCACCGTCGCGAACACCGTCGAGGCGATGCGCAAGGGCGCCTGCGACGTGATCGAGAAGCCCTTCGCGAGCGACCGCATCCTCGCGGTCGTGCGCCGCTCGCTCGAGACGCGCCAGCTCAAGAACGAGCTGACCTGGCTGCAGGACCGCGTGCGCGAACTGACCTCGACCGAACTGGTCGGCCTGTCGCCGGCGATCCGCGAAGTGCAGACGCGCATCGACCAGGTCGCCCACGCGCCCGACACGACCGTGCTGGTCACCGGCCAGAGCGGCACCGGCAAGGAACTCGTCGCGCGCTGCATCCACGAGCGCAGCGCCCGCCGGCACGGCCCGTTCGTCGCGCTGAACTGCGCCGCGCTGACCGAGTCGCTGCTCGAGGCCGAACTGTTCGGCTACGAGCCCGGCGCCTTCACCGGCGCGCAGAAGGAGGGCAAGGACGGGCTGTTCGCGGTCGCCTCCGGCGGCACGCTGTTCCTCGACGAGATCGGCGAGATGGAGCCGACGCTGCAGGCGAAGCTGCTGCGCGTGCTGCAGGAGCGCAGCTTCCGGCGCGTCGGCGGCGTGCAGGACATCCCGGCCGACGTGCGCATCGTCGCCAGCACGAACCGCGACCTGCGGCAGATGGTCCAGGCGGGCCGCTTCCGCGAGGACCTGTTCTACCGGCTCAACGTGATGACCGTGCACGTGCCGCCGCTGTGCCAGCGCGCCGCCGACATCCCGCTGCTGTCGCACTTCTTCCTCGACCAGATCGGCCGCCAGATGGGCAAGGCGCTGTCCGGCTTCACCGAGGAGTCGATGGAGACGCTGTGCGAGTACACGTGGCCCGGCAACGTGCGCGAACTGCGCAACGCGGTCGAGCACGCGTGCATCGTCTGCCCGAACGGCATGATCGACGAGATCCACCTGCCGAAGTTCACCGGCGGCAGCCTCGACGGCAGCGACCGCATCGACCGCGGCGCGGTCGTCTTGCAGGGCGAGGACCGCTCGATCAAGGCGCTCGAGAGCCAGCTGGTCGCCAAGGTGCTCGACGACACGCAGTGGAACATCAGCCGCGCCGCGGCGATCCTCGGCATCAACCGCACGACGCTCTACAACAAGATCCGCGTCTACGAACTCGGCAAGCGGCCGCTGCGCGGGAAGGTGGTCGTGTGAACGCGGTCGCGCCGGAACTGCTGCCGGGCGTGATCGGCCACGAACTGCGCAACCCGCTCGCGTCGGCGGTGACCGGCGCGATGCTGGCGCGCGAGATGGTCGATCCGGGCGACCCGCGCGGCGCGGTGCTCGACGGCGTGCTGCGCGATCTCGACCGGTTGACGCGGCTGATCGACGGCTGGCTGCGGATCGCCCGCTCCGGCGGGCCCGGCGCGCAGCGGGTCGTCGTCGACGAACTCGTCGAGTCGATCGCGGCCCGCCACGGCGCCGAGTTCGTGTGCCGCTGCGCCGGGGCGGCCGTGACCGGGGACCGCGCGCTGCTCGAGCGGGCGCTCGACAACCTGCTCGACAACGCGCGGCAGGCCGGCGCGCGGTGCGTGCGGCTCGCCGCGCAGTGCCTGCACGGGGAGGTGTCGATCCACGTCGAGGACGACGGCCGCGGCGTGCCGCGCGAACACCTCGACCGGCTGTTCGCGCCGGGCTGGTCGGGCCGCGGCGGCAACGGGCTCGGGCTGTACGCCGTGGCTGCCACCGTGACCGCGCACGCCGGCCGCGTGTGCTGCGTGCCGCTGCCGCGCGGCACGCGCTTCACCGTGACCCTGCCGCTGGCCGCGACGCGGGTCGCGACGGCATGAACTGCCTGCTCGTCGACGACGAGCCCGGCATCCGCGAGGGCCTCGCGGCGCTGCTGCGGCGCAAGGGCCACGCGGTGCACACCGCCGGCGACTGCCGCGGCGCGGCCGAACGGCTGGCTGCCGGCGGCCTCGACCTCGTGATCACGGACTGGCGGCTGCCCGACGGCACCGCCGACCGGTTCTTCGCCGCGTGCCGTTGCCCCGTGGTCGCGGTCAGCGGCCACCCCGAGGAGGTGCGCGCCGCGCCGCCGGTGTGCCTCGTGCTGACCAAGCCGGTGGCGCCGGCCCGGCTGCTCGAGGCGCTCGCGGACCACGGCCGCGCTTCGCCAGGGCCCGCCGCGCCGCGGCCGCTGCCGCGCGACGCGGCCGAGGTGGTGGCCGCGGTGCTCGACGGGCTCGCCGCCGCCGGCGCGGCGGACCCCGCGACCGCCGAACTCGAAGACGACGGGATCTTCGTCGTGCTGCGCGTGCCGCTGCACGGTGACGCCGGGCTCGACCGGCTCGCGGACCTCGGCGGCGACCTGCGCGTGCTCGCCCCCGGCGGCGCGGCGCGGCTCGAACTGCGGTTGTGCCGCGACGGCCGGCCGGACCCGGCGCTGCCCGTCGCGACGCCCGGCGGCGAGTGGCCCGCGGCGGCGGAGTTCGCCGTCGACTTCCACGACAGCCCGGCGGACCCTGCGGTGTTCGCGCGCTGCCTCGACCGCGCGCGCGCGGCGCGGGGCCGCGGCGCCCGCGTGCACTTCCTGAACGTCCCGCCGGCGCTGGCGGTCTGGGCAACGGGTCAGGGAAGGGCCCATGACATGCCGATGAAGGAGAAGGTCGGTCCCCGTCTGCCGTCGGTGCTGGCCGACCTATGGAGTTGACCCGTGAGCGAGACCAAGGCTGAGCAGAAGAGCGCCGCACCGGCCGCGGGGCCGGCCGCGGCCACCCCCGCGGAGCTGGCGCCGTCGCAGCTCGCCGACCTGATGGCCGCGGGCGGATCGGTTCCGCCGCCGGGGGCGCCGGGCACGAGGCCGGGCCCCGACCTCGACGCCGAGGCCCTGCAGGCGGCGCAGCGCGCGATCGCCGAGGGCGAACGGGCACTGCAACGCGCGCGCGCGCAGCTCGGCGGCGAACCGGCGCGGCCGCCCGGCAGCCGCCGCCGTGAACTCGCCCTGCGCCTGCTGCTCGCCGCCAACGTGCTGGCGATGCTCGTGGTCGCGCTGCTGCCCACCAAGGCGCCGAAACCGCAGCCGGTGGCCGGGCCCGCCGCGGCACCGGCGCCGGCGGCGCCGCCGGCGCCCGCGGCGCCGCGCACCGACGACAAGTACGTGCTGGCGATGGTCGCCGCGGGCAACCGCGACTACCGCAAGGCGATCGACCTGCTCGAGGCGAGCCTGCAGGAGTCGCCGCGCATGGCGCCGAGCGCGCGCGCCAACGTGATGCTCGCGCTGGAGCACTACCACGCGCAGCTCGGCAACCTGACGATGGCCCAGGAGTACCGCCGCAAGGTGCAGGCGCTGCACGACAGCCACCTGCTGCCCGACGACCTCGTCGCGATGGCCGAGGCGGCCGCGGCGAACGGCGACCAGGAGTCGCTGCGGCGCGTCTGGGCGCGCTTCCTGCTGCAGCAGCGGCAGGTGCCGGCCTCGCTCTACAAGCACCTCGCCGCGGCCTACCTGCAGCTCGGCGACAGCTACCGCAACGAAGCCGACGCCGCGGCCGAGCGACAGCGGCTGCAGGAACTGTCGGCGGCCGCCGCGCGCCTGCAGGAGACGACCGGCGGCGTGGGGGCGGTCAAGTGAACGCCGCCGCGCTGGCCCTGGCCGTCTGCCTGCAGGCCTCGCCGCAGCAGCCCGAGCCGCTGTTCACGGTGCGCGCGGCCGCGGCTGCGCCGGGCGCCGTGCCGCGCCAGCTCGTCGCCGCCGACCGGCGGCTGGTCGACTGCCTGACCACGTTGCGCGGCCTGTGCGCGGCCGTCGGCTGGAGCCTCGCGATCGAGAGCGACCCGCTGCAGAACGACCTCGCCTTCCAGAGCGTCGACCTGAACCTCGCCGACCAGGAGCCGCGCCTGGTCGCGCAGCTGGTCGCCACCGCGGCCGGCGCCGACGTCGTCTTCGACGAGGCGGCGACGATCGAGGGCGCGCGGCCGACCTTGCACGTCGTGCGCCGCCCGGACGCGTCCACCGAGTCCGGCCGGCAACGGCTGCGGTCGCTCGCGGGCCAGTGGTACCGCTCGTTCCTGCGCGACGAGCTGCAGCACGAGCCGCTCGTCGACGAACAGGGCGTGCAGGTGCGCATGAACCTCGGCCAGGTGCTCGTCGACAGCGGCGACCTGGAGTCCGCGATCGGCTTCTTCACCGCGGCGTTCGACCGCCGGCCGCACGACTCCGCCGCCGCGGCGGTGCTGCGCATCGCCGAGTGCCATCTCGACCTCGCTCGCGGCCAGGCCGACCGCGCCGCCCAGCTGGCGCACTGCCAGGAGGCCGAACGGTGGGCGCGGCGCGTCTTCGAGAGCATGCCGAGCGCGCCCGAGGCGACGCCGGCGACGATCCTGCTCGGCAGGTCGCTGCTGGGCCAGGCGCGCGCCGAACCGACCATCGCGGCGGCGCGCGGGCGCGCCGAGGCCTGCCAGGCGGAACTGCGCGCGCGGGTCATGCGGCTCGTCGACTCGGTCGAGATGCTCGACGTGTGGCTGCTGGCCGCCGAGGCGCACGTGCTGCTCGGGCAGCCGGCCAAGGTGCACGAGACGATGCTGACGCTGCGCGAGTCGCCGTACTTCGACGAGCTGTCGCCGCGGCAGTTCCTCGACTACCACTGGCTGCTCGGCTTCGGCGCGATCGGCGTGCAGAAGACCGACCTGGCGATGCGCGCGCTCGAGTGGTTCCTGATCCACGCGGAGAACGACCCGCGCCGCGGCACCGCGCACGTGCTGCTCGCCGAGGCCTACCTCGCGGAGCGGCGCCTGCTGCAGGCGCGCGCCGCGAGCGTCGAGGCCCGCCTGCGCCACCTCGGCACCATGACGCCGGACTGGCGCCGGCGCGCGCTCGAGGTCTGGGCGCGCAGCGCGCTGGCGTTGGGCGACCGCGAGAGCGCCTTCCTCGAACTCGAGCAGATGATCGCGCGCGGCGAGGAGCCCGAACTCGCGCTGTTCGTCGCCGACCAGATGATCGCGGACCGGCAGTGGGAGCGCGCGATCGCGGTGGTGCGCGGGCTGCTGGACCTCGACGCCCCGGCCGGCGACCAGGCGCGGTTCAAGAAGGTGCAGGCGCTCTACGAGCAGGCGTCCGCCGGCGGCCACCTCGAGGACTTCCCGCCTCTGGCGATCGCGCTGGCGCCGCGCATCGGCGACCCCGGGCTGCGCGGCCGCACGGCCACGCTGATCGGCGACGCCTACGCGCGGCTCGGCCGCGTCGAACACGCCGCGGACGCCTACCGGGGGATCCTGCGATGAACCGACTGCGCCACTGTGCCGCCGCGCTGCTGCTCGCCTCCCTGCCGGCGCAGGGGCAGGAAGAGCAGGCGCGCATCGACCTCGCGAAGCTCGACCGGGACCGGCAACAGAACCGCCTCGAGATCGAGCGCCTGATCGACCAGCGCATGCGCCACGACCTCGGCCTGCCCGCGGTCGAGGACCCGGCACCGGCCGGTCCGGCCTGGCCGGTGACGACCGAGGCCCGCTCCCGGCTCGAACTCGAGTGCCAGAACCAGGAGGCCGCTGCGGCGTCGTCGCTGGACCGCTACCTGCGGCTCCGGGCCCAGGTCGAGCGGCTGCGCGCGGACACCGCGGCCAAGAGCGCCGTGGCGCCGCGCGAGGAGCCGTTCGTGGTCGTGCCGCCGGCCGGCACCGCGCGGCCGGCGCAGCCCACGACGGCCGCCGTGTCCACCCCGCCCGGACCGGAGGCCGCCGCGCGACCCGCGGCGCCGCCGCCGGCGCGCCCGGCGGCCCCGAGCGCGCCGCCGCCGGTGCGCGGTCTGATCCACGGTTCGGACGACCACCTGCGCGTGGCGCAGGCGCTGTTCCAGGCCGGCAAGGCACTGGTCGACCGGGCCGCGGCGGCTCGCGCCAGCGGCCAGGCGGCCGAGGCCGACGAACTGGACCGGCGCGGCGCGGAATACCTCGAGCGCGCCGTCGGCGAACTCGAGCCGCTGCTGGCGGCGAAGGAACCTCCGTACCCGGCGCTGTTCTGCCTCGGCCGCTGCCGCGAACTGCTGTTCCGCCACGCCGAGCGCCATGCGGGGCTGTCGCCGTTGGACTCGCCGCGCGAGTACCAGCAGCGCGAACAGCAGGTGCGCCCC
>VGXW01000252.1 GCA_016873195.1 Planctomycetota bacterium | reverse complement strand
CGCGCGAGGCGGGTGCGGCCTGCTTCTGGCGGGGAGATCGCTTCTTCGTGGCCATGCGGGGGAACCTAGGGCGGGCGGGCGGGTGCGTCGAGAGTGGCGGCCACCGCGTCGACCTCGCCGATCGCGACGAGCCCGCGTCGTCAGTCGATGCGGATACCGAGGCCCTGTGTCGTCAGCGCGCCGAGCGTGTTGGCGCCCGGCGCCAGCACGGCCCCCTGCGCGTACAGGCTCACGTAGCGGAGCCCTGGGTTCGCAGGGATCGGGAACGGCAACCCCGCCGTGCCAGCACCGCTTGCCACCAGCACGTGCACCGCGAGATCCTCGGCGAGCAGCGAGCAACCCGGCGCCCCGAGGCCGCCGAGTGGCAGCGGCAACGGAGTCGAGCCGAAGCGGAGCTGGCGGCTCAGGCCGAGCCACAGGGCGGTGAGACCCTGCGGAACGCCGCCGCCGATCGCGAGCCCGAAGGCACTGTTGCCGCGGGACGGTTGGCCGATGGCGGACAGGGCGGGCGCCGCGTAGCTGCCGCCGCTGCAGCCCGCGCCGTATGGGTAGAGGCCCGTCGTCAGGTTCTGCCACAGGAGAGGCTGCCAGTCGCCGGGGCGGACGGGGCCGGCGACCACCTCGCTGCGACCATCGCCGTCGACGTCGGTGAGCAGCAGGTGACCGACCGCGGGACTCTCGTTGCTCGAACTGCCGAGACGTGCCGGCAGGCCGCTGCCGGGCACGGGAGTCAGCAGGCCGCTGACGAGGCGCCACGCTTCGGGGCCGGTGCGCGCCAGCAGCAGTTCCTGGGTGCCGTCGGCGTCGAGGTCGCCGATGGCGACGACGTTGGCGAACGCGAGGTTGTTGCCGTTCGGGACGCCGATCTGGCTGCCGCCCCAGGTGGTGCCATTGCTGGTGGTGTAGACCATGAGCGGGCCGTTCGCGCCGCCGTTGAGAGTCAGGATCTCGGGGCGCGGGTCGCCGATCAGGTCGCCGAGTGCGAATCGGGTTCCGAACGCGAGGTTCGGCACCGCCTGCCAGGTGCCGATGCCGCTGCTGAGCCACATGCCGCTCGTGCAGACGAGGTCTGGCCAGCCGTCACCGCTGACGTCGGCGAAGGCGAGCTGCGCCTGCACGGTACCGCCACCCGGCAGGCCGTAGCTCAGGGAACGGAACGTGCGTCCCGGCTCGGCACGGAAGCAGCGCACCCAGCCGTTGCTGTCGCACTCGGCGATGTCCGAGCGGCCGTCGCGGTCGAAGTCGCCCGCGGTCAGCGTCTGCACGTTGCCGAAGGTCGGCGGCCCCAGGGTCACTCGTGTCCAGTTGCCCGTGCCGTCGCCGAAGTAGACGTCGCGCGTCGCGTGCACGAAGTCGAGATGGCCGTCGCCGTCGAAGTCGCCGATCGCGACTGCGTCGAGCGGCGATGGCACTGGTGCTGGCGAGCGGTTCACGAAGCCGCCGCCCGGCAGCGCCAGGAACACCTCGGGTCCGGGGCCGCTGATCACGTCGGCCAGGCCGTCGTGGTTCACGTCGGCGAACTCGGGGCGCCGGCCCTGCAGTGCGGGTAGTCCAGCCGCGGCAACCGCGAACCAATCGGTCGTCGTGGCGGCCACCGTCGTGGTCCGCACGTAGGGTGCCGCGGTGATCTGCGCGAACGAGGTCACATTCTGCGGATCGACGGCGTGGTAGCTGCTCGTCATCGCGTAGCCGCCGAGGGCGGTCTTGAACGTGTACTGGCCAGCGGTGAGAGGAGCGCGCACGACGAAGTGCGTCGACGCCGTCTGCGTGTTGGCGAAACCGCTCTGCGAAACGAGGTAGTGCCCCGGCTCGGCGGTGTAGATCTGCAGCAGGCTCGCTTCGTCCGGCTGGCCTGGACCGCGGGCCGTGACCGTGAAGCCGTTCGGGACCTGCAGCACGCAACCGACGTAGTCGCCGTTCGGGTTGTTGTTGCCGGGGCCGCCCGTCCCGGTGACCGCGATCACGAACTCGTGCCCGGCCCAGGTCGCGGCGGGTACGTCGAAAGAGGTCAGCGCCGCGTTGCAGCCACCGGCGAGCAGCAGCACGACCCACATCCAATGCGTGCGGAAGAGGCAACCGGTACGGGGCGAGGTCGGCATCATGGTCAGCGGCCGGCTATGATAGACGTTGCGTCGTCTACTCGATACCCGAGGCCCCATGCAACGCGTCCGCCAGCTCCTGGCCGCTTCGTTCCTGCTCCTCGCCGCCGCAGGCTGCAACGTGGGGATGGGCACCTTCACGGTGCCGGCGCAGGCCTGGGCTGGCCACGTCTTCGAGGTCTACGCCACTGCCGGCACGAACGGCCAGCCGGGGTCGATCACCGGCATCCTGCAACTGCCGCTCGGTTTCCTGGTCGAGGGGGCAACGGGCTTCGGGCGGGGATCGAGCACCGCGTTCGTGCCGGGCGGCGGGCGCATGACATCGCCGCCGACGCTGGTTGCGCCCGAGCCGGGGCACTACGTCGAGGGGTTCACGGGCTCGTTGGGGCTCGGCCTGATGACCGCGCAGACTGCGGACTTGAGGGTCCATGTGCGCGCACCGGCGACGCCGGGTACCTACGTGCTGAAGCTGGCCCTGGTCGGCAGCAACGGGGTCCTGCCCGGCGGGGCGACGTCGTTCGCGTCGATCACGGCACCGCCTCACGTGGCCACGATCACCGTGCTGCCTGACCCGGTGGCACCGGTGACGCTGGAGCCGGTGCAACCGCTGCTTTCTGTCCTGCCCGACTACGACAGTGGCCTCGCGATCGGCGATCTCGACCACGACGGCCTCGGCGATCTGGTGTTCACGACGAACCGCACCACGCCGGGCCTGCAGGTGCTGCTGCAGCGGCGGAACGGGCCGTGGTTGCCGCTGGCGACTCCGCCCGGCACGACGGCATCCCGCTACGTCGGTTGCGCGGTCGGCGACTTCGACGGTGACGGGCATCGGGACCTCGTCGACAACTCCGGCCGGGTCCTCTACGGCGACGGCGGCCAGTCGTGGACGCCCGGACCGGCGCTGCCGTTGCTGGTCCCCGAATGGGATGGCGTCGCGGTCGGGGACGTCGATGGCGACGGCTGCGGCGACGTCGCGTTCTCGGCGCGCACGACCGACGCGGTGATGGTGTTCCGCAGCGGCCCGGGGCGGACCTTCGCGGACTGGAGCGGCAACCTGCCGAACGGCACCAACGGCCCGGCCGGCGCCGACCAGCTCGTGGTCGCCGACGTGACCGGTGACCGCATTGCGGATCTCGTGGTGGCCGGAGGGCTCGGCGTGCGCGTGTTCGAGGGCAACGGTGCCGGGCAATGGCAGCCACGGCACAGCGGTCTCCCTGGCTACCAGGGCCTCTACCTGGAGGTGCATTGCGCGGTCGGCGACATCGATGGCGATCGCCGGCTCGAACTGGTCGTGGCCTCCGGATCGAGCGGGATGCTGGCCTACCACTACGTCGCCGGCGCGTGGCAGTCCCAGGCGATGCCGGTGGCCACCTCGTCGACGGTCTTCTGCGAGGCGATCGCCGCCGTCGACATCGACCGCGATGACCTCGACGACATCGTCGTCTATCGGAACCCGTCCCCGTTCCCTGGGCCGCCGGAGCTGCTGCGCAATCTCGGCACTTCCTTCGCTGCACCGCTGCGACTGACGAGCACGTTCTACCTGCAGCGTGTCCCCGGCTTCGCTGTCGGCGACCTCGACGGGGACACCTGGCCCGATCTGGCGGCGAGCCTCGTCGACGACGGACTGCTCACCTGGCGCAACACGGGCAGCGGCGCGAACGCCTTCGGTGCTGGCTGCGGAGCGGCGGGCATCGGGGCACCGATCACGGTCGCCGTCGGTCTGCCCGCGATCGGCAACAGCCTCTTCGCGGTCGGCGTACAGGGCAATGTGCCGTCAGCCCTCGCCGTGGTGTGGGTCGGCCTCGACCGCCGCGTTGCCCACGGGCTGCCGCTGCCGTTCGAACTCACCGGGTTCGGCGCCCCCGGCTGTGCAATCCTCGTCGCCGACGACGCGGTGCAGTTCGTGCTGACCGGTGCCACCGGGCTCGCGACCGTGCCGCTGCCGATCCCGAACGACCCGTCGCTGCGGCGCCTGCTGCTGTTCGCGCAGGGCGCGGTCTCGGCCCCCGGTGCCAACCAGCTCGGCTGGCTGTTCGGCCAGGGGCTCGCGCTGCGGATTCCCTGATCCCGCCCCGCCTCACCGCGCGCCGAACAGCATGCGCCGGCCGTCCGACACCGAGATCTGCACCAGCAGCACGTCGAGCTGCACGACCTGGTGGTGGAGCACCGCACCGGCGAACACCGGGTCGTTCGGGATCGCCAGCAGGTACTGCGCCGTACCGGCCGCCGACGGCAGGAACACCATCGCGTCCGGGCTCACGAGCAGGTCGCAGCCGAGTGCTGCCGCGGACGTCAGCTGCGCGAGCCCGTACGGCAGCACGCCGAGCGCCCAGTTCGTGTTCGACCAGCCGACCACCATCAGCGCGAGGCCTGGATCCACGAGGCCCGTGACCCGCGCGTCGTAGGTGTCGCCGAGCCACGGCAGCGCGGCCACCGTCACCGCCGGCGTGCCGTTCGCGCCCGGGCAGCCAGCACCGAACGGCGTCGACTTCGCCGGATTCACCGGCCCGTACTCCCAGGTCGTGTTCGTCAGCAAGGTCGCCGAGTAGCCGCCGAACACGATGCACACGCCGCGCGCGGGGTCGTGGTCCATCACGATGCCCGCCCGGTCGGGCGCGCCCGTGACCGGCGTGCGCTGCGTCCAGTCGAGACCGTCGAACTCCCAGGTGTCGCTGAACACCGTCGAGCCGCGGGCGCCGCCGAACAGCACGAGCCGGCTGCGCGGCACGTCGAACGCGAGGCCGTGCGAGATGCGGGCCGGTGGCCGCGTCGCGGGACTCAGCGGCACCCACACGGCACCGTCCCAGGTCCAGGTGTCGTCGTACCAGGCGACCGGGTAGTCGCAGTTGCCGCCGAACAGGACGACCTTGCCGAGCGTCGGCACGAAGGCCATGCGGTGCTCGACGCGCCGGCCCGGGGACAGGGGCGGCAGCATCTGCGTCCAGTCGGTGCCGTCGTACTCCCAGGTGTCGTTGACGGTCGTGCCGACCGACCCCGCAAACAGCACCACGCGGCCGCGCACCGGGTCGAAGGCCATCGCGTGGCTGTCGCGCGCGTTGACACTGTGCGCGGGCAGGCGCCGCGTCCACGCGGTGCCGTCCCATTCCCAGGTCTCTCCCGGCAGGCTCCAGCCGGTGTAGCCGCCGTTCAGCACGCACACGCCGCGGATCGAGTCGTACACCATGGCGGGCCGGCGGACGGCCTGCGGCGACGCGGGCGTGACGAACTGCGTCCAGGTCGCGCCGTCCCATTCCCACGTGTCGCCGTAGTTGTAGCCGCTCGCGTTGACGCCGCCGAACAGCACCGTGCGCCCGCGCGCGGCGTCGTGGCTCAGCGCGTGGCCGCAGCGCGTGGGCGGGCGCACGGCCGGGGAGCGGTCGGTCCAGGCGGTTTGCGCGGCGACGGAGCCGGCGAGCGCCAGGACGAGAATGGGGGCTGGGGAGAACGACGCAGGGGAACGAGCGAGCATGGCAACCTCCGCCTGGCGGACAGGCGACTTCGATCCGAGGGCGTGGCAGCCCGCCGGCGAGAGGTGTTGGCGTCGCGGGTGCGGCGCGGCTGGCGCGCTGCCGTGGGGTCGTCGATAGGCCGGCGGACCTTGATGCCATCTGGTCCTGTTTGCGTAGGCCGGAGGGGCTCGACGAGGGTCAGCGCGTACGGCCGGAGACCTACGGCCAGCCCCTGGGCACCGGCGCGCGGTTGCAAGAAGTAGAGCGGCACGAACTGCGCCCCACCGGGCCCCTGCCGCGCCTCGTCGCGAGCGGCGTGCTCGGCATCGGCACGACGCGCAGCCTCGACCTCGTCAACGCGGGCGCGAGCAGCCTCGGCGTCCACGCGCTCGCGCTCTGCCACACGCTGCCGGTGCCGGCGCCGAGGCTCGGCTGCGACGTGTGGCTCGACCTGCTGGCGCCGGTGGCGACCACGGCGGTGATCACGTCGGCGCCGGGGATCGCGAACCTGCCGTTCACCGCGCCGAACAACCCGGGCCTGATCGGGCTGCAGCTCTCCGCGCAGTCCGGCGTGGCGGCTGCGGCGATCGGCATGACGAACGCGCTCGACCTGATCCCAAACTGACCGGTCCGACCCCGGGCGGCCGCGTGGCCGCTCGGCGCGTGGGCCACGACGCGGCACGTGCACGGCGGCCCGCGCGTGCTACCTTCCTCGCCCCATGGTGCCGCGTCCCCGCATCCTCTCCGGCGTGCAGCCCTCCGGCTCGCTGCACCTCGGCAACTACTTCGGCGCGATCAGGCGTCACGTCGCGATGCAGCAGGAGGGCGACTGCTTCTTCTTCATCGCCGACTACCACGCGCTGACGAGCCTGCGCGATCCCCGAGCGCTCGCCGCCCACACGCGCGACGTGGCGCTGACCTACCTCGCCGTCGGCCTGGACCCGGCGCGCACCGTGTTCTACCGGCAGTCCGACGTGCCCGAGGTCACCGAACTCAGCTGGCTGCTCGCGACCGTCACCGGCATGGGACTGCTCGAGCGCGCGCACAGCTACAAGGAGAAGGTCGCGCGCGGCATCGGCGCGTCGGTCGGCCTGTTCACCTACCCGGTGCTGATGGCGGCCGACATCCTGGCGCCGCAGGCCGACCTCGTGCCGGTGGGGGAGGACCAGGACCAGCACGTCGAGATGACGCGCGACATGGCGGCGCTGTTCAACAACGCGTTCTGCCCCGACGACCCGGTGTTCCGCATTCCGCAGGCGAAGATCGGCGAGGGCGCGCGCGTGCCGGGCACCACGTTCGAGAAGGGCACCGTGCTGCAGGTCGCGACGGTGCTGCTGCCTCGGCACCGGGACGGCGACCGGCCCGTCGAGCCCGAGGTCTACGCGCGGCAGTTCCGCGCGCTGGTCGCCGAACTGCTGGCGGCGCACCCCGAGGAACGGCTGCGCAGCACCGAGCAGCTCGAGGCGCTGCTCGCGGCGCAGCACGGCGGACGTTTCCCGACGATCGGGGTGCAGGAGCGCTTCCTGCGCGTCGTCGCCGAGAATCCCGGCGAGCGGGTCGCCGCGACGCCGCGCCACGGTGCCTTGGGCCTCGAGTTCTACGTGCCGCTCGACCGCGTGCTGTTCCTGACCCGGGACGGCCGCCGGCAGGCGGCCAAGATGTCGAAGAGCCAGGGCAACACCATTCCGATCTTCGACGAGGGCAAGTCGCTGAAGAAGAAGGTCATGGGCATCGAGACGCGGCTCGTGGACCTCGCCGACCCGCTCGACTGGAAGGAGGACCTCGTGATCCAGCTCTACGAGCTGTTCGCGACGCCCGAGGAACTCGCGGCGATGCGCGGGCACTACGAGAAGGGGGGTTTTTG
>VGXW01000251.1 GCA_016873195.1 Planctomycetota bacterium | reverse complement strand
GGGGGTGCTTCTTCACGGCCTCGGCGCCGTACTCCACCTCGTCGACAAGGAAGGGCTCCACCAGCGAGCTGCACGCAGGGCCGCGCGCCGCACCGCCGCCGCGCCGCGCCGGAAGCCGCATCCGCGCCGGCGGTACTACTTCTGGGCCGAACTGTGGCAGCGGGTGTTCCTGAACGACGCCTGGCCTGCTGCTGCGGCGGCCACCGCCGGCTGCTCGTGTTCCTCACCGACCCGCAAGTGATCGGCAGGATCCTGCGGCATCTCGGTCTGCAGGCAGAACCGCCGGCGCTGGCGCCGCCGCAGCCGGCCGGCAGCAGGTCGGTCGAGTTCTGGCGGGAGTGAGGCGCGGGCGGCAGGACAGTCGAGGGTGCATCGGTGTCGCGGCCGCGAACCGGGGCGACTACCGGTGCGCCTGCGGGGCGGCGTTCGGGGAGAATCTCCTGAGTCGACGGGGCGCGGAGACGGTTGCGAGGTGACGTCCGGGCTCCCCCTCGCCGTCCGCACATGGCCGGGGGGCGCCCGAGGGCGCCGAAACCCCGCTTGCTTCACCTATCTCCGGGGTCACGGCTGCCCGCGAGCAGCACGCCGGCGGAGTCGAGGCGCAGCCACGCGGCGTTCCCCACGTTCACGACGGTCGACCAGACGACCTCGGCGAGGCCGCGCGCGGCCGGCGAGGGGTTCGTGTTGGCCACGTTGCCGGAGTCGATGAACACGGGGTGCCGCGGGCGGCTGATCAGGGCAGGGGCCGCGCTGCCGCGCGCTCATGGCGCGGTGATCAGCCGGTCGAGGCGGTAGAGCTTGCGCACGAGGCACTCCCAGATCGTGCCGTCCAGTTCCAGGATCTCGCCCGTGCCGCGGTGGCAGCGCGCGACCTGCCGAGGCTGCTCGGTCATGCCGAACAGGTGCACCGACTGGTCCCACGCATTCGCGGCGAACGCCACGGCTCCGGGCGGCTTCCAGCCGAGCACGTCGAGTCCGTGGTTGAGTTCGAGGATGTCTTCGGGTTGCAGAGCGCAGTCCGCGGTGCCGAAGCCCGGCGCCCTCCGGCCGTGCAGGTTGAAGGCGCCATGGAACAACGACAGGCCGCGCGTGACGCGATACAACGCGCGCAGGTCGCGCGGCAGGCTCGTCTGCATCGCGCGCTCGAGTTGGTCGATCTGCGCGAGCGGCAGGCCCGCGTGGATCACGTGCAGCCAGAGTTCGGTCTCCTGGTCAGGCACGAGTCCGATCAGCTCCGTTCCCGAACGGAGCTTGCGCGAACCCATCTGTCGCCACCGATCGAAGGTATCCTGGATCTTGGCGATCGACTGCGTCTCGGCCATTGGGCGATTCCTCTGCGCGGCTCTTTCGGCGAACACACGCGGCGCCTGCTTCAGGAGTCACCCGTAGACGGAATCCGGAGGGTGCATGGTCGGCGTGTCGCGCCTGCGGCACGTCCTTGCCGAAGCCCGAAACCGCGGCGGGAGTTGCACTTCGGGGAGGGGCTCGCCGGGGCCGCCGCTCCGCTCCGCCGCCGCAGGACGTTCTTGTTGCACCCAGGGCGCCTCCCGCCGGACGCTGGATTCCAGAAACCGGAGGCAGGTTCGTCGCGCGCGGGCCTGGCGGAGGCCTTGCCCTGGCGAGCGGCGGCGGTTCGGTCGGCAGGTCGAGGTGCGCGAGGATCTGCTGCACGGGCGGCGGATGGGCGAGAAAGGTCGGCAGCCGGCGCGGTCGCCGCAGGCGGAGCAGCGAGCGCGTCCGAGCCGATCACGCGCCGGAGCAGTTCATGCCACAGGCAATCCCGCCGGCGCCGCGTGCTCGGCGACGGCCGCGAGCACGCGCTCGGGGCTGATCGGCTTGGTGAGGAAGCCGTCCATGCCGGCCTGCACGCACTTCGCGCGGTCCTCGGCCGTGGCGTTCGCGGTCAGCGCCAGGATGGGCGTGCGATGACCGAGCTGCTGCTCGAGACTACGGATCCGGGCGGTGGCCTCGATGCCGTCCATGCCGGGCATCTGCATGTCCATCAGCACCAGGTCGAACTGCCCGCGGCAGAAGGCCTGGACGCACTGCAGGCCGTCGGCGGCGATCTCGAACCGGTGGCCGCCCTTGCCGAGGATCGCGCGGATCAGCCGCTGGTTGACCACGTTGTCCTCGGCCACGAGGATGCGGCAGCCTGCCGCCGGGCGGCTGGGCTGGGCGTGAGGGCGCTCGCTGTCGCTCGCGTCGACGCCGAGCAGCGCCTCGACCTTGCGCCGCAGGCCGTCCTCGTCGAACGGCCACAGCAGGTAGCCGGCCAGCTGCTGCGCCTCGATGCACCCGATCGCCTCGGCGAGGAGGCTCGGGCTGACCAGCAGGACCGCGGCCACGCGGCCGCCTCTCGTCGCGACAGCGCTGCGGTCCCACGCCGCGGGAAGTCGCTGCGCGATCAACAGGTCGTACGGTCGCGTCGCGCTGGCGAGCGAGCGAGCGACGTCGGCCGTCGACGTGGTGACCACGCGGAGGCCCCAACTCCCGAGCACGCTCGCCATCGTCGCGGCGTGCGCCGGCCAGTCGACGGCGAGCAACGCCGTGGCCGGCGGCAACGGCGGTGCCGGCGTCGCCGGCTCCGCGCCGAGCGGCAGGTCGAACACGAACTCGCTGCCGACGCCGACGGTGCTCGTCGCATCGAGCGCGCCGCCCCATGCGCTGACGAGCCGCCGGCTGATCGTCAGTCCGAGGCCGGTGCCGCCGTAGCGGCGCGATGTCGTGCCGTCGGCCTGCACGAACGGCTCGAAGACCTGCGCGATGCGGTCGGCGGGGATGCCGATGCCGGTGTCGCGGACCCTGAACAGGAGCCGGTCGCCGCTCACTCCCACCAGCAGCGTCACCGCGCCCTCGCTCGTGAACTTGATGGCGTTGCCGAGCAGGTTGGTCAGCACCTGCTGCAGTCGCAGCGGGTCGACGGAGATGCGGGCGGGCACGTCCGGTCCCACGGCGGCGGCGAGGTCGATGCCCTTGACCTCGGCGCGCAGCGCCAGCGGCCGCAGCACGCCGCTGATCAACCCGCGCAGGTCCGCCGTCTCGATCGACAGCTCGACCTTGCCGGCGTCGATCTTCGCGAAGTCGAGAATCTCCTCGATGATCGACAGCAGCGCGTCGCCCGACTGCTTGACCGTCGAGATGTACTCGCGCTGCTCGGCGGCGAGCTCGGTGCCGAGCACGAGGTCCGTCATGCCGAGGATCGCGTTGAGCGGGGTCCGGATCTCGTGGCTGACGTTGGCCATGAACTGCGAACGTGCCTCGACCGAGGCCTCGGCCTTGTCCTTCGCGACGCGCAGGCTCTCGGCGGTCCGCTCGAGCTCCTCGGTGCGCCGCTCGACCTCGAGTTCGAGCCGCTCGGCGTTCAGCGCGGCGTCCCGGTCGCGGCTCTGGATCTCGGCCAGCATGTCGTTGAACGAGTCGACGAGATCGCCGACCTCGTCGCCGCTGCGCCGCATGGCACGCACGCTGTAGTCCTGGCTCCGCCGCACGGCCTGCGCGACGTTCGCGAGTTCGACGACCGGAGCGGTCACCGTCGCGACGAGGCGCCGCGACAGCAGCGCGAGCGCGCCGAGGATCAGCAGCAGCGCGTAGCCGGCCTGCCAGAGCAGCGCACGGAAGCGCTGTGCGACCTGTGTGGTCGTCGCCTCGAGCAGCAGACCGCCGTGGAGCCGGCGGGCGCCGCCGAGCTGATCGAACGGCACGCGGCGGTAGTGCTGCAGGGTTCCGTCGCGCTCCTCGAAGTCGCGCAGGCTCTCGCGCGGCGGCGGAATCCACCCGGTAGCCGGCAGCTGGGCCACGACCTTGCCGTCGGCGTCGTAGACGGCGCCGCGGGTCAGCGATTCGGCCGCACCGGCCGTCCGCAGCAGTTCGACCAGTTCCTCGGGGTTGCCGAGCTGCAGCGAGAGCGCGACGTTGGGGGCGACCAGTTGGGCGACCGTGGCGACCTGCGAACGCAGCTGCCGGCCGAGCTGGTCGGACTCGCGGACGAGCAGCCCGGCGACGAGCAGGAACAGCGCGGCGGTGGTCAGGCCGAGGACCAGAGCGGTCAGCTTGCGGTGGAAGGGCCAGTGGGTCGGGCAGGGGAGTCTCACTGGTCCTGCTCCGGCCGCTGCTTCGAATGGCGCGACGCGAGCGAACTGACCTTGAAGCCGAGCTCGCGGATGGCGACGAGATCGAGCTCGAAGCGCGGGGACTTCCTGTCGCTGAGCCAGAGCTGCACGTGGCCGCCGGCGGCGACGAAACCGGGGCGGCGGCCGACCAGCAGGCCCTGCTTGCCGGCCAGGATCGCGAGCACCTGGGTCCAGGCGCGGTCGCTGTCGGTCGCGATGACGATCACGTCGCAATCGGCCCATCGGTCCTTCTGGTCGACGATGTCCTTCTCGGCGATCGGGACCGCGCGCATCGGCACGGCGTGTGGGGCCGGCGTCTTCTTGCCCTCGATCAGCGCGGCGACCGCCTTGCCGAAGCGGTCGTCCCCGAGCACGGCGATCGTGAGCTCCTTCTTCTCCTCGAGCTTCGGCGGCTGCAGGTGGCCGTCCTTGAGCAGCAGCACGAGCGTGTTGGCGGCCGCCGTGTCCCAGTCGACCTTCGGGGTCTCCTGTGCGCCGACCCCGGGCAGCCCCGCACCGCTGAACGCCAGTGCGGCGATCAGCAGGTTGCGGGCGATCGGGAAGGTGCGGGACATCGGTGCGGGTCGAGGCCGGATCAGAAGCGGTGGGAGAAGCTCAGGTAGACCGCGCGTTCGAGTTCGGTCGGCACGGTGAGCGAGTCGTACGAGTTCTCCGGATGGCGGTCGTCGAGCAGGTTCTGGGCGACGATGCCGAAACGGGTGTCGCTGCCGGGGCGCCACCAGAGCATGAAGTCGAGCCGGACGAAGTCGTCGACCGGTTGTTCCTCGAACTGGCCGTAGTAGAAGGCCTGTGCGCCGATCTCCCAGTTCGCGATACCGCAGTAGTTGGCGCGAACGATCGCCTGGTGGCGAGGCTGCCGGCCGTAGTTGAGCGAGATTCCGCCCGGGGCCCCGGACGATTCGAGGTGCTGGTCGAGATACGAATAGCCGCCGACCAGCTGCCAGGAGTCGTTCGGCTGCCAGGTCAGGGCGGCCTCGATGCCGCTGTTGCGGAACTCGCGGGCGTTGCGCATGTAGACGGGCACGACCACGCGCGGCCACGGCGTGTTGCCGGCGAACGGCGTGCCGGGCTCGAGCGTGACGATGTCGTCGTACTCGTGAACGAACAGGTTCAACTCGCCGACCAGCGACTGGCCGATGCGCCCGCGCGTGCCGACCTCGTAGGCGAGCAGTTCCTCGGCGGCGAGGTCCTTGTTGCCGAACAGGGTGGTGACGATCGGCAGGCCGCCAGGTCCGCCGGCAGTCCCCGCATAGTCGACCTCGCCGGCATCCTCGAAGCGGCTCGGCGTCCGCACGGCGCGGCTCACCGCGCCCCAGACCAGCCAATCCGCGGCCGGCTGCCAGGCGAGGCGGGCCTCGGGCTGCGTCTCGAGCCCCGTGTAGTCGTTGTGCTCGAGCTTCACGCCGACGCTCGCGCGCAGCCCGTCGTAGAGCGTCCAGTCGTCGAGCGCGAAGACGTTCAGCAGATCGTTGGTGGCCACGAACTCGGCGGAGCGGACCGCGCTGCTGCCGTCCGTGTGGTCGCGCGTCACGCGGTAGCCCGCACCGACGGTGATCACATGGTCGCCGATCGGCGCGAACACGTGCTGCGCGTCGAGGTCCGCGGTGTGACGCCGTTCGCGGTAGAAGCCCTGCCAGTCGCGGTCGAACGCGTCGTAGTAGAGCTGAACCCTGGTCGCGGCCCCGTCGTCGCCGGTGAACTCGCCGCGCGCCAGCAGATGCCCGCTGCGCCCGAGCGTCGTGGCCATCGCAGGGACCATGAACGGATCCGCGGCGACGATCGCGAGCTCCCGGGAGTCCTCGTCGAGCGTGGCGAGGCCGCCGAGCAGCGTCCAGCGCACACCCTCGTCGACCTCGCGGTCCAGGCGGAAGCCGACCAGCGCCGAGCTGTAGCCGTCGCCGGCCGGCGCGTCGTCGGCGGTCCGCGTCGCCTCCTGCTGCCGGTACTTGCCCGAGATGCGCAGGTCGGTGCCGTTGCCGAGCGCCGCGCCGTGGCGGAACGAGGTGATCGCGCGCTCCTCGGTGCCGAGCACCGACTCGAACCGCGTGCCCTGCGTGTCGCCGGCCTTGCGCGTGACGACGTTGATCACGCCGTTCACGGCGTTCGCCCCCCAGCGCGAGCCGCCGGGACCGCGCGTGACCTCGATGCGTTCGATGTCGTCGAGCACGAGGTCCTGCATGTCCCAGTAGACGCCCGAGAACAGCGGCGTGTAGACGCTGCGCCCGTCCATCAGCACGAGCAGGTTGTTGGTGAACTGGCCGGCCTGTCCGCGCGTGCCGATCGCCCAGCGGCCGGCATGGATGCGCTGCACGTGCACGCCGGGGACAAGGCGCAGCAGCTCGGGGATGCTGGTCAGCCCCGACTGCTCGATGTCCTTGCGCGTGATGACGTGGACCGACGCCGGCGCATCGCCGAGGCGCTGGGCGCGCCGCGACACGAGCGACACCTCGACATCGAGCAGTTCCTCGAGCGACATGCCGGAGAGGTCGGCGAACTGCTCGCCCTGGGCGGCGGGATCGGCCCGCGGCGCCTCCTGCGCGCCGAGCGGTGGACAGAACACGGACGCGAGCACCGCGATCGCGAGGATCGGGGGACGGCGGCCTCGGATCGAATGCGCCATGCGGGTTCTCCTGGGTAGGGACCTTCCCCGGGGCCGTCGCCGGTCCGGTGGGTCTTCATCGGCTCGGGATTCCAGAGGTCTGGAACCGCGAGCCGGCTTTTCGATCGGCGCGCCGCGCGCCGCGCGCGGCCGCTGCAGCTACGGGTCCTTCCTACGGCCGTTGTTCGTACGGTGGTCGTTTCGCGGCCACCCGCAGTGCTGCCGCCGCCCCGAACCTCGTTGCGATGGGGGCTGCATGCCTCGTTGCCACCGCCTGTCCAGCACCCGCCTCCCGAGCTGACTCTTCGCCTTCACCGCTGCGACCGCTTCCTGCGCCCAGGAGCCCGCGCCGCAGACCGCTGCGGTGGCTGGCCTCGGGCAGTTCCCGGGGGACGAGGCCGCGCTGGAGCTGCTGCTGCGGCAGCGCTTCGTCGTGCTGGCCGACGAAGGCCCGCGCCGGGCCGGGCTGCGGCAGTTCTTCGCGGCCTGCATCGAACCGCGCCGGCCGGGCCGAGCCGGCCGGGGAGCGGCCGAGGGCGCCGGAACCCCGCTTGCTGCACCCATCCCCCGCCGGTGACCGCGGTGGTGCTGGTGTTCGAACTGACCGGCCACTACGAGCTGACGCTGCCGGTCATGTCGTGCAGCATCGTCGCCAGCACCGTCGCCAGCCTACGCACGAACGCCGGCGACGAACTGCACACCGCGGCCACGCCGGACCTCGTGCTGCA
>VGXW01000250.1 GCA_016873195.1 Planctomycetota bacterium | reverse complement strand
CCCCTACAGCGCGCCGTCACGCCCGCCGGCCCCGTGCCCGGGGGCATCCTGCAGTTGCAGACGCACAGCGGCAGCGCGATGGCGCACCTGAGTTCGCGGCCGATGACCGGCCTCGGCGCCGGCATGGCCGGCTTCCACCTCGAGGCCTCGGCCGCGCAGGGGCTGACTTCGCTCGGCGGGCGCATGGCGACCGACGCGGACCTGCTGCTGTGCTTCCAGACCCCGCAGCCGACGGACGGACTGCTGTGCGTGCGCGGCTACTCGCTGCCGAGCGGCGGCGCCGGTTACGGCTTCGGCAAGTTCAAGGTCGACATCGATGCCGACGGCACGTGGGAGTACCAACTGACCCAGCCGCTCAACCCACCGTTCGAACTGCTGCTCGAGTTCCCGTTCGCGGTCGGCCCTGCTCCGCGCAACGTCCGCCTGTGGCACGAAGGGCTCTGCCTGACCTCGCCGTTCAGCTCCGACCACTTCACCGCGCGCATCGACGCGCACTTCGCGCCGCTGAGCCCGATCACCGTCGCCGGGCCCGAGTGCGGCGGCCGGCTGCGCCACGACCGCAACGTCGGCGGCAGCGCGCTGCTCTACTACCGGCCGTGGCAGAACCCGCAGCCCGGCTGGCCGGTGTTCTACCTGTTCGGTTTCCAGCCGCAGCAAGTGACGCTGCCATGGGCACCGGGCTGCCAGCTGCTGCTCGTGGTCGCGACCGGGATCAGCGTGGCGCCGCCGTTCGACCTGACGGTGCCGGGCCTCTTGCTGCCGCCGGGCCTCGCGATCCGCGCGCAGGTCGTGCACTTCATGGCGAACGGCGAGACGTACACGAGCAACGTGCTGGTGCTCGGCTGAAGCCGGACCGGCGCGCGCAGGAATCGCCAGAATCCCGTGGCCGCGGCAGCGGCGGATTGCGTCTCACCCACGTCCTCCGCCTCGAACAGGAACGTCCCCATGCCGCGCCTCCGTCCCGCCATCCTCGCCGCCACCACGCTGTCGCTCGGATCCGCCCTCTGCGCCCAGACGCTCTTCGGCGCCGGCACCGCTGGCACCGGCGGCATCGCGCCGCGCGCCTGGTTCGCCGGCTCGCCGTCGCCGGGCACGCCGCACTGCGCCTTCGAGGTGGACCGCGCCGTCGGCTCCGCGCCGGCGTTCCTGCTGGTCGGCCTCGCGCGCACCTCGCAGCAGGTCGTCGGCATCACCGTGTTCGTGCAGCCGCTGGCCAGCGTGTTCGTCGGCCTGGCGACCGGGGCAACGGGCGCCCCCGGCGCCGGCAGCGCGAGTCTGCCGCTGTCGATCCCCGGCTCCCCGTCGTTCCTCGGCCTGCCGCTGCAGGCGCAGTGGGTGGTCATCGACGCAGGCGGGCCGGCCGGCTTCGCCGCCAGCGAAGGGCTCGAGCTGCGCATCGTGCCGCCGCCGCTCGTGCTCGTCGCCGGCACGGCCGGCACCCTGGATCGCGTATACGCGCTCGATCCCGCGACCGGCGCCGCACCGGACTGGAACGCGACCATCGGCGCCAACAACCCCGCCTGTGTCGAGTTCACGCCCGACGGCACGCTGTGCGTCGTGGCAGCGGAGCTGTCGCGCCGGTTCCTCGTCGCGGACGCCAACAACGGCGGCGCCCTGCTGGCCAGCGTGGCGGTGCTCGGCAGCGCGATCCCGAACGCCGTCGCGATCACCCCCGACGGACGCCGTGCCTACGGCATCAGCGGCGGCGTGCAGGGCTGGGGCCGCGTGATCGAGATCGACCTCGACCGCAGCTCCCCGACGTTCGGCACCCAGATCGGCACCGCGACCGGACTGCCGGCGGCGAGCCAGCTCGAGGGCGTGGGCATCTCCCGCAACGGGCGCGTGCTGGCCACGTGCAACCTCGGCCTCGGCGAGACGCCGCTGGTCGCGTTCGTCGACATCGACCGCACCAGCCCCACCTACAACACCGTGACCCAGGTCGTGCAGCTGCCGTACATGGCGACCGACGTGCGGCTCTCGCCCGACGGCTCGCTGGCCTACCTGGCCCTGGCGCAGCTCGGGGCGCCGGGCATGCTGCTGGTGCTCGACGTCGCGACCGGCCTGCCGGTCTCGCTGCTGACCACGCTCGGCGACTTCCCGGTCGACATCGAGATCTCGCCGCGCGGGGACTTCGTGCTGGTCGCCTGCCCGAACTCGCAGGAACTCGTGCGCGTCGACGTCGATCCCGCGAGCCCGACCTACCTCGCGCGCACGAGCGCCAGCGTGCCGCTGCAGCCGTTCGCCGTGACGATCGCAGCCGACGGGCGCACCGCCTGGTGCAACGAGATGCTCGGCAGCGCCGCGCACGAGATCGACACGGCGACGATGACCGTGCTGCGCAGCTTCACGATCGGCGCAGGCGGCAGCGCGGCGATCTGCGTGCGCTGACCGCCGCGACCTTCACCGGCCGCCGCCGAAGCGCCGGCACCAGACGAGCACACCCTGGTAGGCGTCGTGCGCCTCGCCGACGCGCTGGAGCAGCTCGCGGCGGCACAGTTCCAGCTCGGGCAGCACCTCGGCGGCCCGGCCCTGCGCGGCGCGCGCGGCAGCGAGCCCGGCGCGGAACACCCAGGGCTCCGGCCGCGCGGGATCGAACGTCGCCGCCGCGATCCGGCAGGCGGCTGCCAACTGCGGCTCGGCGGCCGCCGCGCGGTCGGTCACCAGCAGCAGCGCGCCGAGCGTGCCGTGCGCGGTCGCGCGGTCGGCGGTCGGCGCGGTCTCGGTGCGTTCGCGTCGCGCGATCGCGTCGCGCAGCAGCTCCTCGGCCTCGGCGAGCAGCTGCCGTCGTCTCGCCGGTTCGCGCTCGGCGAGGTTCACGAGCGCCGACGCGAGGTTCGCCTGCGTCACCAGCGTCTCGGCGGCGTCGCCCCCGAGCACGGTCCGGCGGGCGTCGAGCACGGTCCGGCCGAGGCGCTCGGCCTCGTTCAGGTTGCCGAGTCGCCGCTCGAGCAGCGCCAGGTTGTGGTCGGTGGTCAGCGTGCGGCGGTCGGTCTCGCCGAGCTTCTCCGCCTGCACGGCGCGCGTCGCCACGAACTCGGCGCGCGCCGCCGCGAGCTTGCCGCGTTCCACCAGCACCGCGGCGAGGTTGCCGCGCGCGAACAGCGTCTCGGGGTGTGCGTCGCCGAACGCCGCGCAGCGGAACGACAGGACCTGCCGCAGCATCGCCTCCGCCTCGTCGAGACGGCCGAGCGCGCGCAGCGCCAGCGCGGCGTTGTTGCGCAGCGTCTCGCGCTGCACGGTATCGCACTGCGGCAGCGCATCCGCGGCGGCGATCGCCGCCTGCAGCACCTCGGCCGCCGCGGCGTGGTCGCCGCGCGCGGCGAGGATGCGGCCCGTCACGTTCTCGATCCGCAGCCAGTCGGGCGAACCGGGTGCCTCCCGCTCGTGGTACTGCCGGCGCAGCGGCGCCGCCATCGCCGCAGCCTCGTCGATGCGGCCGAGGTCGACGAGGCACAGCAAGAGGCCCAGCTCGAGGCGCGCGGCGCGCTGGGCCTCTGCTTCGCCCTGGTCGCGCAGCAGCGCGATCGCGCGCCGCAGCTGGGGCACGGCGGTCCCGGGTTCGCCGATGCGCGCGAGCACCTCGCCGAGCACCGCGCGCATGTCGGCCTCGATCGCCGGCGCCGGCGGGTCCTGCTCGAGCCTTGCGACCGCGCCGCGCAGCGCATCGCCGAGCCCGACCTGCGGCCCACGTCCGAGCCACGGGTCGGCGTCGTAGAGCATCGCCACGAGGAAGTCCCTGCCCCACCTGGCTGCCGCCTCGGCGCGTTCGGCGCGCAGCAGGCCGCGCAGCGTGCCGAGCCCGCCCAGCAGCAGCGCCAACAGCAGCGCGGCGGCGGTCGCGGACAGCAGGCGGTTGCGGCGCACGAACCGCGCGAATACGTACCACGGGCTCGGCTCGCGCGCGGCGATCGGCTCGTTGCGCAGGTACCGGCCGAGGTCGAGCGCGAGCGCCTCGGCGGAGCCGTAGCGCCGCCCGGGGTCCTTGGCCAGCGCCGTCAGCACGATCGTGCGCAGGTCCGCGGGCAGCGGCAGCAGCGGCGCGCGATCCGGCTCCACCTCGCAGACCGTGCGCGCCGCGGCCGCGAGGCTCTTGTCCTGGACCGGGTACGGCAGCCGCCCCGCGAGCAACTCGTAGAGCACGACGCCGAGCGAGTAGACGTCGCTGCGGGTGTCGACGGCCGCCGGCTCCCCCTGCGCCTGCTCGGGGCTCATGTAGCCGACGGTGCCGACGAGCTGACCGGCCAGCGTCGCCATCGAATCGCCGAGGTCGGCGCCGGTGACCTTGGCGACCCCGAAGTCGATCACCTTCGGCCGGCCTTCGGCGTCGACGAGCAGGTTCGCGGGTTTCAGGTCGCGGTGCACGATCCCCTTGCAGTGGCCGTAGTGCACCGCGTCGCAGACCTGCGCGAACAGCGCCGCGCGTGCCGCCACGGGCAGCTGCCGCTCGCGCGCGTACTGCGTGATCCACCGCGCCCCCGCGACGAACTCGAGCGCGAACCACGGCATGTTGCGGCCGTCGCCCGCGTGCACCCCGGTCGCGTAGACCTGCGCGATGCCGGGATGCCGCAGGTGCGCGAGGATGCTCGACTCGTGCCGGAAGCGCCGCTCGAGCTCACCGCCCTCGAGGTGCGCCGACAAGACCTTCAGCGCGACGCGGCGGTGCGGCTCCTGCTGCTCGGCGAGGTAGACCGTGCCCATGCCGCCGGTCGCGAGCACCTCCTGCACGACGAAACCACCGAGCTGGCGACCTCTCGCCAACGGTACGAGCCAGGTGCGGTCCGCGAGGTCGCGCAGCGCCGCCGCGGCGCCGAGCAGCGCGGGATCCTCGCGTTGCGCCTGCCGCAGCAGTTCCAGCACCTCGCGCGCGAGCGCAGCGTCGCCACCGCACGCCAGCGCCAGCCAGGCCTCGCGCTGCGCCGGATCGACCGCGAGCGCGCCGTCGAAGATCGCGGCCAGCCGCGGATCAGGTGCCGGCATCGGCGCCTCCCCGGCGCAGTTCCCGCTGCAGGAACGCGCGCGCGAACGTCCAGTCCTTCTTGACCTTGCCCGGGGACACGTCGAGCGCCGCCGCGGTCTCCTCGACGCTGTGCCCGCACAGGAACCGCAGCGTCGCGACCGCGCTCGCGTCCGGCGCGATCGCGTGCAGCCGGTCGAGCGCTTCGCCGAGCGCGAGCCCGTCCAGCAGTGCGTCGCGCGGATCGCCGACCGCGCCGTCGGCCGTGGCGAGTTCCTCGCAGCGGCCAGCACCGCCGCGCCGCAGCGCCCGTTGCCGCCGCGCGTGATCGACCAGCACCGAACGCATCGCCAGCACCGCGCAGGCGATGAACTGCCCGCGGCTGGCGTAGCTGCCCCCGCTGCCGGCGAGGCGGATCCAGGCCTCGTGCACGAGACCGGTCGGCCGCAGCGACTCGGCGGCTCCCTCGCCGTAGAGCCGCCGCCCGGCGATCTCGCGCAGTTCGCGGTAGAGCAGGGGTGCCACGGCCTCGAGCGCGGCCCGGTCGCCTTCCTGCCACCGCTGCAGCAGCACGGTGATGTCGCCGGCACTCGGGTTCACGGGATCGGCCACCATGGCGGCGTGCATGGTGCCGCAGGCTGCCCCGGCGCGGAAGGTGCTCGCCGGAAAACACAGGCGCCAGCGGCGGCGCCTACGGGAACCACACGACCGCGCGGTACGGCGCGGCCGGGTCGACCTGCAGCGTGCCCGCCAGCACCCCCGAGTTCGCCGTCGTGACCCGCACCACGAGCCCCGCGTGGTCGCTGCCGGCCGGCGGGCCGCCGTCGGTGTCGCAGTCGAAGGCGAAGTCCTTGCCGGGCGTGAACGCCGTGAACGCGAAGATCAGGTCCTGCGTGTAGCCCGACGGATCGGGCGGCACCGTGAAGCGCGCGCCGCAGCTCTCGCCGGGCAGGTGGAACGGCGCCACGTAGGCGCCGGGCGCCGCGAAGTCGAGCCCGCACGCGGCGGCCGACCCGTTGCGGTAGGTGCCGCGGTAGCCGGGCAGCGCCGAGTTGCCGCCGTCGAAGCGGTCGTTCATGGCGTTCTGGTCGATGTCGAAGCGCTGCAGCGCGCCGGTGCCGGTGGCGCCGATGGTCGTGATCTCGACGCCGAGGATCGCGCCGTGGCCGTGCGAACCGTCGCTGCGCACGGTCCAGAACGGCGGATACTGGCCGCCGTTGAAGCTCGTGAGCCCCTCGGCCGCGACGACGATGCCGCGCTCGCCGGCCTGCGCCTGCCAGCCGGCCGTGTTGGTCGACGCGATCGTGGCCTGCGCGCTCGCCGGTTCGACGTAGAGCCCCTGCATACGGAACAGGTCGCGGTCGCGCAGCGGGATCGAGGCCGGCAGGATCCACGACTGCGTCGCGCCGACCGCGCCGGTCGTGATCATGAAGTTCGGCGTCGACGGTTGGCTCAGCGCGTTCAGCGAGCGGTGCTCCCACAACTTGCCCGCGCCGAGCAGCAGCGACGACAGGTCCGTGTAGGCGTCGCGGTTCGCGTCGAAGTAGACGTTGAACACGATCCAGACCGGCGAGCCGTTGCGCAGTCCGGTCGGGTCGACGACCTTGAAGTCGAGCGAGTCGCCGAGCCAGAACGGCGCGGTGCCCGGCGCGGTCGCGCCGCCGTTGCGGCCGGTCTCGAGCCGCAGTTCGTTCCAGCCGAGCACGTTCGGGAACAGGTGCAGGCGCTGCACGGCGATCCGGTCCGTGGTGCCCTGCACCAGGTGCACGAAGGACGCCTGCGTCGCCCAGTACTCGTGGTGGTAGGCGGCGGAACTGGCGAGCGCGAGGCCGCCCGGCGCGCCCGGACCGACCGCCGGCAGCCGCCGGCCGGTCGGCGCCATCGTCGCGCGCGCGAGTTCCTCGATCTCGCCGTTCGGCCCCGCGAACACCCACGGATTGCCGGTCACCGGGTCGATCGTGAGACCGTAGGCCGACCAGCCCTGGTTCGGGAACGTCGCGAGCAGGTTGCCGCGGAGGTCGGTCTCGTAGATCGGGCTCTGGAAGTCGGCGACGAGCAGCGAGCCGTCGCCCTGGTTGCCGTGCGGGTCGAACGCGATCGCGCGTCGGGTGGCCAGCAGCGTGGCCACGGCCCCGGTGATCGGCTGGTTGATCGGCTGCGGGCCGTTCGCCGCGAGGATCACGTTGACGAGGTTGCCCTGCACGTCGAACACGCTGATGCCGCACTCGCTGCCGCCGATCAGGCTCTGGCCGTCGAACTCGAGGTCCCGGATGCCGAACGGGCTCGGGTCGTGCACCGCGGGCTGCGGGAACGTGTGCCGCAGGTTGCCGCCGTGGTCGAACGCGTAGACGACGTGCGGCGGCTGCCCGTTGCTGCCCGTGGCGCTGACGTAGAACCAGCCCGTCGTGCGGTCGACGGCGACGCCGAGGTGCAGCGGATTGCCGGTCAGCGGGTCGAGCGCGAAGTCGCCGTAGAGCGCGCCGAACCCCGCGCGGTTCGGCGTGGGCTCCTGGGCGCGCGGGC
>VGXW01000249.1 GCA_016873195.1 Planctomycetota bacterium | reverse complement strand
CGCCGGTCCCGCGGTCCGTCGCGGGGGCGCTGCGGCACCGCGCGGCGCACCCGTCGCGGCGCATGCTTTCCCCGTGCCGTTGCGCTAGCTTGCGGCGGATGGACTTCCCCGCCTGGGACCCGGTGCTGCTCGATCTGCCCGGGCCGATCGACGTGCGTTGGTACGGGCTCATGTACGTGGTCGGCTTCCTGATCGCGCAGTGGGTGTTCGTGCGGCTCGCGCGCGCGAAGTTCCTGCCGGTGGATCCGAAGGTGGCGCCCGACCTGATCTTCTACTGCGTGATCGGCGTGATGCTCGGCGGGAGGGTGGGCTACGCGCTGTTCTACGAGCCGGCGCTGCTGCACCCGCTGCAGTTCGTGCAGGTCTGGAAGGGCGGGCTCGCGTTCCACGGCGGCCTCGGGGGCGTCGCGGTCGCCGTGTGGCTGTTCGCGCGGCGGCATCGTCTGTCCTGGGGCCGGGTCGGCGACGCGTGCGCGCTGGCGGTCACGCCGGGCATCCTCGCGGTGCGCTGCGCGAACTTCGTCAACGGCGAGCTCTACGGGCGCGAGACCGGCGTCGACACGAAGTTCGCGATGCAGTTCCCGACCGACCCGCGCGCCGGGCAGTTGCTCGGGCTCTCCGACGCGTGGACGATGCGCGACCGCGAACTGTGCATCCAGGTCGCGTTCGGCCGGCGCAGCTTCGCGGACGTGCGGGGCGAACTCAGCACGGTGGACGCGCGCGGCGAGCCGATCGACTGGGATACCGTCGCGCGGCGGCTCGACTGGCAGAAGGTCGCGACGATGGCCGACGGGAACGGCGCGCCGCTGGTGCCCTACCGGCACCCGTCGCAGCTCTACGAGGGCGTCGGCGAGGGCCTCGTGCTCGGCTGCGTGCTGGCCCTGCTCTACCGGCGCACGCGCGCCCGGCCGTGGCGGCCGGGGCTTTACATCGTCGTGTTCCTGCTCGGCTACGCCGTGATCCGCTGGTCGCTGGAGACCGTGCGCCAGCCCGACGCGCAGTTCGGCCCGGGCGGCGCGGTGTTCCTCGGCATGACCATGGGCCAGACGCTGAGCACCGTCATGGTGATCGGCGGCCTGCTGGTGCTGCTGTGGCCGCGCCTCGCCCGCCGCAAGGCGCCGGTGCCGCCGCGCGGCTGACGCAGCGCCCGGCGGCGTGGCGCGGCCGGGGCCGAGGGAATACGCTCGGCGCAGCGGCCGTCCCTGGGCCTTCCGCTCTCGTACCCGGACCGCCCGACCGCCCCGGCCGCCACCGACGATGCCCCGATTCCTCGCGACGACCTGCGCCGTGCTCCTGGTGCTGTCCGCGGCCTGCGACAACGTCGGCCGCGCCTTCGACCCGATCGTCGAGCCGCCGGGGCCGAACCCGACCACGACCACCTCGGCGGTCCAGGTCGTGCGCGCGGGCGGCGACCTGCGCGAGGGGCGGCCCAAGGTCAAGGCCGTGTTCCCCGTGGGCGGCGGCTGGCCCGGCACGGTGCCGATCGTCGTCGAGTTCAGCGAGAGCCTCAACGAGGACTCGATGCTGCCGACCAGCGCCAGCAGCAACGACGCCAAGGTCGCCGTGCGCGTCGTGGGCTCGCAGGCGGCGATCCCCGCGTCCTACGACTTCCTGGCGGCCGGCCGCATCCTCGTGGTCCGGCCGTCGACCGGCCTCAGCAACCAGCAGAACCCGACCTACGAGATCGTGCTGCTGCCGGGCGGCCGCGACGCCGACGGCGTGCGCTTCGACGTCCCGGCCGACGGCAAGGTGCTGGCCGAGTTCCAGGTCAACCAGGACGGTTCGTTCACCGACGGCCGCATCCTGACGACCTTTCCGCGCGACAACCAGCGCGACGGGCCGCGCGAGACCGCCTACTACGTGTTCTTCGACCGCCCGGCGAACCTCACGACGGTCACGGCGACGAACCTGTTCCTGCGGCCGGCCGGCGGCACTGCGCTGGTCGGCACGACCGAGCCGCCGCTGGCGCTGCTCGGCAACGACGATCCGCGGATCGTGCGCTTCACGCCGACGGCGCCGTTCGCAGCGTCCACCGACCACGAACTCGTGGTCGACGACACGATCAAGTTCGGCGCCTCCGGCAAGCTCGACTTCCGCGGCCGCACGCCCTACGCGCGCTTCCGCACCGTCGGGCCGCAGGCGCCGACCACCGTGCACGTCGGCAACCCCGCGGCCGGCTTCGACGACAAGATCAACCGCAGCAACCTCGCCAACTGCGTGCTGCACGTCGCGACGACGAACGACGCGGCTGCGGGCGACACGGTGCTCGCGCGCATCTACGGCGGCGACCGCAACACGGCGGCCACCGGCGACCTGCGCTTCGTCGAGCGCTCCGCCGTGCTCGGCGCCGGCGGCGCCCAGACCGTGGTCGTCGACTTCGGCGGCGCGCTCGGCACGCTCGAGCGGCCGCTGCTCGACGACGGCGCGGTGTGGTTCGCGGTGCAACTGCAGCGGGGCGCCGAACACTCGGGCTTCGCGCTGAGCCGCGCGGCCGACGCGCCGATGTTCGACGCGACCGCGCCGGCGCTGCTGCGGCTGGGCCCGCCGTCCGCGGCGAACGGCACCGACGTCTACGCGGACCAGGAATCGCTGGCGCTCTACGGCACCGCCAGCGAGCGCATCGGCACGGCGTCGCTGGTGGTGGGCGGCAGCCCCGCGGTCGAGCTGTTCACCGCGGCGAACGACGGCCGCTTCCTGCTGAAGCCCGTGTCGCTCGGCCGCCTGACGGCGCCGGTCGGGTACTCGCTCGCGATCACCGACCTCGCCGGCAACAGCGCCGCGGCGCCGGCCACCGGCAACGTGCACCAGCGCGGCGTCGTCAAGCTCGAAGGCCCCTTCGCCGGCACGCTCGCCGTCGTGGCCTACGACCAAACCACGCTCGCCCCGGTCGCCGGCGCCACGGTGCTGGTCGACACCGACGTGCCGACCGTGCCGGCCACGGCGCAGGTGGTCGGCACGACCGACGCGGCGGGCAGCGCGACGTTCCTGGGACTCGGCGGCAGTTCGCGCACCGTGACCGTCGTGCGCGCGGGCTACCACCTCGTGACCCTCTACGGCACGGGCGCCAGCTACGTTTCGCTGCCGCTGCGGCCGCTGGCCGATGCGACCGCGTCGTTCACCGGGTCGGCCGTGTTCCAGGCCGGACCGGGCGCCTCCGCGTTGGTCGGCAACAACACCTTCGACGACCCGCTGGTGCTCGCCGTGCCGACCACCACGGCGGCGCCGACCACGATTCCGGCGACGCCGATCCAGCCGAACCGGCCGCAGGTGATCACCGCGTTCGCCGGCGCGTTCGAGCCGACGGCGACGCCCGCCTACACCCACCAGGGCGTGCAGATGCTGGCCGGCGCGGCCGTCGCGGTGCTGGCGCCGCCGGCGGCGCCGGCCGCGGCCGGCGGCACGTCGACGCAGAACGTCGCGCTGCTGTCGGCGACCGGCGCCCTGGTCGCGAACCTGACGACCTCGACCGAGGACTTCGCGCTGGCCACCGGGCTCGACACGGGGAACCTCGTCGGCGGACGGCCGACCGTGCGCGCGATGCTGTCGCTCGCGGGCTTCGGCGGGCAGGTGCTCGCCGGCGTCGGCGCCGCGACGCCGGCGACGGGCGCCGCCTGGTCGATGCAGGCCACCTGGGCGGCGCCGGTGCTGGCCGGATTCACGCCGTTGACGCCGTTCGTATGGGTCGCGACCGAGGCGCGCGACGTGGCCGGGCGCGTGAGCCGGCACCGCGGCCTCTACCTGTTCTCGATCTTCGTCGATCCCGTGAACCCGCCGGGCATCCCGGCGGTGGCCGCGCCGGCGGCCGCCTTCGCGGGATCGCCAGCGGTCACGTTCGACGATCAACTCGACCCCAGCGGCGTGCCCGGCGGGATCGCCTTCGCCGAGGTCACCGCGCGCGACGGCAACGGCCGGCTCTGGCAGTTGCTGGTCGCCGATGCCGACGCGGTGGGTGGGACCGAGGCGGTGCAGTTCCCGGACCTCGCGACCGCGAACGTGGCCGGCCTCGCTGCGGGCACCTGGTCGGTGCGCGCCGAGGGGCGCGTGGCCTATCCGGTCGGCGGCATGACCCTGACCGACTGCGTGCTCGCGGAGCGGCTGCGCCAGGAAGTGACCTACGCGCGGTCGGCGCCGGTCTCCTTCACGGTCCAGTGACGCCGATGGAACGCGGCGTCGGGTTGCTGTCGGGCGGCCTCGACTCCGGCGTCGCGGCGGCGCTGTTCCGCGCCGTGCCGGGCCAGGAACTCGCCGCCTGCCTGTTCTGCGACTACGGCCAGCGCGCGGCGCGCCGCGAGGCGGCGGCGGCGACGGCGCTCGCCGCGCGGTGGGCCGTCCCGCTGCGCATCCTGGCGCTGCCCTGGCTCGGCGACCTGGCGAGGCGAGCCGGCTCGGCGCTGCTGCCGGGCACCGCGGCGCTGCCGCGCGGCACGGCGGACCGTCCGGGCGACGCCGCCAGCGCTGCCGCCGTGTGGGTGCCCGCGCGCAACGCCGTGCTGGTCGCCGCCGCGGCCGCGCTGGCCGAGACGCTCGGCGCGGGCTGGGTGGTCGCCGGTTTCAACCGCGAGGAAGCGGCGACGTTCCCCGACAACTCGGCCGCGTTCGTGGCGGCGGCCGGACGGTTCCTGTCCCTCGGCACGCAGAACGGCGTGCGCGTGCAGAGCCCGACGCTCGACCTCGACAAGCGGGCGATCGTCGCGACGGCGCGCCGGCTCGGCTTCGGGCCGGAAGACTTCTGGTCGTGTTACGCCGGCGGGCCGGCGCCGTGCGGCGTCTGCGAGTCCTGCCTGCGCTCGCGTTGGGACCGCTGACGGCGGCTCACTGCAGCGTGCGCCACGTGTTGCCGTCCGCGCCCGGTGCGCCGACCGCGAGTTCGCCGCCGACCACGGCCGTGGCCGGCACGCCGACCAGCGCGGCGCCGGCCGGCGGCACGCTGGCGAGGCCGTCGTAGGTCGCGCCCTTGGCGACCAGGATCTCGCCGCTCTGGTTCAGGAAGAACGTCGCCGTACCGGTGCGGCCGCGCGTCAGCGGCCACGCGAGGCAGGTCCACGCGACCTCGGCCCGGTCCGGATCGATGCTCGCGGCGTTCGCGGGCGCCGCGACGACGCCGTCGCCCGCCGCGTCGGGCAGGTAGAGCGCGAGCAGGTAGCCCTTGGCGGTCGCGAAGCCGTTGCCGTCGAGCGTGCCCAGCGACTGCGCGAGGTTCGGCGGCACGAGGCGCGGAGCGCCGCTGCGCAGCGCCGTGGTGCCCGCCATCTCGGCGAGACCGAGCGCCTCGCCGAGGCCGTCGCGATCGGTGTCGAGCACCTGCTGCGCGGTGCACTGGGCCTGCGCCGTGGCGATCGTGCGCAGCGTCGCGACCACCGCGCGCTCGTTGGCGACGGAGCGGCTGCTGATCAGGTTCGGGACGGCGACGCCCGCGAGGATCGCGACGATCGCCACGACGATCATGAGTTCGATCAGCGTGAAACCGGAATCCCTGCGGACCATGGACGGGCTCCTCTCGGCCCGCCCCACATCGGCCGCGGCGAAGGGGCGACGCCCGGAGCCGCCGCGCTGCCGCCGATGGCACCGGCGGTCTCCCTGGCGCGAGTCCGCTCAAGTGGCGGGCGGCGGTCTATGCTGCAGCAATGGTCGGCACCTTCGGCATCGTCAACGTGACGCGGGACTCGTTCTCGGACGGGGGGTGCTACCTCGATCCGGCCCGGGCGCTCGAGCGCGCGCGCGAACTGCGCGGGCAGGGCGCCGACGTGATCGACCTCGGCGCCGAGTCGACGCATCCCGACGCGGAGGACGTGCCCGCCGGCGAGGAGATCCGCCGCCTCGCCCCGCTGGTGCGCGCGCTGCGGGCCGAGGGGGCCGACGTCAGCGTCGACACGCGCAAGCCGGAGGTGATGCGCGCCGTGCTGGACCTCGGCGCCGGCTGGATCAACGACGTCAACGGTTTCCGCGGCGAGCAGGCGCTCGCGGTCGCGGCGGCGGCGCCGGCGCACGTGCGCTTCGTGGCGATGTTCTCGCGCAGCCGCGCGGGCCGCGCCGAGCGGGCCGTCGCTGCTGCCGGCGGCGATGACCTGCGGGCGTTCTTCGCCGAGCGGATCGCGGCGTTCGCGGCGTGCGGCATCGGCGGCGAGCGGCTCGTGCTCGATCCCGGCATGGGGTTCTTCCTGGGCAGCACGGCGGCAGCGAGTCTGTCGGTGCTGAAGCACCTCGGGGCGCTGCGCGCTTTCGGCGCCGGACTCATGGTCTCCGCGTCGCGCAAGTCGTTCCTCGGCGAACTGACCGGGCGTCCCGCGCTGGCCCGCGGTCCCGCGACGCTGGCCGCGGAGCTGTGGGCCGCGCGGCACGGCGCGGCCTGGATCCGCACGCACGACGTGGCGGCGTTCCGCGACGCGTGGGCGGTCGAGTGCGCGATCGAGGCGGCGCGATGATCCCGCATCGCGACGACGTGCCGGCCGCGCGGCGGCCGGTGGTGACGCCGTGGCTGATCGGCTCGTGCGCTTTTGTTCGCGCTGCAACCCGCGGATGCGGGGCGCCCGGTTCGAGGGGTTCGGTTTCGTGCCGGCGCCGTTCTTCCTGGGCTGGTGCCTGCTGCAGTTCCTGCAGGGCACGCTGACGGTCGGCCGGGCGCCTGGAACGGGCGGGGTTGCGTGCTGGGCCCACGTGGGGGGCTCCGTGGCGGGCGTCGCGGTGGCCCTCGCGCTGCGGGCCAGCGAATGGCTGCGGCCGGCACCGCCGGCGATCGTGTCGACGCGGCGCCGTTACGGTCGGGGCCGCTGGCCGTGGTGAACGTTCGCAGGCCGACGCTGAACCGGTGCGGCGCCCGTGCGTTGATCGGCGCCATTCCCACTTCGCCCACCGCATGGCACGTTCCAGTCCCGGCCGTCGTGTCCTCCCCTGTGCCGCAACCGCCGCCATGCTCGCCACCGCGCTGGCCCAGGGTGCACCCGCCGTGCCGCGGGATCCGCCCACGACCCCGTCGATCCGACAGGATCCGCCCGGCCGGCCCGCCGAACCCGCGCGCAGCGCGCTGGTCGTCGTGACCGCCACGCGCACCGCGCAGGACCCGTTCGACGCGCCACGTTCGGTCGACGTGGTCTCCGCCGAGCAGCTGCAGCGCGGCAACTACCGCACGCTGCCGCAGGCGCTGCGCGAACTGCCGGGCGTGCTCGTGCAGGAGACGGCGCCGGGCCAGGGTTCTCCGTACCTGCGCGGCTTCACGGGCTACCAGAACGTGATGCTGATCGACGGCATCCGGCTGAACAACTCGACGTTCCGGTCCGGGCCGAACCAGTACTGGTCGACGATCGACCCGCTGTCGCTCGATCGCATCGAGGTGCTGAAGGGGCCGGCGTCGGCGCTCCACGGCAGCGACGCGGTCGGCGGCGTCGTGCAGGTCTTCACCGTGAGCCCGGACCGCTATTCCGCCGCCGGGATCGCGCACGGCGGCAGCCTGTTCGGCCGCTACGCGAGCGCCGAGGACTCCGTGGCGGGCCGCGCCGAACTGCAGGCCGGCCAGACCTGGGCGGACGGCCAACGCACCGGGTTCCTGATCGGCGCCGGCGCACGGTCGTTCGGGGG
>VGXW01000248.1 GCA_016873195.1 Planctomycetota bacterium | reverse complement strand
CGCGAGGCTGAAGTAGGTCGACGATCCACCGAGGCAGTCGGTCGCGGTGCCGTGCGGGGTCTCGATGGTGTCGAACGCGGTGGAGCCGACGACGAGCAGCGTCATGGTGGCCGGACGTTACCGGCCGGGTTCCGGCGGTTCCACGCCGGCCTCGTGCCGCTCGAGCTCGACCTCGCGGTCGATGTCGGCCTTCGTGACGCGGTCCTTCTCGAACAGCACGAACAGGCCGCCGAGCAGCGACCAGAAGGTCAGGTGCAGCCGGTAGAGCACCGACAGCGCGACGCCGCGCGTGCCCATCGCCTGCGCCGCGTTCGGCACGCCGGGCAGGAACGGCGCGCCGTAGGCCTCGAACAGCCCCTTGTAGAGCCACTCGCCGAGGCCCCAGCCGTTCGGCATCAGCGGCACGACGCTGACGATGTTGATGACCGGGATCAGCACGAAGTATTCGAACGTCGGCAACTCGATGCCGAGCGAATGGCCGATGCAGACCACGCTGCCGACCGAGATCACGTGGTTGCCGACGCCGGCCAGCAGGCTGGCCCCGATCACCACCTTGTGGTCGCGGTAGAAGAAGACCGCCTGGTCGATCAGCTTCAGCACCCCGCCGAGCCGGGCCGGCAGCCGCTCCAGCAGCCACTTCAGCCGCACCAGATTCCGCAGGCGCTTGCTGAAGGCGACCACGCCGAGCAGCCCGACGCCGCCGATCACGCCCCAGATGGCGACGGCGATCTCGGGGAACCGGTCGAGCGCGAACAGCACCACGACGGCGCCGAGCAGCGCCAGCGAGGCGAGTCCGAGCACGCGGTCGACGATCACCGACACCAGCACCTGGACCCGGTGGCCCGCGCAGCGCTTCATGATGTAGATCGCCTTGATCACGTCGCCGCCGGTCGCGCCCGGCACGACGCTGTTGAAGAACACGCCGATCCACGTGAAGCGCAGCGTCTCGCGCAGCGACACGTCGGTGCCGTTGACCCGCAAGAGCCACCACCAGCGGGTGCCGGCGATCAACACCGTCAGGAAGTAGCAGCTGGCGCCCAGCGCGAACCACCACGGATCGAGGTGCTGCCAGTAGGTCAGGAAGCCCGGCTCCACCTGCAGCGCGAGGCCGTCGCCCGTCGGCCCGCGGCTCGCCGTGCGCCGGCGTTGCTCGGGATCGCCGGCCAGCGTGTAGGTGACCGGCTCCCGCTTCCACGGACCGACGATCTCGATCACCTGCTCCTGCACGACCACGTCGAGGTCGGCGGCCCGCCGCCATACCAGCCGGTCCTCGAAGTGGATGGTGCGGAAGACCAGCCACATCAACGTCGCGACCACGACGAGCTTCAGCAGCACGATCGCCAGGCGTTTCACGTCCACTCCCCCTTGGCGCGCACCTTGGCGCGGGCCGCCCGGATCGATGCCTGTTCGACCGCGACCCGCTGCAGCAGCGCCTGGGCGAACCGGACCGGCTCGACGCCGAGATCGGCCAGCGTCGCGGTGGGCACCGGCGCGCCGCCGGGCGTGGCGTTCACTGCGAAGTGGAGCAGCGCGCTGACCGGACTCACCGTGGCGATCGAGATCGACAGCTTGCCGGCGCCGACGAACAGGTCGTCGCCGTCGCGGCGCACGGCCGTGCCCGGCGCCAGCTCCCGCAGCACCTCGGCGGCCTGCGCCGACAGCAGGCGCTGGCGGTGCACCGCCAGCAGCAGGTCCGGATGCGCGAACGACTCCCACAGGAAGTGGACCATGTCGGCGCCGGCGATGCCCGGGCCACCGAGATCGGCGAGGTCGGCCATCTCCGCCGCGACCACCGCGCACGGCCCGCGGAAGCCGACCAGCGCGTCGCCTTCGAGCCCGCAGTGGCGCAGGATCCAGTGTGCCCGCAGCTGCGAGCCGTCGTAGGCCACCGCGGTCTCGATCCACAGCGTCTGCATCGGGCTGGCTCCGTTCGGTTGGTTCACGATTGGCGCTGGCGGGTCTCGCGCCACTGCCGCACCCAGTCGAGGTCCTGCGGCACGTCGCGCCGCGACAGGCACAGGGCGAGCGCCGCCGTCGCCGCGACCCGCAGTTTCGAGTAGTAGCCGGTCTCGGTCAGGATCGTCCAGGCGAGGAAGTCCGCGGGCGCCATGGCATCCCACGGGTCGCGGCCGGGCAGCCGCACCGCGCGCAGCGCGAGTTCGCCGCGCAGCTGGCCGCACAGGTGCACGAGTCGCAGCCGCACGAGCGGATCCGGATCGAGGCGCGGCCGGGCGGTGCTGACCTCGGCGGCGGGTGCTGCCATGACCGCGAGCAGGAAGGGCACGGCCTCCGGTCCGCCGGCAGCCCGCACGTGCTGGATCGCGCACAGGCGCAGTTCGGCAAGCTGCGGGTCGCGGCCCTGGACCATGCGCACGAGCACTCCCTCCAGCACGTGCTGCAGGCTGCGGCGCAGCGCGACGGCGGCCCGGGATCGCAGCCCGGCATCCCGCTCGCGGCGGTGCAGTTCGCGCAGTTCGCCCACCAGGGCGAGCCGGTCGTGCGGGGCCGGCAGCGGGCTCGCGACGATCTCCCGCAGCGCGGCCGCGTAGGCGTCGGCCTGCGCCTGGCCGAGGGGCTCCGCGCCGCGCTGTTCCGGGCGACCGAGTTGCAGCGCCGTGCGTGCAGCAGCCACGCGCGCCGGGTCGGGCGGCAGGCCGAACCGCTCGGCGGCGCCGACGAACAGCGGCAACGGCAGCTGGCCGGCGACGCGGCACGAGGCTTCGAGCGCGGCGACGCGGACCCCGATCGGCGTGTCGAGCTCCGCGAGCGGCACGAGGTGCAGCAACGCGTCGGTGCAGGTGTCGAGGTCGGCCCCGGCCTCGTCGGGCAGTTCGCTCACCAGCGCGCGCACGTGACCCACCGGGTCGTCGAGTTCCCCTTCGTGCGTGGTGCCGAACAGGAAACCGAGCGGCCACCGCAGCAGCTGGGTCAACGCCCAGCGCAGGTACCACGCGGACACCGGCGCGCGATCGGCGAAGTGGATGCGCCGGTCCACACCGGTGCCGTCGACCTGCACGATCGCGTCGAGTTCGGCCGCCAACTCGCGGTAGCTCAGGTTGTCGGCGACCGAGCAGCCGCACGCGCCGAGCGCGGCCGACGCCAGCGCCGCGCGCAGGATTCCGCGCATCATGGCCCCCACCGCCGCCGCCACGCGGCGACCGCCGCCGCGCGCCCGGCGGCGGCATGCGCGTCGCCGGGTGCCAGCGCGACCACCGGTCCGAAGTGATCGACCAGTGCATCGTGCAGCGCGCAGAAGGCCTCGGGCTGGCTCTCCTCGACCAGGGCTGCGGCCAGCAGGGGCACCGCACCGGCGCCGAGCAGCCGCAGTGCGTTCCGCGCCGCGGTCGCGCGCACGGCGGGCGAGCCATCGCCGAGCGCGGCCTGGCAGAAGCCGAGCGGGTCGTCCAGTCCGGGCTCCGCGAGTTCGACGGCGCGGGCCCGCACGGCCGCGGTCTCGTCCCCGCAGGCGATCGCGAGGACCCGCCAGCGCAGCGTGGACCCGTCGCCGCGCGCCGCGGGGTCCCCGATCTGCCACAGGGCCTCGAGCGTCGCCAGACGGATCCCGGTGTCCCTTGCGCCGCGCAGGTTGCCGAGCAGGTCCCGGACCAGGATCCGGCACGGTTCGGCGCGACTCGCGACTTCGTGTTCGAGGACCCGCAGGGCGCCATCGTTCGCCTCGAGCCAGGGGGACCCCGCGTGCGCCGCGCGCAGCCGGCTCGCGGTCGCCAGCGCCGCCGGACCGCAGCCCTCGAGCCACTGCAGCTCCGCCAGTTCGAACAACACCCCCGGGGGCATGGAGCCGGATCCCGCCTCGAGTTGCTCGAGTTCGCGCACGGCGAGGTGACGCTCGCCGAGGTCGCGGTGGACGGCCGCCTGCGCGACCGCGAGCCGGGAGTCCGAGGAACGTCGGCGCGCCGTGGCCAGCACCGCCAGCGCCTCGCGGTGGCGCTCGGCCGCGGCGAGCAGGCCCACGAGCTCGAGGGCGGGTTCGCACGGATCCTCGGCCCGCGCGAGCGCCTCGCGCAGCTCCGATTCGCCAGTCGCGGCGGGATCGGCCACGGCGGGTGCCGGTGGTCGCGCGTGCGCACTCGGTAGACCGGCCTCGGGCCGGCCGTCCACCAGGCAGTGCGGCGATCCCGCCGGGGCTCCGGCGACGGGTGCGGCCGATCGGCACGCGGCGACGGCCCCGGCGAGCAGGCAATGGGTCAGCACCGACGGCCGAACTGGCATGCCGCGGGTTTGTATCCTGTCGCCTGCCGCGCGCATCGGCTTTTCCGCGCGGCGACGTGCCCAGGAAAGCGTCGCGTGCCGGCGGGCGGCGCGCGACGATGGCGGCATGGCCCGAACGATGCGAAGCGAACCGACGCGCGCGTTGCAGCGCATCTGCCGTGTTGCCACCGCCGCCGTCGAGGAAGCGGCCGCCTTCGCGCAGGCGGCGCGGCTCCGCCTGCGGCCCGGGCAGGTCCGCGAGAAGGGCGCCGGCGACTTCGTCACCAGCGTCGACGTGCGCTGCGAACGGCGCCTGCGTGCGGCCCTCGGCGCCCTGCTGCCGGATGCCGGGTTCCTCGGCGAGGAATCCCGTCCTCACGACCTCGACGCCGAGTGGCTCTGGGTGGTCGACCCGATCGACGGCACCAGCAACTTCGCGCGCGGGCTGCCCCACTACGCCGTTGCCGTCGCCCTGCTGCGCGCGGGCGACCCGGTGCTCGGCATCGCCCGTTGCCAGCCGGAGGCCGCCACCTACGTGGCCCTGCGCGGCCGGGGCGCCTTCCGCAACGGGCGGCGCTTCCGGATTCCCTGCGGTCGGCTCGACGACGGGTCCATCCTCGGCTGCCAGTGGTTTCGGGGACAGCGGGACCTGGGGTTCCTGGAGCGTCTCCAGCAGCGTGGCGGACGGATCCGGACGCTCGGCTGCACCGTGACGCAGCTCGTCGACGTGGCGATGGGTCGCCTCGACGCCAACGTGCAGGAACAGGGCCACGTCTGGGACGTGGCAGCCGCTGGTCTCGTCGTCGAAGAAGCGGGCGGGCGGTTCACGGACTGGGCCGGCAGGCGGGTCTTCCCCTTCCGGGATCTCTCGCCCCGCCACACCGCGACCGTCGCGGGACCGCCCCGGATCCATCGCCATGTGCTGAGGTTGCTGGGGGGTGCCCGAAGCCCTGTTGTTTCCTGCCGGTAACACACGGCAGCCGGGCGTGACGTCCGCGCCACGCTCGAAGCCGTCGCATGGCGGCCGGTGGCTCGTTGGTCCCGCTTTTGCAACCCGGGCACGAACTCGGCTAGACTCGGTCCCCACGGGGGCTCAGGACCGCCGAGCCCGACTCGCCAACCGGATTCCACATTCCCAGCGCCCGCGACCGCGCGGCACCAAGGAGCTACTCAGATGAAGAAGTTCGTCCTTTCCGGACTCTGCTTCGCAGGGCTCGTCGCCCTTTCGTCGCAGACCGTCCTCGCGCACGGCGGCCAGTACCGCGGCCCCGGTGACGTGGTGCCCCCGAGCCCCGGCGGCGGACGCGGCACGGGTGGCCCGTCCGGCCCCACCACCGGCGGCCCTGCGGGCCCCGGCGCCCCGGCCCCCTCGGGCCCCACGACTCCTGGCGCCTCTGGCCCGGCAACGGGCGGCCCGGCTGGCCCCAGCGGCGGTGGCCGCGGCCCGATCACGGGCGCGCGCGGCGTCACGCTCGACGACCCGCTCGACACCTGGGAGTTCTGGTGGGAGTTCAATAAGGACCCGTTCATCCGTCTGAAGGACACGGTCCACACCAGCGGCCCGCAGACCGGCAGCGACGACTTCTACCTCGGGGCGACGCGCCGCAGCGAGGCCAAGGACTCGATGAAGCCGACCCAGGAGCAGATCGACACCGAGATCCTGCCCGCGCTGAAGAAGGCGATCGACGAGACGCAGGAGAACGAGTTCGACATCATCTCCTCGTGCATGATCGCGATGGCGAAGATCGGCAAGGACCACGCCGACTTCAAGTTGTTCAAGGTGTTCGCCCCGCGCCTCAAGGCGCGCAACCAGGAGATCCGTGAAACCGCGGCACTCGCGCTCGGACTCGCTGCGATCGCCGAATAGGAGGCGATCCAGTTGCTGGTTGGGCTTTCGCTCGACAATCAGGCAGGTCGCCAAGCCTCCGATGGCGAGGTCAACGAGCGCACGCGCTCGTTCGCGACGTACGGCCTCGGCCTGATGGCCTACAAGACCGCGAGCGTCGAGACCAAGACGAAGGCCTTCCAGGCGCTGAAGCAGATCATCGCCGACGACAACCTCGGCACGCGCCAGACGCGCGTCGCAGCGATCCACGCGATGAGCCTGCTGAACATCGGCAGCGCGACCGACGCCGAGAAGAACCTGCTCGGCGACGCGCTGAAGGTCCTCGAAGACTACTACATGCGGACGCTGGGCTCCGGCGAGCAGCTGATCCAGTCGCACTGCGCGACGGCCATCGCCAAGCTGATCACCCGCGACCACGAGAAGGCCGACCACTACAAGGAACTGTTCGCGGCGGACCTGGCCGGCAAGGGCAAGGTCAAGCGCGCGGCGGACGACATCGGCCGTGCCTGCGCCATGGCGCTGGGCCAGTTGTGCCGGCCGAACGACGACAAGGACGAGAAGAAGAACCCGGACGGCAAGTACTCGGACCTGCTGCTCGAGACCTTCCGCAGCAGCAAGGACAAGCAGACGAAGTACTTCTCGGTCCTGGCGCTCGGCCAGATCGGCGGCGAGCTGAATCGCACGACGATCCTGAAGGAGTTCGAGCGAGCCGGCAAGACCACCGAGAAGCCGTGGTGCGCGCTGTCGCTCGGGGTCTTCTCGTTCTTCAGCTACGAGGCGCAGAAGAGGGCCAGGAACACCTCCGAGCGCGATCGGTTCATCGGCGAGACGCTCTACGAGGCGTTCAAGGGCGAGAAGGAACCGAGCCTGCTCGCAGCGCTCGCGGTCGGGATGGGCCTGAACCAGCACGTGGACGCCGCCGACGCACTGCGCGACAAGATGCTGCAGAGCGTCGCGAAGGAGGGGCTCGCGGGCTACCTCTGCATCGCGCTCGCGCTGATGAACGACATGCGCTCCAAGGAGCCGATCCGCGACATCGTCAACAGCCAGGCGCGGCGCGTCGACCTGCTGAAGCAGGCGGCGATCGCTCTGGGCAAGCTCGGCGACAAGAGCGTCGCGGAGCTGCTGCAGGCCAAGATGGCCGAGGAGACCACCAACCTCGCGAAGCTGTCGGCCATCGCCTCGGCGCTCGGCTTCATCGGCGATTCGCGCACGATCGCCCCGTTGAAGGCGATGCTGCTCAACAAGGACCTCGGCAAGTTGCCGCGCGCGTTCGCGGCCGTCGCGCTCGGCGGCATCGCCGACAAGGAAACGCTGCCGTGGAACTCGAAGATCGCGGTCAACACGAACTACCGCGCTTCGGTCGATACGCTGACCAACCGGACGTCGGGCATCCTCGACATCCTGTGAAGTCACCACCGCCGCGACGCGGCGACCTGCAACCGACGAAGCCAGGCACGCGGGCGCCGCTGCGGCGGTGCCTGCTGAGTCCCCACCGCCGCGACGCGGCGACCTGCAACCGACGAAGCCAGGCACGCGGGCGCCGCTGCCCC
>VGXW01000247.1 GCA_016873195.1 Planctomycetota bacterium | reverse complement strand
GCGGCGGCGCAGCACAGCGCCGCGGCGAGGAGGGCATGGTGGAGGCGCATGGTGGAAGTGTCGCGCGTTCGGGGCGGCTGGCAAGCGGGCCCGGGGCCGCATTGCGCGCGCGTGCAATCTCGTGACGGTTCGGCGATCGTCCGCACCGTGCCGCCGTCGCCGCGCCATCCCCGCGAAATCCCGCCGCTCTGGCTGCTGCTCGCCTTGGTGCTGATGGCAGCGCTGCGCTGGCTGCTGCCGGGGCCGTTGTTGCCCGAGCTGCCGTTGCCGTGGCCGTGGTCGTGGCCGTGGCTCGGCAGCGGCTTCGCGTGCGCCGCGATCCTGCTGACGGTGAGCGCCGCGGTGCTGTTCGGCCTCGAGCAGACGGGCATCCTGCCGTTCACACCGGCGACGAAGCTCGTCGTGCGCGGCCCGTACCGCTGGACGCGCAACCCGATGTACGTCGGTCTCACGGGTCTCGTGTTCGGCGTGGCGGTCGCACTCGGTGCGGCGAGCCCGTTCGTGGTGGTGCCGTGGTTCTGGTGGGTGCTCGACCGCCGCTTCGTGCGCGCCGAGGAGGCCTTCCTGCGCGAGCGCTTCGGGCCGGCCTACGACGACTACTGCCGGCGCGTGCGGCGCTGGCTGTGAGCCAGGGTGTCGTTCAGCGGGCCGCGGTGAACCGCACTGGCCTGGCGGCGGCGAGCGGCACCTCGAACGCGCCGGGGCCGAGTGCTGGCGCCGTCGCGGCTTGGTCCGCGGCCCGCAGTGGCCAGCGCGACCGCACGCGCACGGGACCGTCCGGGCCGGCCACGCGCGCGAGCCGTGCTTCGGCCAGCGCGCCGTCGCGCCACTCGAGGTCGACCTGCACGCCGCCGCGCGCGCGCAGCCCGGTGACGCTGCCCTGCGGCCAGGCCTTCGGCAGGGCAGGCAGCAGGTGCACGGTGAACTCCTCGCCCTCGCGCTCGCGGTGGCTCTGCAGCAGCAGCTCGGCGATCGCCGCGGTGCCGCCGAAGTTGCCGTCGATCTGGAACGGCGGGTGCGCGCAGAACAGGTTCGGGTAGGTGCCGCCGCCGTGCATGACGATGCCGGTCTGGCCGACCGGGCGCAGCAGGTTCGTCAGCAGGCGCAGCGCGCGGTCGCCGTCGTAGAGGCGCGCCCACAGGGCGGCCTTGTGCGCGAGCGACCAGCCGGTGCCGTCGTCGCCGCGCCGTTCGAGCGTCGTGCGCGCGGCCGCCGCGAGTCCGGGCGTGCCGACCGGCGTGATCTGGTCGCCCGGGAAGAGGCCGTAGAGGTGCGAGACGTGGCGGTGGTGGGGTTCGACCTCGTCGAAGTCCTCGAGCCATTCCTGCAGCTGGCCGTGCTTGCCGATCCGGTGCGGGGCGAGGCGCGCGCGCGCCGCGGCGAGCCGCTGCGCGAACTCCGCGTCCTTGCCGAGGATCCCGGCCGCCTCGATCACGTTGCCGAACAGCTCGCGCACGATCTGCTGGTCGACCGTCGGGCCCATGCACACGTGCGCGGTCTGGCCGTCCTGCGTGCGGAAGGCGTTCTCGGGCGAGTTCGAGACGCCCGTGACGAGGTGCTGCTCGGGCCCGTGCTCGACCAGCGTCGCGAGGTAGAACTCGGCCGAGCCCTTCAGCACCGGATAGACGCGCTGCAGGAAGGCGCGGTCCTGCGTGAACGCGTAGTGCTCGAACAGGTGGCGGCACAGCCAGCCGCTGCCCGAGTTCGTTGCGCCCCAGCTCGCGTGTTCACCCGGCGACGTGAAGCCCCAGGGGTTCGTGATCACGTGCGCGACCCAGCCCGGGGCGTCGTAGTAGGCCTTCGCTGTGGCCCGGCCCGGTGCGACAAGCGACTCGACCAGCGCGATCAGCGGCTCGTGCTGCTCGATCAGGTTCGTCGTCAGCGCCGGCCAGTAGTTCATCTGCACGTTGACGTCGAGGTGGTAGTCGCCGTTCCACGGCGTCTGGTACTCGGGTGCCCAGAGGCCCTGCAGGTTCGCGGGCAGCGAGCCGGGGCGGGAGCTCGACGCGAGCAGGTAGCGGCCGTAGGCGAAGTACAGCGCGAACAGGTCCGGGTCCGGCGTGCCTGCGGCGAGGTCGACGAGGCGCTGCGCGGTCGGGATCGCGCGGCGCTCGTGGCCGCCGAGGTCGAGGGTGCAGGCTGGTGGCGGCGGGGTCGCGGCCGGCGGCGGCGTGGCATCGGACGGGGAACTCCTGCGGTAGATGGCCCGCTCGGCGGCGTCGAGTTGCTCGGCGACGAGGCGCGCGGGGTCGTGTGGACCGCGGACCAGAAGCCCAGGACCGCCATCTCGCCCTGGGCGGAGCACGTGGTCGGTCGCGGCTGCGACGAGCAGCAGCACGTTGTTCGCGGCGCGAAAGCGCAGCGTGTCGCCCTGGCTCGTCAGCGTGCCGTCGCCTGAGTTGCGCACCTGAGCCGCGAACCTCACGCCGTTGCCGCCGCGTCCGTCACCGAGCGACCCGGCGAGCAGCACGTTCCGTGCGTCGAGGGCCGTCGCGGTGGCGTGTTCCCGTCGCTTCAGCCGCACATCGAAGTCGAGCAGTGCGCCGGGGAGCGGCACCATGACGCAAGGGATGCTGGTCCAGAGCATCAACTGGACGACGTCGCGCTCGACGCGGAGGATCACGCAGCGCTTGCTGAGGCTCTTGAGCTGGAACTCGACCAGCGCACAGTCTTGCCCGGGCCTTGGTCGCAGCCAGCGCACGTAGTTGCGCACTTCGCCCGAGAACGGCTTGCCGTCCTTGCCGAGCCACGTGATCTCCAGTTCGCCGAGCGTCTGATAACAACCGTACGGCACGTCCTTGCCGTTGCCGTGGCCGCTGCCCTTGCCGGCACATGTGAACGTCGCGTTGACGAGCGCCTCGGCGTCGGCGTACTTCCCGGCGCGCAGCAGCTCGCGGATCCTGGGCAGGTTCTCGTGCGCGTTCGGCCGATCGGCTTCCGGCTCCGGACTGCCGCTCCACTGGGAGATCTCGTTCAGCACGATGCGGTCGCGCGCGACGCCGCCGAACCACGTGGCCCCGAGCCGGCCGTCGCCGAGCGGGAACGCCTCGGCGAACTTCGTCGCCGGGCGGTCGCTCCACAGGTGCGGCCAGTCGATCGGCGGCCACACGGGCTGCCCCACGAACGTGACCGCACCGGGCATCGCCGCCGCCGGCTCGGCGGCCGCGAACTGCACCGCTGGCCACAGCAGGTTGCCGTGATCCGCGCCGTTGCCGTCGCCGCCGTCGGTCATCCGGACGCGCAGTTCCTTCTTGCCGGTCACGTCGACCGCGACGCGCAGCGGCGCCGCGCCACCCTTCACGACCGCACTCGCGAACGCCCGCTGCCCGTCGAGCCAGACCTCGAGCGCGATCGAGCCGTTGCTGCCGCGTTCGGCGGCGACGCCGAACCAGCAGGTGAACCACCGCGCACCCGCGGGCAGGGTCCAGGCGAGTTCCGCGGGCGCGTGCGTGCCGATGCCTTCGTCCGCCACCACGTCGCCGACCGCGAGCGGATCGCCTTCGACGCTCGCACCGTCGTGGGCCGTGCCCCAGCCGCACGTCGCGTGCACAGCGTTCGCGAGTCGCAGCGGTACCGGCGGATCCTGGGCGAAGGCGGGCAGGCAGCACAGCAACGACGCCGCGGCGAGGCAACGCATGGCGGCAGCATCGGCGCGGCGCGGACGGGTCGCAATGCGGCTGGCTCGGGTGGGCTCGGCAGGGCGCGGGCTGCCTGGAGCCGATGCCCCCTTACGCGCGGCGCCGATCCCGGCTCCAATGCGCGCTCCGCGCCCGGTGCCGTTCCCGGAGTAATCGATGCCCCCGAGGACCTGCCTGCTCCCGTTGGCCATCACCGCCCTCGGCGGCCTGCTCGCTGCCCAGATCCGCCCGCCGCTGCCGGGCCTGCCGATGACGCCGCCGCCGGTCGACCATCCGGGCTTGGCGGGTCAGCCGCTGTTCCAGCCGCCGCGGCACGCGGATGCTCCGCCGGCCCCCCCGGTGGTGAGTCCGCCGGTCCCGGCCCCCGTCGACCCCGACACCGCCGGCCCGAAGTGTTCGGGCAAGGACCTGGGCGACGCGGTGGCCAAGGTGCTGGCGCTGCCGTGGTGCACGAATCTCGACGAGGCGCTGGCACAGGCAGCGGCGCAGCGCAAGCCCGTGCTGTGGCTGCAGGCGCTCGGCGATCTCGGTGGCGACGCGTGCTCGGCGCTGCAGAGCCTGCGCGGCATCACGCTGGCGAACGAAACCGTGCTCGCCAAACTGCGCGAGCGCTTCGTGCTCGGCCGCGCCGACCTCGAGGCCGCGCCGCACGTCGGCGTCTCGAACGGCTACCGCCCCGACCAGACCGCGCTCGGCGCGACGAACGGCGCCGGCGGGCGCAACCTGCAGCTCGTCGTGCTGGCGGCGGACGGCACCGTGGTGCACGCGGTGCCGGGCTTCTGGCACCCGCTCGACCTGCTGCCCGAACTCGAACTCGCGCGGCACCTGCACGACCTGCACGGCAGCCCCGACCACACGGCGGCCCAGAAGCTCGCGATGGCCCGCACGCTGCACCGGGGCTTCCTTCGGGAGCTCGGCTCGGGCACGCTCGGCCGCAGCGCCTGGCGCGCGGAGGACGAGGCGGCGGAGCAGGAGCAGCCGGCGCGCGACTCGTTCGCGCGCGACGACAAGGGCCTGGTCGTGCGGGGCGCCGGTGGGCTGCCGAAGCTCGTGCCGCTGGTGCAGCTCGTGCACGAACGCATGCTCGCGCGCGGCTTCGTGCCCTGCGCAGCGTTCGACTGGGAGTCGTTCGTCGACTACGGCACGCCGCGGCACGATCCGAACGCGGCGATCGAGACGGGGCGGACGTTCCCGAAGGCCATCGCGAACCAGCAGCGGCGCGAGCGCGATGCGGCGCGCGAGCGCGGCAAGGGCGGACGCAGGCGGTAGGTCGGGCGCCCCTGGAGAAAGCTCGGCACCGGCCGGCTTGGGCCGTGGACGTCTGCCGCCGCCGGGTGGATCATGTGGATCGTCCACGGCCTGCCCGCAGATTCCGAGCAGTCGGCCGCGGACTCCGATTCCCTACCAGCGATCGCCCGGTCCCGCCTTGAAGCCACGCAGCACTCGATTCAACCCCAAGCGGAGGCTGCTCGCGATCGACCTCGTCGAGGCCAGGCTGGCCAGTCTCCGTCAACTCGGTGAGCAGGTCCGCTACGGCGGCAACCCCGAGCACAAGCGTAGTCCCGGGGACTTCGGTCTGGTTCCGCCGGCCGCGCCGAGGGCGGGCAAATCCCTCTGCGACGACGCGGGAATCGTCGATCGCCGAACGGCACTCGACCTGCTGCGAGCTGGCCTTCTGCTGGGCCTCGTCTCCGACCGGTTCGAAGGCGATTGGCCGTACAACGTCTGGATGGTGACCGACGAGGGGGTCCCGCTCGAGGCCCAATGGGAGGGCCCTGGCGTCTACCACGGCTACCCGATGCCGGACGCGGATCCTCTTCGTGAAGTCGTGATGGCGCGGTGGACCGAGCGGCGAGGCTGAACGATGGACGACTTCCGCATCGCTATCGACGAATGGACCGGAGCCGGAAACGGATCACCCGAGGAGATCGCCACGCGCGGCCTGCTCTGCATCGAAGCCGGCGGCATCTGCCTCTCGCGCAACGAGAACTCGTGGTCGCGCTCGGTGTCCGATCGTGTGCACGTGTCGATGTACCCGGCGGCTCTCTGGCTGGTGGCCAACTGGTGGCGGCTGTGCTTCGAGGCGCCGCGATGGAGTGACGTCGAGGGCTACGACTGGCGCGCTTCCCACGAACTGCCGGCTGCCGGCGGTGGCTACCTCTGGCCCAGGCTGCGGTTCACGCCGGATGGCGAGAGCGTGCTCCTGGAGGGCCGGCCATCCCGGCAGGGGTCGAAGGAACCGGTCCGCTATCTCGAACAGGCCAGGGTTCCCGTCACGTTGCGCGACTTCGAGCGAGCTTGCGAGTCGTTCGTGGCGACCGTGATTGCGCGCTTGCGCGAGCAGGGGATCCGCGCCACGCCGCTGGAATCGACCTGGGGGGAGGTGTGCGCGGAGCGGGGGGACAGCACGGCGGCTCGCGAGCGCCGCTTCGAAGCGATGCTGCACTGTGATCCCGACCAGGCGCCGGTGGATGCGATCGCAGCACTGGAGAAGCTGGCGGGGGAGTCGGGGCTCGATGCGTCGGTCGAGATCGCCGGCGCCCTGTGCAGCGACGGTCTGCTGGATGCTCTGGAAGGTCTGCGGTCCGCCGGGGAGAACGGCACGAGCCTGCGCGCCAGGTGGGACCGCGCGGACCGGAACGAGGCGCTCGCCGCGTGCGGAGCCGTCGTAGCGGACCGGAGGTTGCCCCCCTGGCTGCGCGGCAGGGGAGCTGCTCGCGCGCTGCGGGCTGCCTGGGGCATTGCGCACCGCCCCATCACCTCGGATCAGTTCGAGGTGCGGCTCGGCCTCGAGCGCGGGACCCTGGGTGCAGCGGCCCTGCCGCACCAGCCACCCGTGGTACTCGCCATCGAGAAGGGCTCCGAACTGCGGCTGTTGTTGCGTGCCTGCCACCCGCGTCGCCGGCGCTTCGAAGTGGCGCGGCTGTTGGGCGATCTCGTGGCATCCGGGCGGGACGATGTTTGGCATCCGGTCACGGAACTGCACACAGCAAGGCAGCAGTTCCAGCGTGCGTTCGCCGCCGAGTTCCTGTGCCCTGTGGCGGGTCTCGAGCAGTTGTTGGGGTCGGACTGCTCCGAGGACGCGATCGCCGCGGCCGCGGACCACTTCGACGTGACGGAACTCACCGTCGAGCATCAGGTCGCGAACAACCTGCGTCGCCGACGGGAGTGACCCTGGCGTTCCGCGCGATGGCAGGGGACCGGGCCAGCAACGCTGGCGGCCGTCAGCCCGCCGGCCCCGCCGCCTCGCGCCGCGCGCGCAGGCCGAGCACGAACAGCCCGATCAGCAGCAGGGCACCAGCACCGCCGAGCGCGAGACCGCTGCGGAAACCGTCGGCGCGGAACGTGAACTCGACCGCGCAGCCGTCGCCGGGCACGGCGACCACGCGCTGGCACAGGTTGCCGCGCACCATCGGCACGGGCTGGCCTGCGATCGCCGCCGACCAGCCGGGGAAGAACGTGTCGGCGAGCACGAGGTAGCCCGGCGCGCCGGGGCCGATCCGCAGCACCACGCGGCGGCTGTCCTCGTGCACGAACCCGATCGTGCGCGCGGCCAGCGCGGGTTCGGCCGGGCCGGCGGGCAGGGGTCCCAGCGCCGCCGCATCGGCCGCGCTGACGAGCGCGACCGCCCGCGGGTCGAGGTCCTTCGCCGCGAGCGCCGCGACGAGTTCGTCCTCGCGGTCGATCTGCCGCAGCCGCGGCACGAACCACGCGCGCGGCAGCGGATGCGGCCGTTCGTAGACGAAGTACTCGCCGCCGGGGCCCTTCGGTTCCGGCCCGGCGCGTTGCCCCGCGTGCTGCATCGGCGCCGTCGCCAGCACGTAGCGCAGGCCCAGCAGGTCCCACCACGGCAGCTCGAGCCGTTCGTCGTCGGGCAGGGCGCCGCAGACGAAACCGCGCAGGATCTGCGCGTCGCCGTAGAGCCTGCGGATCGGCAGGTCGCTCCAGCGGTCGACGAACGTGTAGAAGGTCAAATCGCGCAAA
>VGXW01000246.1 GCA_016873195.1 Planctomycetota bacterium | reverse complement strand
CGAGCGAGATGTCGAGCGGCACGGTCGCCTCGGCGGACCGCTGGCGCAGCAGCAGCGGGTGGCGCGCCGCGCGCAGCCGCAGCGCGCCGTCTTCGAGCAGGCGCGGCACCGTGAAGCCGTCGTGGGCCACGAGCCGCGCGCGGGCCTGCAGCAGGTCCGCCGCGGCGACGAACTCGACGCCCGCCGTCACCTCGCCGGCGAGCCGCCGCAGCCCGCGCGCCGCGTCGGCGAGCACGACGTTGATCTCGCGGTTCTCGGCGGCCACCGCGTCGGACAGACGGTTCGCCGCTTCGACGACCGCCTCGGGCTCCACGAACAGGGTCGCGCCGGACGCGCTGCGGTCGTGCAGCACGCCGGGCACACGATGGCGGAACTCGGCCTTCACCTGCAGCACCGGCCGCCCGTGCCGCCAGGCGACCTCCCCCGACTGCAGGTGCTTGCGCACCTCGCCGCCGGCCAGCACCCCGGCGACGGCGCCGTCGACGGCGAGCTTGCCCTGTTCGATCTCGCCGCGGATCTTCGCGAGCCTGGGCGACGCGGAGTCGAGCACCTCGCCGCGGTCGTCGACGAGCAGTTCGAGTTCCGCGACCAGGTCGTCGAGATCCGGAGCCGGCGCAGCGTAGTCGGCAAGGGCGCCCTCGGCAGCCCGCAGCCAGCGCCGGCAGCGCTCCGCCGCGCGCAGCAGCCGTTTGAGCTCCGCCACGTCCTTGCCCTGCAGCGCGTGCTCGCCGTCGAAGAAGCGCGGCAGCCAGGAACGGACCTCGACCGCGCCGACCAGCGGCAGTTGTTGCCCCGCCGCAACGGCGGGGGCGAGTTGCTCGACGGCGCGCAGGATCGCCGCCGCCTCCCCCGCAGTGGCGCACGGCCCGAGCGCATCGACCGCGCTGCGTCCGACCGGCGTCGCGAGGCGCTCGCCGAGCAGCACGCGCACGGCGTGGAACTCGAGGGCCTCGAGATCGTACGGGCGCTGGCCCGGCGGGAGGTTCGACATGCCGCCGACCATGTTGCCGGCTGCCGCCCGCGCGGCAAGCGCCGTCGCCGCCGGGCCAGAGCCGAGGGCGCGGCTCCCGCAGATCACGGCGCGCAGCGGCGAGGCTCGCCGAGGTCGCCGCGGTCGGCCTGGCCGGCGTCAGGCCGAACCCTGCGCCTCGTTGCCACCGCCGGGTGCGGCCCGCTTCCCCTTCGGCGCCGGCAGGTCGTCGTCGTCGTCGAGCGAGAGCCCGCGGACGTCCTCGCCCGACACCTTCTTGCGCATCAGCCTGCCGACCTTGAACTTGACGATGCGCTTGGCCGGGACCGGGACCTTCTCCAGGGTCCGCGGGTTCTGCGCCAGCCGGGCCGCGCGCTCGCGCGACTCGAAGACGCCGAACTCGCGGAACTCCAGGCGGTTGCCTTCCGCGAGTTCGTCGATGATGGAGTTGAGGAAGGACTGGATCACTTCCTTGGCGACCACCTTGGTGACGCCGGTGCGTTCCGCGATCCGGTGCACCAGTTCCTTCTTGGTTACGGTCTTCACCTCTGCCTCCGGTGAGCGCCGTGGAGCTGCGTTCGAGACGAGTGACGGACAGGAGTCGGCCGCAACCGCGCAACTCTTGGGCGCATCAAGTAGTTCAGGACTATACTCTTGTGGAGACAGTGTCGACAAGGATCCCCATCGGTGCACGCCTCGTTCGCGGCGCGGCGCAATGGCCCGAGGCGCTCGCCTCGTTCCCGGCAGCCGAACTCGGCGCCCGCGGTCCGGCTGGCGTCGTGGTGACCGACCACCGGACCTCCTGGGTCCGGCGGGTCGACACGACGCTCGGCAGCTTCTTCGTAAAGACTTACGAATATGCTACTTGGGACTCAAGGGTCCGCGCGGCGCTGCGCCACACCGGGCCCATCGTCCGGTCTCGCGCTGCGGCCGAGTTCGACGCCCTGCGTTGGATGCAGGAGCGCGGCCTGCCGGCGGCCGAGCCGCTGGCGGTCTACGAGCGACGTGGGTGTCTGCTGCTGCGGACGGCGATCCTCGTGACCCGGGCCTTCTGCGGCGAGCCGGTCGAGCGCCTGCTGCCGCAGCTCGATCTCCCCGCTCGCGCAGAGCTTGCGCGCGCGATCGGCGAGTTCGTGGGCCGGCTCCACGCGCTGGGGTTCCGCGATCGCAATCTCGACCTTCGCAACCTGCTGGCGGCCCGCGACGTGCCGGGCGGCGCCTGGCGCATCGCCAAGATCGACTCGGGCCGGCACGTGCTGGGCAGGCGCGCCGGCGACGCGCTCGCGCGCGCGGACTGGCGAAGGCTGCTGCCGCAACTCGAGCCCTACGGCGTCGCCGCGTCCGCCCGAACCTCCGCACCACCGGGGATCTGAGGCGAGCTTCCGGCACGCGGAGCCGCGGTCAGGGACCTTCGGGCAAGCGCAGGTCGGCGAGAGTCGGAGCGGTCCCAGGCGCCGGCCCGAGCGCCTCGGCGATCACGCCGAGCCGGAAGGGCACGGCGAGCGTGCGCTCGAACTGGTCGTGGCCGTCCGGCGGCACGACCGTCTGCAGGAACAGCTGGAACGCCGCGCGCGCGCGCGGCCAGTGGATCGCGCGGTCGGCGGTGCTCTTCGGCAGCACCTCGTAGTAGAGCAGCCCCAGGTTCAACAGCGCGCGCGCTTCGCCGGGCCGGTCGGCGAGCACGCCGAGGTAGCGGGCAACCGCGCCGCGCGGGTCCCCGCCGAGCCACGTCGCGGCGGCGCGGTCCAGGCGCACGGCGACGTCGCCGCCGCGCGTGCGCTCGAGTTCGTCGAGCAGCCGCACCGCGCGGTCGATGCGCCCCAGGCGGTAGATCGCGAGTTGGGTGTAGGCGAGCCTTGCGTCGTCGTCGTGCGGCTCGAGCGCGAGATAGGCGTCGAAGTCCAGGGCCGCTTCCTCGTAGCGACCGACCTCCGTCAGCAACAGCGCGCGCTCGTAGCGCGCCGCGGCGAGGCGCGGGTCGCGTGCGCAGGCGGCCTGGAACGCGTCGATGGCCAACAACACGCGTCCTTCGCTGCGGTGGCTGCGCCCGAGCGACCAATGGGCCCAGGCGAACGACGGGTGCCGCGCGAGCACCGCGCGCAGCGCCGGTTCGCGCGCGTACGGGGTCGGCACGAGCCGCGCCCGGCACCAGGCCGGCACCGGCGAAGCGCGGTCGGGCAGCGACCGGTAGTGCTCGCGCATCGCCGCGAGCACCTCCCCGCCGAGCGCCTGCGCCGCGTCCTGGTAGGCGACGTGGGCCGGCGCCAGGTCGGGGCAACGTTCGAGCGCGATGCGCAGGTCCGGCAAGGCCGCCGCGCGGTCGCCGCGCGCGAGCGCCTGCTGCGCGCGCTGCCAGGCTGCGGCGCCCTCGGGATCGCGCGCCGTGCGGTAGTGCTCCGGCTCGACCGCCGCCGCGGGCGGTGGCCCGGACACGCAGCCGGCGAGCGGCAGCAGCGGCAGCAGCCAGGCGCCCGGTCTCATCGGCAGCGCACCGCGCCGTCCTCGACGGCGTACTCCGTCAGGTCGCGGGCCGGCGACGCCTTGTCCTCCCGCACGACGGCGAATCCGCCGGCCGTGCGCGCGCTCAGCAGCAGCGGCCGCGCGTCCTCGTAGAAGCGCACGCGCACCTGGTTGACGACCGTGAACACCGTGCGCGGCCGGCGCACGATGCCCTGCTCGGTCAGCGCGTCGGGCTCGCCGATGGTGACCACGAACGAAGTGCGCGGCTCGCCGAGCCGGTTGGTCCAGATCGTGTCGACGTAGCCGTCGCCGCGCTCCTTGCGGGCGAGGTGCGCGCGCACGTCGACCGCCGGTTGGCCGACGTTGCGGTAGAAGTTGCCGGTCGCCTCGACGACCAGTTCGCGGCAACCGACCTCGACGTCGCGCAGGAACGGCGCGAGCAGGCGCTGCTCGGCCGCCCGCTGCTGCTCGGGCGTCGCCGGAGTGGAGCCGCACGCCCCGGCCAGGCAGAGCCAGACGACGGGCGGGCAGCGGCACGAACCGCGCGCGAGGATCGGCATGCCGAGGGGTATACGGCGGAGCCGGGCGCGGTGCACGCGCGCAGCGGCACGCCGCGGCGGCGTCTGCGCTGCGCTGCCCCTGCCGCACGACCACGCGGTTTCTCGCATGCGGCTGCGCCCCTCGAGCCAGTATCCTCCGCCGCACTCCATGGCGAGTCCGCGCCGCATCCTCCTGACCAGCAGCTTGCTGCTCGCCACCGGCGCCTGCTCGCTGATGCCGCGCGAACTCAACCTGTCGCCGCTGTGGTTCCACCGGCTCGACGCCGAGGGCGAGGTGCTCGAGTGGGACTGCCTGTGGCCGGTGCTGCACTACGAGCGCACGGCGGCCGGCGGCGACGACTTCCGCGTGCGGCCGCTCTACCGGCGGGTCACCGAGCCGGAGGCGGTCAACACCGGCGAAGGGGCGGCCGTCGAGCACCAGTTCCTGTGGCCGCTCGGCCGCGTGCGCAGCGACGCCGGCGAGACCTCGCACCGGCTGTTCCCGCTGTGGAGCTGGCGCGCGCACCGCAACGAGGTCGGCGAGCGCGACGTCGACTGGTACCTGCTGTTCCCGTTCGTCTGGGGCGGCGCCTCGGCCGACGGGCGCGAGGACTACTTCGCGGTGCTGCCGTTCTACGCCGACATCCCGCAGTTCCTGACCTACGACCGCTTCCAGGCGATCCTCTTTCCGCTCTACGTGCGGCTCGACAAGGAGGGCCACCGCCACCGCATGTTCCTGTGGCCGCTGATCGGCACGAGTTCCTGCGCCGAGAACGCCCACCGGCGGTTCCACGTCTACCCGTTCTACGGCCACGACGTCGAACCCGGGCACCACGACCGCCGGTTCGTGCTGTGGCCGTTCTTCGCCTGGAGCACCGAGAACGAGGACACCGAGGACCCGGTGCGCAGCTACTGGTTCTGGCCGCTGCTCGGCTGGCGCAGCGGGCGCACGGTCGGCGGCTGGATGGCCCTGTGGCCGTTCTTCCAGCACACCTGGAAGCGGGACCACTTCACCGCGCTGACGCTGTTCTGGCCGCTGTTCCGCTACTACTGGAACCGCGCCGAGGACCACGTCGTGCAGTGGTGGTTCTGGCCGTTCGTCGGCCGCGTGCACAGCGACGACCAGCGCGCGTGGTCCGTGCTGTGGCCGCTGATCTGGTGGCGCGAGTACGACGACCCCGACGGCCACACCGAGCAGCAATGGGTGCTGCCGTTCTGGTGGCACGTGCGCCAGGAGCCCCGCGAAGGTGGCTACGAGGACTTCTGGAAGCTGTGGCCGCTGGCCCACCGCACGGTGCGCCACGACGCCGACGGCAAGCGCAGCACCGGCGACTGGAGCCTGCTGTCGGTCTGGCCGTGGCGCGAGGGCAACGCGACGGGCGTCAGCGAACACTACGGGTTCCTGTGGGAGATCGCCGCGGGGCGGCAGCGCGCGGCCGACGACCGCGCGGTCGACGTGCTCGGCCGCCTGTTCACGCGGCGCGAGCGGTCCGGCGAGTCGACCTCGAGCGTGCCGTTCCTGTTCAACTACGAACGCACGCGCGACGGCAGGAAGACGCTGCGGCTGTTCCAGTTCCTGCCGATCCCGCTCGGCACCGCCGACCCCGATCCGGAGCTGCCGCGATGAACGTGTTCGCGAAGCTCGGCGGCTTCCTGCTCGCGCGCGTCGACAGCGCCGGCTACGTGGTCGACCTGCTGGTGCGCGCGATCGGCTCGCTGCACCGGCTGCCGCGGCGGCTGCGCTTCACGCTCGACATGGCGTTCAACGCCGGCGTGCGCTCGCTGCCGGTGACGATGGTCGTCGCCGCGTTCGCCGGCGCGATCCTCGCGATGCAGACCGGCATCGAGCTGCGGCGCTTCGGCGACACCGCGGTGCTCGGCACGATCACGGCGCTGTCGATGTGCCGCGAGATGGGCCCGTTCATCACCGGCGTGATCCTCGCCGCCACGGTCGGCTCGTCGATGGCCGCCGAACTCGGCACCATGCAGGTCAGCGACGAGGTCTCAGCGCTCGAGGTCATGTCGGTCGACCCGGTCGACTACCTCGTGCTGCCGCGCGTGGTCGCGCTGGCGATCATGTGCCCGCTGTTGACCGTGCTGTCGAACCTGGTCGGCATCTACGGCGGCAGCGTGATCGCCGAACACAACCTCGGCGTGAGCCCCGACCTGTTCTGGCAGAGCGCGCGCGAGGCGCTGACCTCGTCCGGCACGCTGCTGCCGAAGGAGGTCTACGTCGGCCTGTTCAAGGCGTTCGTGTTCGGCACGGCGATCGCCACGGTCAGCTGCGCGTCGGGCCTGCGCGCCAGCGGCGGCGCGCTCGGCGTCGGCCTCGCGGTGCAGGCCGCGGTGCGCAACTCGGTGATCCTGATCATCGTGCTCGGCTTCATCGTCACCTGGTTCTTCTACTTCCTGACCGGATGATCGAACTGCGCGACGTGCACAAGCGGCTCGGCGGCCGCCAGATCCTCGACGGGCTCACGCTGACGGTGCCCGAGGGCATGAACTTCGTGCTGATGGGCCCGTCCGGCACCGGCAAGAGCGTCACGCTGCGGCACGTGATCGGCATCCTGAAGCCCGACCAGGGCTCGGTGCGCGTCGACGGCCAGGAGGTGCCGGCGATGGACCGCGCGCAACTGATGGCGCTGCGCAAGCGCATGGGCTACCTGTTCCAGAACGGCGCGCTGATCAACTGGCTCACCGTCGCCGAGAACGTGGCGCTGCCGCTGCGGGAGCACGGCCGGCTGCCGCGCGCCGAGACCGACGACCGCGTGCACGAGGTGCTGCGGCTGGTCGGCATGGACCACGCCGCGCACCAGTACCCGCCGAGCATCTCGGGCGGCATGCGCCTGCGCACCGGGCTCGCGCGGGCGCTGGTCACGAAGCCCGAATACGTGCTCTACGACGAGCCCAACGCCGGCCTCGACCCGATCATCAGCCAGCAGATCCACGAACTGATCGTCGAGGTGCGCGACAAGGTCGGCGTCACCGGCCTCGTCGTCACGCACTCGCGCGCCTGCGCGACCTTCTGCGGCGACCGCATCGGCATCCTCGAGCAGGGCCGCCTGGCCGTCGAGGGCACCGTCGCCGAACTCGCGCACAGCGACCACCCGCTCGCCAGGGCCTTCCTCGGCGGCGACGCCGATTGACCGCCGTCCCACCCCCCCCACGACCATGGACCGCATCCGCCGCGACAGCCTGCTCGGCCTCGTGTTCTTCGGCACGCTGGCCTTCCTGCTCTGGGCGACCGTGAACCTGACCGACGTCTCGCTCGGCAAGGTGCCGCCGATCGAGGTCTACTTCGACGACGCCGGCGGTGCCCTGGTCGGCACGAACGTGCTGGTGCTGGGCAAGAAGGTCGGCAAGGTCGGCAGCATCGACGTGCTCTACGCGCGCCCGAGCCACCCGGTGCGCATGCAACTGCGGCTGCAGGAGCCCGTGCCGCTGACCGAGACCATGCGCATCGAGATCCAGGACGCCGGCGTGCTCGGCGGCAAGCAGGTGTTCATCGACCCGGGCCGCGGCGCGCCGTGGCCGGACGGGCGCGAGAAGGTCGGCAACACGCAGAAGGGCGCCTTCGAACGCATCGGCGAGATCGCCGACGGCAAGGGCGAACTCGGCAAGGAGCTGGTGGGCACGCTGGGCGCGATCCGCACGCTGTTCGAGAGCCTGCGCCAGGACGACAACACGGGG
>VGXW01000245.1 GCA_016873195.1 Planctomycetota bacterium | reverse complement strand
ATCTCCCTGGAGACGCGCGCGGCGACGAGGTCGCGCACGGCTGCGCGCAGCGCTGCGGTGCCTGCGGGTTCCGTCATGGCGGCGGGCGGAGTCTAGCCACCCCGCGCGGCATCTCGCCGCGGAACTGGCCGCGCGCGGCCCGCGGGCGCGCACGACGCCGCGATCGCCGCGGAACTGGCCGGTGCTCTGCTGTCGCTCGGCTACGCGATCGCGTTCGCGCGCACCGGCTTCTCGGCCACGGCCCTCGAACTGCGATTCTGGCACGGTGCGCTGCACCCGTTCGTGCGCGGCATCGTCGGCCTCGGCTGGGCCGCCGCGCTGATCCTGCTGCACCGCGCAGGCGTTCTGCGTTTCCCGCTCGCGCGGCTCGCCGACGCGGGCCGCATGGCGTTCTCGAACTACCTGCTGCAGACCGTCTGCTGCACGCTGCTGTTCTTCGGCCACGGCTTCGGCCTCTACGGCTCGCTGTCGCGGGCGCAGTTGATGGGCGTCTGGGCCGCGGTCTCCGCGGTGCAGTTGCTCGCGAGCTGGGTCTGGCTCCACTGGTTCCGCTTCGGCCCGCTCGAATGGGCCTGGCGGTCGCTGGTCTGGTGGAAGGTCCAGCCGCTGCGACGCGAGGCGGCCGCCGCGTGAGACGTTGCGCCGCCGCGCCGCGGCCCGGATCATGCCGCGCGCATGCTGCAACTCGCGTGGGCGCTGTGGGCGCTGTGGAACGTCGCGACGTTCCTGCTGTTCGGCTGGGACAAGTGGCGGAGCCGCCGCGAGGGCGCGCGCCGCGTGCCCGAGCGCGCGCTGCTGTGGTGCATGCTGCTCGGCGGGTTCGCCGGCGGTTGGGCCGGCATGCGCACGTTCCGCCACAAGACGCAGAAGGTCTCGTTCCGGCGGTGGGCGGTCCTGTGGACCGTGCTCAGCCCCGCGTGGCTGCTCGTCTGGTGGAGCTGGCGCGAGCTCGGCCCCTGAACGCGCACCGGGTCACAAGAGCAGCTTCACCTTGGCCGCGGCGCGGGCGCGGAACAGCCAGTCCTCCTGGCGCGCGCGGCGCATGACCTCGCGGATCGACGGGATCGCGTCGTCGGTGAACAACACGAACACGTGCTGCTGGAAGTCGAGGCGCTTGACCAGGTGCCAGCCGTACTGCGACTCGACCACGTCGCTGACCTCGCCGTCGCGCAGGTTCCAGACCGCGCGGCACAGCGGCGCGGGCAGGCGGTCGTCGAAACGGTGCACGTTGCCGAGCAGACCGCCCTGCGGCGCGGTGCGTTCGTCGGCGGAGCACAGCTGCGCGACCTCCTCGAAGTTGGACCCGTCGGGCCGCAGGCGCGCGCGCACGTCGGCGAGCCTGGTCGCCGCCTGCGCGAGGCCGGCGTCGGCGAGCAGGATGCCCGTGCCGGGGTCGCGATTCTGGATCAGGATGTGCGCGGTCTTGACCGTGCCGCCGAACGCGCGCGCGTTGTTCTGCCAGAACTCCTGCAGCTGGCCGCGCGCGTAGTCATCGGGCTCGAGGAAGTCGAGCCAGCCCTGCACCTCGATGCCGAGCCCGGTGCGCAGCTGGTAGTCGGCGAGGAAGCGGTCGATCTGCTGCTGCTTGAACTCGGTCGGCCGCCCGGCCTGGCGGCGCTGCGCGACGTAGGTGTCGAGCCAGCCCTGGAAGCTCCTCTTGAGCTGCTCGCTCTGCGCCGCCTCCAGCTTGCCCTTGTCGATCTCCCGGTCCTTCGTCAGGTGCTGCAGCGCGCGCACGTCCGCGAAGTGGCGCACCCACGGCGCGACCAGGTCGGACTGCAGCATGCGCTGGATCTCGGGGCGCAGGCCGAGCGCCTCGCGGAAGCCCGGATGGTGGCGCGAGTCGAGGTGGTCGACGAGTTCGCCGAGCGTGATCGGGACGTCGGCGACGACGGCGACCGGCGCGTCCCGATCCTGCGGCCAGCGCCGCACCACGAACGGCGCCTCGGGGACCTGCGGCGGCGCCTTCGCTTCGGCGGCGGGCGGCGGGGGCGCTGGTTCCTGCGCGATCGCGAGCGCCGGCAGGAAGGACAGGATCAGACACAGGGCGGCGGGGGTCGGCTTCGTCGGCATCGTCGGGTCCGGGTGGACAGGGTATAGCACCTCGCCGGTCGCGCGTTGCAGGGCCGCCGCCCCGGCCCCGGCATCGGCGCCGCGTGCTTGCGCCCGGCGCCGCCGAACCGTCCGATGCCGTGCCGCCGCCCGCCAGCGGCCACTCCGCAGCACCCCATGATCGACGTGCCCCGTTCCCGGCTGCTCGATGCGCTCGCCGAGCGCTTCCGCGCCGAGTTCGGCGGCGTGCCGCGGCGGTTCTTCGCGCCGGGCCGCATCAACCTCGTCGGCGCGCACCTCGACTACAACGGCGGCGACGTGCTGCCGATGGCGGTCGACCGCGGCATCTACGCGGCGGCGCGGCTGCGCTCCGACGGGCGCATCCGGCTCGTGAGCCTGGACCAGGAGGCGGAGGTCGAAGTCGACGCGGCGGCGGTCGGCGCGCGCACGCGGCCCGAGTGGGGGTGGGCCGGCTATCCGCTCGGCGTCTGGCACGGCTTCCAGCAGCGCACCGGGCTCGGCGCGGGCCTCGAGATGGTCGTCGCCGGCGACCTGCCGATGGCCTCGGGCCTGTCGTCGTCCGCCGCGATCGAGGTCGTCACCGCGATCGCGCTCGACGCGTTGCACGACACGCGGCTCGAGCGCCAGCAGCTCGCGTTGCTCGCGCACCGCGCCGAGACCGGGTTCGTCGGGCTGCGCTGCGGCATCATGGACCAGTTCGCCTCGGCGCTCGGCCGGCCGGGCCACGTGCTGTGGCTGCACTGCGCCGGCCCGCGCTGGGAGCACGTGCCGTTCGACCCGAAGGCCTGCGAAGTGCTGGTCATGGACACCAGGAAGACGCGGCGGCTCGCCAAGACGGGCTTCAACGAACGCGTCGCCCAGTGCGCGACGGCCCACGAACTGCTGCGCATGCACGTGCGCGACCTGCCGCACCTCGCGCTCTACACGCTCGACGACCTCGCCCTCGCGCGCGAGGCGATGGACGAGGTGTTGTTCCGTCGCGCGCGGCACGTGGTGACCGAGATGGAGCGCATCCGCGCGGGCACCGCGGCGCTGCGGCACGGCGACTACAAGGAACTCGGCCGCCAGCTCGACGCGAGCCATCGGTCGACGGCGGACGACTACGAGGTCAGCTGCGCGGAACTCGACGCGATCACCGAAGCGGCGCGCGGGCACGAGGCGGTGTACGGCGCGCGGCTCACCGGGGCCGGCTTCGGCGGCTGCGCGATCGCGCTGGTCCGGCCGGGCTCGTCGTCGTCGGTCGGCCGCGAGGTCGCGGAGCGGTTCGCGGCGAGGTTCGGGGTCGTTCCGGGCTTCGACCTGCTGCGAGTCGGCGCCGGGCCCGGCGAGATCGCAGGCTGAACGGGGGGGCCGCGACTGCGGCGCGCAACCGGCGTACGATCCGGAACCGCCATGCGCGGACTCCATCTCGATTGCGGCATCCTGACCCTGCGCGACGACCTGCCCGAGCCGGAGTCGCGAACGGACTGGACGCGCGTGCAGGTCGCCGTCGCCGGCATCTGCGCGACCGACCGGGCGCTCGCGCGCGGCTACCTGGACTTCCGCGGCGTGCCGGGGCACGAGTTCGTGGGCACGGCGCTCGACGGGCCGCTGCAGGGCCGCCGCGTCGTCGGCGAGATCAACGCGGGCTGCGGCGCCTGCGGTGCGTGCGCGACAGGCGACAGCCGGCACTGCGCGCAGCGCACGGTGCTCGGCATCGCCGGACTGCAGGGCGCACTCGCGGAGCGGCTCGCGTTGCCGACGGCGAACCTGCTCGTGGTGCCCGACGCCGTCGACGACGAGGCGGCGACGTTCACGGAGCCGCTGGCGGCCGCGCTGCACGTTGCCGACGACGTCGACCTCGCGGCCCATTCGCGCGCGCTGGTCGCGGGCGACGGCAAGCTCGGCCTCTTGTGCGCGATGGCGCTGCAACTGCACGGCTGCGAGGTCACGCTCGCGGGGCGCCACCCCGAACGCGCCGCGCTGCTGCGGCGGCCGCCGGCCTTCGCGCGCGGTTGGCTCGAAGCCGTTCCCGCCGAACGGGGCCCCGCCGACCACTTCGACCTCGCGGTCGAGGCGACCGGCGACCCGACCGTGCTGGCGCGGTTGCTGCCGCTCGTGCGACCGCGCGGCACGATCGTGCTGAAGACCACGGCGGAGCAGCCGGCGGAGATCGACCTCGGCCCGTTCGTCGTTCGCGAGCTGCGCCTCGTCGGGTCGCGCTGCGGCCGCTTCCGGCCCGCGCTCGACGCGCTCGCGGGCGGGCTCGTCGACGCGCGCGGGCTCGTGTCGGCGCGCTACCCGCTCGGCGACGGCGTCGCCGCCTTCCAGCACGCCGCCGAGCCCGGCGTGCTCGAGGTGCTCGTGCGCTGCACGGCCTGAACACGACGCTGTGTTTCCGTCCGGCGCGCGCGGCGCGATGATGCCGCACCATGAGCAGCGCGCCTCCCTCGCCGGCGTTCCCCGAGCCCGACCTCGTACCGCGCCTGGTCGGTGGGGCGATCGGCGCCGCGCTCGGCATCGGCGCCTACTGGTTCGGCCTGCAGCGCGGCATCGACCTGCTCGTCGTCGTCGGTGTCCTGCCCGCGTACGGCATCGCGCGCGGATCGCGGCGGCGCAGCGCGCCGTGGGCGCTCGGCACCGCGCTGGCGGCGCCCGCGCTCGCGTTCGGGACGCTCTGGTGGTTTCGGCCGTTCGCGGACGACCCGTCGCTGCTGCACTTCGTGCGGAACGTCGACGCACTGCCGGTGAAGGCGTGGTACTCCCTCGGTGCCTGCCTGCTGGCGGGTGCGTGGTTCGGCCTCGGCCGGCCGCGGCGCCAGCGCAAGAACCCTGCGGCGAAGTGACCTCCGCGGCGGTCGCACGGGCCGCGCGCAGGTGAGGGCAGGGGCCCTGCGGGAGTGGCCGCCGGCGCTACACTTCTTGCCGGACCCCACGCACGGCACCCAGCATGCACCCTCGCCAGCCCACGGCTCTCGTCCTGCTGCTCGCTGCGGCTCTGTGCCCGGCCCAGACCGACTGGCGGCAGGAACTGCTGCTGCCGCCGGTGCGCTACCCGGCGTTCACCTTCGACCCGGTGCGCGGCTTCGCGCTCGCCTTCGGCGGCGACACCGACCGGGGCCTGTCGGGCGAGACCTGGCTGTGGAACCGCGTCGAATGGCAGCGCGCGGTCACGGCGAACCGGCCGGCGGCGCGCCAGCAGAGCGCCCTCGTGTTCGATCACGCGCGCTCCGTGTCGCTGCTGTTCGGCGGCACCGATGCCGCGGGCGCACGGTTGCAGGACACGTGGCGGTTCGACGGCGTCGATTGGACACAACTGCAGCCGGCCAGTGCGCCGCCGGCCCGCTCGCTGCACGCGATGGTGTTCGACGCGGCGCGGAGCACGGTGCTGCTGTTCGGCGGCGTGGGGGCGCCGTTCGGCGAACTCGGCGACACGTGGGAGTGGAACGGAGCCAACTGGGTCCAACGCACCTCGCTGCACGCGCCGCCGCCGCGTTCCGGCGCGGCGATGGCCTGCGACCTCGTGCGCCAGCGCGTGGTGCTGTTCGGCGGCAGTTGCTTCCAGTACGGACCGTGCTGGCGCGGCGACACGTGGGAGTGGGACGGCGTCGACTGGATCGACCGCACGCAGCCCTGGCCGGTGCCGGCACCGCCGCCGCGCTGGAGCCACGGCATGGCCTACGACGCCGCGACCGCGCGCACGCTGGTGCTCGGTGGCTCCGACGACCCGGGCCACTACCACTACGACCTGTGGGCGTGGGACGGCACGAACTGGTCCTGGCTCCAGCCGGCCCAGCAACCGCCGCCCCGCCTGGGGCACGGCTTCGCGTTCGACCCCGGCACGCAGCGTGTGCTCGCGTTCGGCGGCGAGACCTGGTTCAACCTGCTCGGCGACCTGTGGTCGTTCGCCGGCGGCACCTGGCAGCTGCTGGACCCGGGGATGTCGCCGCCGCTGCAGATCCTCGAGCGCACGGAGGCGATGGCCAGCGACGGCGACGGGGTGCTGTGGTGCGGCGGCGACGTCACTGTCTACGGCATGCAGACCTGGCGCTGGGACGGCGGCCGCTGGCGCTACCTGCCGTCGGCCGCGGGTCCGCGCAGTCCCGAGCACCATCGCCTGCAGTGGCTGCCGCCGGCCGGGCGCATCGTGCTCCACCAGCCCTTCCGCTCGACGCTGCAGCCGGAGCAGACGCTCGGCTTCGACGGCCAGACCTGGATCCCGTTCGCGCCGCTGCACCAGCCCGGCGTGCAATCCGGCGCGGATCTCGCGCTCGACCCGCGGTTCGACCGCCTCGTGCTGTTCGGCGGCCGCGACGCGTCGGGGCTGCGCGGCAGCACGTGGACGTTCGACGGCGCCGATTGGCAGTTGCTCGCCGTCGCCGGGCCGTCGCCGCGCGAAGACCACGCGATGGCGCTCGACGTGGCCGGTGGGCGCGTGATCCTGTTCGGCGGCCGCAACGCCGCGGGCGACCTCGGCGACACGCACGCCTTCGACGGCCAGCAGTGGCAACTGCTGCAGCCCGCGCGCGCGCCGAGCCCCCGGCGCGACCACGCGATGGCCTACGACCTCGGCCGCCAGCGGATCGTGCTGCACGGGGGCCGGGTCCTGGGTGGGGTGGTGGACGACACCTGGGAGTGGACGGGCAGCGACTGGGAGCAACGGCTCACCCCGGTGCAGCGTCCCGGTTTCGCGCATGCGCTGGCCTACGACCCGCGGAGCGAACGTCTGCTCGGCATCGGCGGCTTCGTGCGCGGCACCTGGAGCTACGGCGCCGCGGCCCCCGGCACGATCGCGACCTTCGGCGGCGCCTGCGGCGGCAGCCTCGGCACGCCCGCGACCTGGACCCCGTTCGGGCAGCGACCCTACACGGGTGGCGCGTTCACCGCGGGCTTCGTCAATCTGCCCGGCCCGCTCGCGCTCGCCGCGGTCGGCCTGTCGGCGACGTCGTGGGGCGGCACACCGCTGCCCTACAACCTCGGGCCGTTCGGCTTCCCGAACTGCGACCTGCGCGTCGAACCCACGGCCGTGAGCTGGCTCGCGCCGGCCGGCGGAGCGGCGGCCTGGACGCTGCAGGTGCCGGGCGCGCCGGCACTGGTCGGCGTGCAGCTGTTCGTGCAGGCGCTGGCCCTCGATCCGAACGGGCCCGCGGGGCTCGCGGCGACGCCGGGCGTGCGTCTGCAGATCGGCGGGCGGTAGGCGGGCGGGGCCCGGTCAGCGCCCGACGAGCTCGAGCACGAACTTGCCCCCCATGCGGTTGCCCTTGCGCAACGGCCGTCGTTCCTCGGCGAAGTGCGTGGCGAAGAAGCCGTCGCCGCCGCCGGTGTGGAAGCCCGCGACGAACAGGCCCACGCGCGTGCCGTCGGTGAACGCGCGCACCGCGGTGCGGCCGCCGCCGAGCACGCGCACGCCGCGGCCCTCGGCGTCGCGCAGCGCGGCCTCGCGCACGTTCGTGCGCGTCGCGGTGAAGTCGTGACCGCCGAGCACGGTCGGATCCAGGAACCACGGTTGGCCGGGGTCGCGGACCGGATAGGGCAGTGCGGCCGGCGCGCGGTGCGGGCGCGTCGTGCCGGCCGGGCGGCCGATGTGCTCGTCGGGGTAGGTGGTCCACTGTGCGTCGCGCACCCAGTGCAGCGTGTCGCAGGCCGGATCGATCCAGAGCACCGCACCCCATTGCCGCGGGTCGACGTC
>VGXW01000244.1 GCA_016873195.1 Planctomycetota bacterium | reverse complement strand
GTGTTCGAGTTCGCGACCGACCGCGACCCCGGCGACGAGATGCGGCTCGGGCTCGACCGCGACAAGGCGAACGTCTACTGGCCGCTGCCGGGCCGGGCCTGCCGGTTCAGCTTCGAGTGCGAGCCGGAGGCGCCCGACTACGACACGCGCGAGAAGGACCGCGACCTCGTGCCCTACGACGCCGCGGACTTCGCCGACCTCGACGAGGCGAAGCTGCGCTCGTTGCTGTCGGCGCGCACGCCGTGGTTCGACGGCGCGGTCCGGGGCGTGCGCTGGCGCAAGAAGGTGCGCTTCGAGCCGCGGCTGACCGACGGCTGCGGCCAGGGCCGCGTCTGGCTGGTCGGCGATGCGGTGCACGTGACGGGGCCGGCGGGCGTGCAGAGCATGAACGTCGCGTTCCGCGAGGCGCTCGTGCTGGCCGACGCGATCGAGCGGGGCCTGCAGGGCCACGAGAGCCGTGAGGCCTTCGGCGACTACGGGCGGGCCTGCCTCGCCGAGTGGCGGCGGCTGCTGGGCCGCGACGAGTGGCTCGTCGCGGACGACGGGACCGCGCCCTGGGTCGCGCAGAACCACCGGCGGCTCCTGCCGTGCATCCCGTCGTCGGGTGCCGGCCTCGAGCGGCTCGCGCGCCAGGTCGGGCTCGGCACGGCGGCCCGGACCTGAGGCCCCCGGCTCCGCGGCGCGGCGGGAACCCTGGCCGAAGTGCTGAGAGGAGGCAGGCAGAGGCCGTAGCCGGCCGTCGCCGTCGGCCCCGGGGCGCTTCGTCGCTCGCGCCTTGGGCCCTTCGGGTAGCTGGCGGAGGCCGGTGCGTGCGGCAGCATGCCGCGAGGTGATCGGCGGCGGCCGTCGCCGAGCCTGTCCCCGCACAGCTCGGCGGCCCCGACCTCCGATACCAAGGGCACGTTCCCGATCGGAGCAACCATGGCACGACGCAGAGTCCTCATCCTCGGCGCCGCTGGGCGCGACTTCCACAACTTCAACACCGTCTTCCGCGGCGACCCCGGCTGCGACGTGATCGCGTTCACGGCGACGCAGATCCCGAACATCGCGGGCCGGCGCTACCCGAAGGAACTGGCCGGGCCGCTCTACCCGGACGGCATCCCGATCGAGGAGGAATCGCGCTTCGAGAGGATCGTCGAGCGGCGCGGCGTCGACGAGGTCGTGTTCGCCTACAGCGACGTCTCGCACGAGCAGGTCATGCACCTCGCGGCGCGCGCGGCGGCGGCCGGCGCCGACTTCCGGCTGATCGGCCCGCGCGCGTCGATGCTGCAGTCGTCGCGGCCGGTCGTGTCGGTCTGCGCGGTGCGCACCGGCTGCGGCAAGAGCCCGACCAGCCAGAAGATCGCGCGCACGCTGGGCAAGATGGGCCTGCGCGTCGCCGCGGTGCGCCACCCGATGCCCTACGGCGACCTCGCCCGGCAGAAGGTGCAGCGGTTCGCGACCATCGAAGACCTCGCGCGGCACGAGTGCACGATCGAGGAGATGGAGGAGTACGAGCCCTACGTGGCGAACGGCGGCCTGATCTACGCGGGCGTCGACTACGAGGCGATCCTGCGGCAGGCCGAGCAGGAGGCCGACGTGATCCTGTGGGACGGCGGCAACAACGACCTGCCGTTCTACCGGGCGGACCTCGAGCTCGTCGTCGCGGACCCGCACCGGCCCGGCCACGAACTGCTCTACTGGCCCGGCGAGGCGAACTTCCGCCGCGCCGGCGTGATCGTGGTGCCGAAGCAGGGTTCGGCGCGGCCCGAGGACGTGGCCGCGGTGAAGCGCAACGCGGCGGCCGTGAACCCGCTGGCGCGCATCCTCGACGCGGACCTGCGCATCACCGTCGACCGGCCCGCCGAGATCGCCGGCAAGCGCGTGCTGGTCGTCGAGGACGGGCCGACGCTGACGCACGGCGGCATGAAGTACGGCGCTGGCGTGCTGGCCGCGAAGCAGCACGGGGCCAAGGTGATCGTCGACCCGCGCAAGGCGGCGGTCGGCGACATCGCGGCGACGTTCCGCAACTACCCCGAGACCGGCACCTTGCTGCCGGCGATGGGCTACGGCAGGCAGCAGATGCAGGACCTCGCGGCGACGATCGCCGCGGTCGACTGCGACCTCGTGCTGATCGCGACGCCGATCGACCTGCGCCGCGTCGTCGACATCGGCAAGCCGTCGATGCGCGTGCGCTACGAACTGCAGGAGCTCGGCGCGCTGACGATCGAGGGCCTCATGCAGGAACTCGCCGCGAGGACCGGATGCGCCCGTTCGTGATCCAGAGCCGCGCCGAGCTCGCCGGCCTCGACCTCGCGGCCCTGCCGGCCCGCGCCGAGCCGCAGCGCGTGCTGATGTGCACGCCCGAGCACTTCGACGTCGTCGACGTGAAGAACCCCCACATGGCGGGCCACATCGGCCACATCGACCGGCCGCGTGCGGCTGCGCAGTGGCGCGAACTCGCCGCGACCTTCCGCCGGCTGGGGCACGAGGTCGCGACCATCGCGGGCCAGCCGGGCCTCGAAGACATGGTGTTCGCCGCCAACCAGGTGCTGCCGGGCATCGGCGGCGACGGGCGTCCCTACGTGGTGCCGAGCCACATGCGCCACGAGCGCCGCCGGGGCGAGGTGCCGCACTACCGCGCGTGGTTCGCGGCGCAGGGTTACGCGATCCGCGAACTGTCGGCCGACGCCGGGTTCTTCGAGGGCCAGGGCGACGCGATCTGGCACCCGGGCCGCCAGCTGCTGTGGGGCGGCCACGGCCCGCGCACGAGTCCCCGGGCCTACGACGAACTCGCGGCGCTGCTGCGGGTCCCCGTGATCGAGCTCCGGCTCGTGCAGCCGGGTTACTACCACCTCGACACCTGCTTCTGCGCGCTGTCGCCCGCGGCTGCGCTGGTCTACCCGGCGGCCTTCGACGGGGAGAGCCTCGCGATGCTGCGGGCGGTGTTCCCGCTGGTGATCGAAGTGCCCGAAGGCGAGGCGTCGCACGGCTTCGCGTGCAACGCGCTCTGCCTGGACGGGCGCACGGTGGTGCTGCAGCGCGGCGCGGTCCGCACGGTGGCCGCCTTGCGGGCGGCGGGCTTCGAGGTGGCCGAGGTCGAGACCGGCGAGTTCCTGAAGAGCGGCGGCTCGGTGTTCTGCCTCAAGGTGATGGTCTACTGACCCGGGGGAGCGGCCCGGCCGGGCCGATGCGACCGACCCGCCTGGGGCATGTGCCGACCGCGACCGGGCCGTTGGTGGGCGGAGCGTCCCGACTGTGGCCCATCGACCCCGTGCGGCAGGCCGAGCAACATCGGCGCGCCCCTCCGGAACTCCTCCGGAGGCCGTTTCCCCGGACCCGCGAACCCGGTCGCCCGTCGCGAGCGGGGCAGAGGTTTCCCCGTGTTGGCTGGAGCAGGCGTCGACATCCTGGCCGTGGCCCGCGTGCAGCGTGAACTGCTGCGCGCGGACGGCGGTCTCGCCGATGCCGTGTTCACGGCGGCCGAACTCGACGCGAGCCGGCGCACGCGCTGGCCGCACCGCCACCTCGCGCGGTGTTTCGCCGCCAAGGAAGCGCTGTGGAAGGCGCTCGGCACCGGGTGGCGCGATGGCCTCGGCTGGCAGGAGGTCGAACTCGCGCTCGACGGGCAGCGGGCCGAACTGCGCCTGTCCGGGGCGGCACGGCAGGCCGTCGGCAGGCGCGGTGTTTGCGCCGTGCACGTGGACACCTGCTGCGGCGCCGGGTTCGCTGTAGCCGCAGTGCTGTTGGAACGACCGGCGGGTGCCGCGCCGCCCGCCACTCCGGACGCCTTTCCGAGGACGACATGAACGACCCCCGCACCAACCCGTCGACCCCCAAGCCCGCCGGCGCGCCCGCCGGCGAGTCCGTCTGGTCGGCCGCCGAACGGGAACTCGGCATCACCCAGGGCGGCCCGCGCAACATCGGCTGGCTGTGCAGCGACCGCGTCTGCCAGCTGGGCCGCGGCTCGCACCTCGCCCTCGTCTGGGAGGGCATCCAGGGCCAGACCCGCCGCTACACCTACGACGACCTGCGCCGCTGCACGAACACGATCGCCGCGTTCCTGCAGGGCTGCTCCGTGGTGCCCGGCGACCGCGTGTGCCTGTTCCTCGACAAGGTGCCCGAGCTCTACATGGGCGTGCTCGGCGTGCTGAAGCTCGGCGCGATCGCGCAGCCGCTGTTCTCCGCGTTCGGCGACGAGTCGCTGCTGACCCGGCTGCAGAGCTCCGAGGCCACGGCGATCCTGACGCAGCGCAAACATCTCGGCAAGGTGCGCAAGATCCTCGCCCAGACGCCCTGGCTGAAGCACGTGATCGTCGTCGACGCCGGGGCCGCCCCGCTGCAGCAGCGCGAGATCGGCTTCGACCTCGAGGCCGCCGAGAAGGTCGAGAACTTCGACGCGCACCCGGTGACGGCCGAGACGCCGTCGCTGCTGCACTACACGTCGGGCACCACGGGCCAGCCGAAGGGCGCGCAGCACGTGCACGGCTCGATCGTGGCGCAGTACGCGACCACGCGGCAGGTCCTCGACCTGAAGCCCGACGACGTCTACTGGTGCACGGCCGACCCGGGTTGGGTCACCGGCACGTCCTACGGCATCATCGGCCCGTGGAGCGTCGGCGTCTGCCAGGTGGTCATGGAGGCCGGCTTCAACACCGAGGCCTGGTACCAGTTCCTGCAGCGCCACCGCGTCACCGTGTGGTACTCGGCGCCGACGGCGATCCGGCTGCTGATGCGCGAGGGCGGCGACGTGGTCAAGCGCCACGACCTGCGCTCGCTGCGGCATCTGTGCAGCGTCGGCGAGCCGCTCAACGCCGAAGCCGTCGTGTGGTCGCAGAAGACCTACGGGCTGCCGTTCCTCGACACCTACTGGCAGACCGAGACCGGCTGCATCGTGATCACGAACCTGCCGGGCATGCCGATCAAGCCCGGCTCGATGGGCAAGCCGTTCCCGGGCATCGAGGCGACCATCGTCGACCTCAAGACCCACCAGCCGATCGGCAAGACCGGCGTCGTCGGCCTGATCGCGCTGAAGCCGGGCTGGCCGTCGATGATGCGCACCTACTGGCGCAACCCCGAGGTCTACGCCGGCAAGTTCAAGAACGGCTGGTACATCTGCGGCGACCGCGCCAGCATCGACGCCGACGGCTACTACTGGTTCGTCGGCCGCGACGACGACGTGATCAACACCGCCGGCCACCTGGTCGGCCCGTTCGAGATCGAGTCCGCGCTGCTCGAGCACCCCGCGGTCGCCGAGAGCGCGGCGGTGGCGACGCCCGACCCCGTCAACATGGAGGTCGTCAAGGCGTTCGTCGCGCTGAAGCCGGGCTTCCAGGGCGACCCGGACCTCGAGCTCGAGATCATGAACTTCATCAGGAAGCGGCTCTCGCCGCTGGCGATGCCGCAGAAGATCGAGTTCACGCAGGCGCTGCCGAAGACGCGCAGCGGGAAGATCATGCGGCGCATGCTGCGCGCCAAGGAGTTCAACGAACCCCTCGGCGACCTGTCGACCCTGGAGAACGACTGACGTCCGGCAGAAAGGACACGGAGACCCCCATGAACGAACTGACCACGCTGGTGCTCGACTACGTCAAGAAGGAATACCTCGAGGCCGAGGACGACCGGCAGCTCACGCCACAGACCAAGCTGATCTCGGGCGGCATCGTCGACTCGTTCTCGATGGTGTCGTTGAAGCGCTTCCTGGAGCGCAAGTTCCAGATCCAGATCCCCGACGCGGACGCGAGCCCGGAAGCGTTCGACACGGTCGACTCGATCGTCGCGCTCGTCCAACGGTTCCGGCAGAAGAAGTGATCGGCGACCCCGCCGACGAGGAGCAGCCATGTACAGCGACAAGTTGCGCCAGACCTACCAGCAGGAACTCAAGACCATCGCCGACGCCGGCCTGTTCAAGCGCGAGCGGTTCATCCACTCGGCGCAGTCCGCCGACATCGTCTGCGAGTTCCCCGCCGGGGCGAAACCGAAGAAGGTGCTGAACTTCTGCGCCAACAACTACCTCGGCATGTCGAACCACCCCGAGGTCGTCAAGGCCGGGCAGAAGGGGCTCGCCGAACGCGGCTACGGCATGTCCTCGGTGCGCTTCATCTGCGGCACGCAGGACAGCCACCGCGAGCTCGAGCAGCGGCTCACGCGCTTCCTCGGCACCGAGGACACGGTGCTGTTCCCGTCCTGCATGGACGCCAACGGCGGCGTGTTCGAGGCGGTGCTGACCGACCAGGACGTGATGATCGCCGACCGGCTCGTGCACGCCTCGATCGTCGACGGCATGCGCCTGTGCAAGGCGATGACCGACACGTTCAAACACTCCGACATGGGGCACCTCGAGGAGAAGCTGCAGGAGCACAAGGACCGCCGCGTGCGGCTCGTGGTCACCGACGGCGTGTTCTCGATGGACGGCGACGTCGCGCAGCTCGACCGCATCGTCGCGCTGTGCCGCCAGTACGACGCGATGGTGCTGCTCGACGATTCGCACGCGACGGGCTTCATGGGCAGGACCGGCCGCGGCGTGCACGAGCACTGCGGCGTGCTCGGCGAGATCGACATCGTCACGACGACGCTCGGCAAGGCGCTCGGCGGCGCCTCGGGCGGCTGCGTCAGCGGCCGCAAGGAACTCGTCGAACTCTGCCGCCAGCGCGCGCGCCCGTACCTGTTCTCGAACGCGGTGGCGCCGCCGATCATCAGCGGCGCGCTCAAGGTGCTCGACCTGCTCGAGAGCTCGACCGCGCTGCGCGACAAGCTGGCCGACAACACGGTGACCTGGCGCCGCATGCTGAAGGAGGCCGGCTTCGACATCAAGGCGGGCGACAGCCCGATCGTGCCGGTGATGCTCTACAACGCCAAACTGTCGCAGGACGTCGCCTACGACCTGTTCCAGGAGGGCATCTACGTGGTCGGCTTCTTCTTCCCCGTGGTGCCCAAGGGCCAGGCGCGCATCCGCACGCAGATGTCGGCGGCGCACGACAAGCGGCACCTCGAGCAGGCGATCGAGGCGTTCACCAAGGTCGGCCGCAAGTACGACATCCTCGGCAAGGGCAAGAACGAGATCGTCGCCAAGTACGGCCCGTGAGCCCGGGCGCCGCGGCGCCCGACCGGAGGCAACCATGACCGAGACCCTGTTGCTCGAGATCCCGCTGCCCGACGGCGCGCGGCGCACGCCGATGGACCTGGAGATGCTGAAGGCGATGCTGCACGCGATCGTCTGCCAGCGGTTCGAGTGCGACGAGCGCAGCGAGCGCGCGATCCTCGAGCTCGAGCAGGCCGGCTGGAGCGTGCACCTCGGGCCGACCTGGCTCGCGGTCGGCCGGCGCCGCGGCCAGGTCGAGCAGGCCTACGGCAAGACGCCCGACGAGGCGATCGAGCGCCTGCACGGGTACCTGCGCCACGAGACCGGCTTCGGCTGCCCGTAGCCGGCCGGGCCGGCGATCAGGATCCCGGGCCCGGCCGCCGCCCGGTCAGTTCCCAGCGCCGCGAGCGCGAGGCGAGCGCGAGCGCAGCGAGCAGCACGAGGGCCGCGTTCTCGGCGACCTTGGTGCAGAACCACACCTCGCCGAGGCCGCACCCGCAGTCGAACTGCACCGAGCAGAGCGGCAGCCCGCCGGCGGCGGCGAGTGCCCTGGCGCGCACCGTCACGACCACCGTGAAGAACACGGTCATCGCGAGCAGCAGGCCCGCCGCGGTGCGCCGCCAGACGCCGAGCAGCAGCAGCGCGCCGCACAGGACCTCGAGCCACGGCAGCACGACCACGGCGAGGTTCA
>VGXW01000243.1 GCA_016873195.1 Planctomycetota bacterium | reverse complement strand
CAGGATCGAGATCGACTCGCGCAGTTCGAGCAGGCGCACGACCGCCTTGGCGAACACGTCGCCCTCGGGCGCCGTGATCACCTTCCAGTCGAGTTCCGCGTAGGCCGCGTACGGATCGTCGCGCCGCACGTCGGTGGCCACGCCCGAGGCGCGCGCGGTGGGGCCGACCACGCCGTAGTCGACCACCTGCTGCGGCGTCAGCACGCCGACCCCCTTGAGCCGCGCGGCGAGCACCGGGTCGTCGAGCACCGCCGCGGTCAGCATCTGCACCTTCTCGTCGACCTCGTCGAGCACCTTCCTCGCCGCGGGCAGGTGCTGCGCCTGGATGTCGCGCCGCACGCCGCCGACCATCGGCAGCGCGGAGTTCTGCCGGTGGCCCGTCAGCATCTCGAACACGTCGCAGACGGGCTCCCGGTACTTCCACGCCCACATGAAGACCGTGTTGTAGCCGATGAAGTGGCCCGCGAGCCCGACCCACAAGAGGTGGCTGTGCACGCGCTCGAGCTCGCCGATGATCGTGCGGATGTAGCGCGCGCGCGGCGGGACCTCGACGCCGAGCAGGTCCTCGACCGCGTTGCAGAAGCACACCGAGTGCGTGACGCTGCAGATCCCGCAGATCCTCTCCAGCAGGATCGGGATCATGTCGTAGGTGCGCTGCTGGGCGAGGCGCTCGATGCCCTTGTGGATGTAGTCCATGCGCGCGTCGATCGCGACGACGCGCTCGCCCTCGACGGTCAGCGCGAACCCCACCGGCTCCTCGAGCAGCGGGTGGAACGGGCCGATCTGCACGACGCTGCGGCCCACGGGGTCGGTGGCCTTGGGCTCGATGGAAGCCGCCGCAGCGGCGCCCGTGTGCGTGCCTTCGTCCGTTGCAGGTCGCCGCGTCGCGGCGGAGGGCAACTCAGTACTCGAGTCGTTCACCGATGCTCTCCTTGAAGGCCTCTGGGTCGAAGTCCCGCCGCAGCGGGAACACGTCGGGGAACGCCGCCGCCTTGACGAGGCGGCGCGGGTCCGGGTGGCCGGCGAAGTCGACGCCGACCAGGTCGTGCATCTCGCGCTCGATCCAGTTCGCGGCGGGGATGCGCGGCGTCAACGACGGCACCACGGGCGCGGGTTTGGCGGCCACGACCTTGACGGTCACCAGCAGCGGGCTGCCGTTGATCGCGAAGTGGTGGAACACCCCGACCCCGTCGCGCAGGTCGATCGCGGTGCTGGTCGCGAGGCGCAGGCCGGGCAGGTGCGCCAGGAGCCAGTCGAACACGGCGAGCAGCTCGGCGGGCGCCGTCATCACGTAGAGGCGCCGCGGCGAGCGCTCCGCGGCGACGATGCGGTCGCCGAACGCCCCGGCCAGGGCCTGTTGCAGTTCGGCGGCGTTCATGCGAGGGCCTCCAGCAGCTTGACGACGCCCATCACGATCGTCTCGGGCTTGGGCGGACAGCCCGGCACGTAGACCACCACGGCCTCGGGGTCGACCTCGCGCAGCACCTTGTCGGGCGGCCCCGTGACGCTGTAGGCGTCCTTGTAGGAACCCATGCTGCACGCGCAGACGCCGACCAGCACCGCGGCGCGCGGCCGCGGCATCTCGAGCCAGGCCTGCTGCAGCGGCTCGCGGCAGGCGCGCGACACGGGGCCGCTGATCAGCATCACGTCGGCGTGGCGCGGGCTGCCGACGAGGCGGATGCCGAACCGCTCGACGTCGAACCGCGGCGTCAGGCAGTCGGCGATCTCGATGTCGCAGTTGTTGCAGCCCGACGTGCCGACGTGGAACACCCAAGGGCTCCGCTGCAGCGCGCGCGTGAACAGGGAGGGCTTCTTCATGGCTACCACCCGAACTGGGCCAGGACCAGGGCGACCAGGGCCGCCGCGGTGGCCGGCCCCCAGAAGAACCGCAGCGCCTGGTCGATGCGCACGCGCGGGTTCGTGTTCTTGATCAGCACGAACAGGACCACGACGAGCAGCACCTTGGCGGCGAACCAGACCGCGCCCCAGGCGGTGGTCACCGGCCCGCCCCAGAACACCAGCACCAGCAGCACGGGCAAGGTCGCGAGCTGCACCGCGTTGGTCAGCTTGAAGAAGGCGAGCGGCGCGCCGCTTTATTCGAGCAGGGCGCCTTCGGCGAGTTCGGTGTCGGCCTCGGCGACGTCGAAGGGCACGAAGCCGAGTTTGGCGTGCGCGCACAGCAGCGCGACGGCGAACGCGAGCAGCCCCGACGGCCGCCACAGCACGCTGCCGTGGTCCGCCTGCAGCATGCCGATGCCCTGCAGGGACAGCGTCGCCGCGCGGGTCGTCTCGCCGTCCGGCAACGTGCGCACCTGGAACGCCGCGACCAGCAGCGCCACGACGAACGGCAGTTCGTAGGCGAGCATCAGCTTCATCTCGCGGCTCGCCCCGACCGCCGCGAGCGGGTTGCCCGACGCCGAACCGCCGAGCACGATCGCGATGCCGGGCATCGCCAGCAGGTAGAGCACGACGATCAGATCGCCGGCCGGCTGTGGGCCGAGTCCGAGCAGGGCCTGCCACACGAGCACCGCGCCGAGCACCGCGCCGGCGAAGCCGACGAACGGCAACCACAGGAAGCCCGTGAGCCAGGCCTGCGCCGGCGCGATCACCTCCTTGCCGAGCAGCTTCACGACGTCCCAGAACGGCTGCATCGGGGGCGGTCCCTTGCGCCACTGCACCAGCGCGGTGACCTTGCGGTCGACCCAGCACAGGCACAGCCCCAGCGCCACCGAGAACAGCATCCCGGGGAACACCAGCAGGAACAGCGTCCAGACCGCGATGTCGCTCATGCCTCGCACCGGTGCTAGGAGAATCGCAGGCGCATGTCTTCGAGGGACCGCAGGTTGTCCTTCGCGCGCTTGTCGTCGGGGTGGATCTCGAGCGCCGTCCTGAACGAATCGATCGCGGCGTCGAGGTTGCCCTTCCGGTAGTGCGCGACGCCCGTGTGGTAGTGGGCGACGAACGACTGGGGGTTCCGCTCGACCACCTTGGCGAACGCCGCCAGGGTCTCTTCGTGGTCGCCCTTCTGCGCCGCCGCGACGCCGAGGTGGTACCACGCGGCGGTGAACTGCGGGGCCACGGCCAGCAAGTCGTGGAACACGGCGATCGCGGTGTCGAGGTCGCCGCGGTGGAAGTGCGCGATGCCGAGCCAGTAGCGCGCCGTGAACCACTCCTGGTCCAGCGCGATCGTGCGCTCGAACTGCGCGATCGCCTCGGGAACGCGCGCGAGCCGGTAGTAGGCGAGCCCCAGGCCGTAGTGACCGCCGGGGTAGTTCGGCCACAGTTCGACGACCCGCTGGAACCGGGCGACGGCCTTGTCGAGCTGCGCGGTGCGGCTGTAGAGCCCGGCCAGGCGCTGCAGCACCTCGAGTCGTTCCGCGAGCGAGAGCGCCCATTCGAGGGCCTCGATGGCCTTGCCGGTATGTCCGGCGAGTTCGAACTCGCCGGCCTTGGCGAGCAGCGTGGCGTAGTCTTGTGGCTTTTCTTGGGTCATGGTCATGCCCTCCGCAGGGTGCCGTGGGACTGGATGCGGCCGCCGACGTAGTCGGGCGTGCCGACCGTCTGCTCGAGCTCGACGAACGACATCGCGCCCGACGTGCACGACGAAACGCAGCGCGGGATGCCGCCGGCGACGACGCGGTCGACGCACAGGTTGCACTTCGGCGACACGTGGCGCACGAACTCGCCGGGGATCGCGCCGAACGGGCAGGCCAGCGCGCAGGTGCGACAGCCGACGCAGCGCAGGTCCGAACGGCGCACGAAGCCGTAGGAGTCGGTGTAGAGCGCGCCGGTCGGGCACGCCGAAGCGCAGGCCGGGCGTTCGCAGTGCCGGCAGTTGACCGGCAGCACGGCGACGTCGGCCACGCGCCCGGCGACCAGGTTGGTCTGGCCGTCGTGGCCGACGTGGCAGGCCGCAGCGCAGGCGCGGCAGCCGATGCAGAGGTCGAGGTCGAGCACGATGCGGCGGCCGATCTTGCTCGTGGCGGTGCTCGTCATGTTCCGGCTCCCAGGGGTTCGACGCTGACGCGGCCCGGCTCGAGGTCGAGGTCGCGGCGCACGGGGTCCACGCGCCAGCGCACGAGCCGCCGGACCGCGGGATCGTGCGGCGGCGCCAGCACGACGCCGGGCGGCAGGCGCGGTTCGATGCGCACCGCCAGCACGGCCTCCGCCGCCGGCCCGCGCAGCCGCACGCGATCGCCCGCGCGCACGCCGAGCGCTTGGGCGTGCGCGGCCGACAGCACGCAGCAGCCGTCCTGCGCCTCGTGGGCCGGCCACGACAGCCAGCGGGTCAGCGAACCGTCGCCCGCCTGCGCCGGCGACGCGGCGGGCAGCAGCAGGTGGCTGCCGGCGGCCTGCGCGGTGCCCTCGCGGCGTTCCTGCTGCAGGAACAGCGCGAGCTCGGCGAAGAACCCCGCGTCGGGGCGCGGGGCCGCGCTGGCCGTTCGCGGACCGGCCGCGCCGGTCCCCCGCACGCCGAGGCGGGCGGCGAGCTGCTCCAGCAGCCACCCTTCGCTGCGCGCCGCCCCCGGCGCCGGCAGCGCCGCGCAGAGCCGCGCCGCCGTGCCGAATCCGTTCGTCGTGGTCCCGGTCTTCTCGCCGAAGGCCGCGCCCGGCAGCACGTAGTGCGCCTTGTCCCCGGTCGCGCCGGGCATCGGCGCCGACACGACCAGCAGTTCGAGGCCCGCGAGCGCTTTCGCCGGCGACGATCCCGGCAGCGCGGCCAGCGGGTCGCAGCCCAGCACGACGAGCGCGCGCAGGCCGCCGGTCATCGCCGCCTCGAGCATCTGCGGCGCGGTCAGGCCCGCGGGATCGGGGTAACCGCGCGCGGCCAGCGCCTGCCGCACACCGCGCAGGTTCGCGCCCTGGTTCAGCGCGAGGAAGCGGCTGCCGCTGGCCTCGGCGAACAGCGCCGCGAGCCCGCCGACGAGGTCGCCGCGTTCGCTCGCGCCGAAGGTGGCGCCGACCAGCACGCCGCGCTGCGGTGCCGCGGCCAGGGCGTCGAGGAAACCCTGCACCTGCGCGGCGCGCAGGCCCGCGTGCTGCTCGAGCCAGTCGGCGTCGACCTCGGCGAACAGCTCGCGCGCCGCCGGCAGCCACGGCAGGTCCGCCGGGCAGCGGGGCAGCCAGGCGCGCAGCAGCACCGCGAGCGCCGCCGCCTCGCGCGCCGGCCGGCAGCGCAGGTCCGGCTTGCCGAACCAGGCCGTGCGGTTCGGCACGCCCGACAAGGTCGCGAGCTGGTTCTGGCGCCGGTCGTAGCGCGCGTGCAGCACGGGCTTCGCGAGGCACGGCGCCAGCGTGAACAGGTCGCCGACCACCAGCGTGCACGCCATCGCCTCGAGCTGCGCCACGTCCTCGACGGGCCGGGCGCCCGCGCGCGAGCGCTGGATGCCGTCGCGCAGCGTCAGGTCCTCGGGGTCGCCACCGTCGACGTTGCCGCAGCCGAGCGCCCGCGCGAGATCCGCGGCGGCCGCCGCTTCCTCGCTGGTCAGCTGCGCGCCGAGCCAGAAGCCGACCGCGCGCGGCCCCGCGTCGCGGACGACCGCCTGCAGGCGTTCGGCGATTCCGCCGAGTGCCGCGTCCCAGCCGACCGGCCGCAGCTGGCCGTCGCTGCGCACCTGCGGCGCGTCGAGCCGGCGCGGGTGCAGCAGCAGTTCGAGGGCCATGTTGCCCTTGGCGCACAGGGAGCCGCGGTTCGGCCCGCCCGCGGTTTCGTAGTCGAGCCGGGGCATGCCCGCCTCGCCGACGTAGGCCCCGCCGGCACCGGGCAGGATGCGCAGCGTGCACCCCATCGAGCAGAACGGGCAGACACCTACTACTGCGTCCGTCATCGCTACCCCAGGGCGTAGGGAATGTCCTTGATCTCCGCGTAGCACATGTCGGGCCCGTCCTTGCACAGGTAGTGGGGCCCGATGTTGCAGCGGCCGCAGAGGCCCATGCCGCACGACATGTTGCGGTTCATGGACAGGAAGATCCGCTCCGGCGGGAAGCCGAGGTCGAGCAGCTTCCAGGTCACGAAGCGCAGCATCACCTCGGGACCGCAGGACACCGCGCAGGCCCGCGCGATGTCGACGTCGGTCTTCGCGACGAGTTCGGTGACGAGGCCGACCGGTCCGTCCCAGCCGGGCGCGGGCCGGTCGATCGTCGCGGTGAAGTCGACCTTCGCGAGTTGCTGCCAGTCGGCGTGCTGCCGGCGGAAGCACAGCTCCTGCGGCGTGCGCGCGCCGTACAGGATCGACACGCGCGCGACCTGGCCGAGGTCGTCGAACAGGTGGTAGAGCAGCGACCGCAGCGGCGCCAGGCCCACGCCGCCGCCGATCACCAGCACCTGCTGGCCCTGGAAGTGCTGCACCGGGTAGCCCTTGCCGAACGGCCCGCGCACGCCGACCGTCGCGCCCGGCTGCAGGCGGTGCAGCGCCTCGGTGACGAAGCCCGTGCGCAGCACGGTGATCTCGAGCCGCTCGGGCTCCTTCGGGGAGGACGACGGCGTGAACGGCGCCTCGCCGACGCCGGGCGCCTCGAGCTGCACGAACTGGCCGGCGCGGAACGGGATCGGCTGCTGCGGGCGCAGCACGAAGGTGCGGATCGTCGGGGTCTCGACGATCACCTGCTCGAGGCGGGCCGGAATCGGGACGAAGGTGCTGGCCATCTCAGACGATCTCCTCGAGCACCTCGCTCGGCATCCACTCGGTCTCCAGCCGGTGCAGGCACTGCCGCTTGTCGATGCGGCCCATGCACGCGTCGACGCAGCGGCCGCAGCCCGAGCACGCCGTGACGCCCCAGTTGCGCGGGAAGGAGACGAACTTGTGGTAGTAGTGGTTCTTGAACCGCTCGGTCAGCTGCAGCCGCGGCGTGCCGCCGCCGGCCATGCGCGCGTAGCCGGCGTGGAAACACGAGTCCCACAGGCTCACGCGCACGGCCCCCGCCGGCGTCTGCCGCGCGAACAAGAGGAAGCAGTGGCAGGTCGGGCAGGCGAGGTTGCAGGCGTTGCACTCGACGCAGGTCGCCGCGAGTTTGCCCCAGATGCGCGTGCGCAGGTTCTTCTCGACCGTCTTGTCGGTCGGGTCGACGGTGCGCCAGCGTTCGTTCTGCGCGCGCACGCGCTGCAGCACCTCCTGCCGCCGGCGGTCGCGCGCCGCGACCTGCTCGGCCGTCGCGGGCCGCGCGTCCTCGAGTTCGGCGGCGAGCTGCTCGCCGCGCGCCGAGCCGGCCTCGACGAGGTAGCCGCCCTCCACGGGGCCGAGGCACAGGTCGAACTCCGCCTGCGGCCACGGCTGGCCGCCGAGCATCGTGCAGAAGCAGCTGTCGCAGGCACCCGTGCAGTCGCCGGCGACCACGAGGTTGCGCTCGCGCGCGTCGCACCACGCGGGTTCCTTGTGCTCGTGGTCGCGCAGCACGCGGTCGAGGATCGTCAGCGCCCGCAGGTCGCACTGTTTGGCCCCGAACACCGCGCGCGGCCGCGGCCGCGGGCCGGGTTGCGGCCCTTGCGGCGTCCACTGCGCCAGGATCTTGCCGGGCTGGAGCCACAGCGACTTCAGCGGCTCCGCGAGCCGGTGGTCGTTCCACGCGGGCGGATCGCCGTCCGCGAGCCGCTGCAGCACCAGGGCACCCGCGACCTCGCGCGGCGCATAGACGTCGTAGTCGCGCGCGAGCCGGCGCGCGAGGCGTCCGATTCCACTGCCGCCGACGAACCTCATCCGAGGCCTCCGAGCAGAGTAGGGAGCGGCGCCGCCGGGTTGCGTGAGCTACGCGGCTGCGCCACTCGGTGCGGTC
>VGXW01000242.1 GCA_016873195.1 Planctomycetota bacterium | reverse complement strand
CGTCGCACGGTTCGGCGATGCCCTGCGCGAGCGCGGCCGCGACGCCGTCGCGCTGCGCGTCGCCGGTCAGCAGCGCGCGGCAACCGCCGAGGTCGACGGTGACCCACAGGCTCGCGTCGTTGTCCCTGGCGCCCGCGGGCAGGGCCGGCGCCGCCACGCGGAGGCCCGGCAGCGGCGTGGCGGCCGCGCCGCCAGGCAGACGCTGCACGGCGACGCCGTGCGCGAGCAGCGCGCGTTCGGTGGCCGACCCCGCGAGCCCTTCCGGCAGCACGGCCCGCCGGATCGGCACGCGGCCGAGCAGCGCAGACACCCCGTTGTGGTGATCCTGGTCGGCGTGCGTGATCACGAGCAGGTCGAGGCTGCGCACGCTCGACGCCGCGGCGAGGCACCGCGCCGCACGTTCCGGCTGCTGGATGCTGCCGCAGTCGATCGCGACCCGGGCACCGTCCGGCAGCACCGCCAGCGCCGCCTGGCCGTGGCCGACGGCCAACAGGGCGAGCCGCGGCTGGCCCGGGCCCACCGTCGGCACGAAGTGCACGAGCGCGAGCGCCGCGGCGGCGGCGGCGAGGCCGCGCCGGTCGGGCCAGCCCAGCAGCGCGAGCGCCGCGGCGGACGCGGCGAGCAGCAGGGCCCACGGCGGCGGCACCCACGGCGCGTGCACCGGCGTGAACGGCAGCAGGTCCGCGGCCTGGACCGCGTTCGCGTAGAGGTCCGCCAGAGGCCCGAGCAGCAGCGCGAGCAGGTTTGCGGCGCCGGGCACGACGAGCCCCAGGACCGCGGCGACGAGGCTGCCCAGCAGCAGCAGTGCCACCAGCGGCGCGAGCAGCGGCGTCAGCAGCACGGTCCACGGCGCGACCTGGCCGAACCACAGCAGCGTCAGCGGGGCGGTCGCCAGGGTGGCCCACGCGGAGGCGCACAGCGGCGACCAGAACCACCGCCGCAGGAAACCCTGCCCCGGCGGGCCGGCGGCGGCGAGACCCAGCACGGCCGCGTAGCTGAGGCCGAAACTCGGGCCCAGCAGCGCTGCGGGCTCGGTCAACGCGGTCAGCAGCGCCGGCGCGAGCAGCGCCGTGGCGAGGGTCGTGCGGCGGCCGAGCTGGGTGCCGAGCGAACCGAGCGCGAAGGCCACGACGGTCCGCAGCACCGGCGGCTCGTTGCCCGTGATGCCCGCGTAGACGAACAACACGGCCAGCGCCACCAGGGTGCGCGCGCGGCCCGCGGCGAGCTGCACCGCGCGCCGCCCCGCGCCGAGCCCGAGCAGCCAGGCGAGCATCGCGGCGTGGGCCCCGCTGACCGCGAGCAGGTGCGACAGCCCGGTCGCGCGGTGGGCGGCGGCGAGGTCCTTGTCCGTGCTGGTGCCGCGGCCGAGCGCGAGCGTCGCCAGCAGCGCGCCGCGTTCGCCGGGCAGGAGCCGCTGCAGTTCCCGCTCGAGCGCGCGGGGCGCGGCGGCGCACGATCGCGTCCAGGACGGTCCTCCCGGGACCACGCGCAGCGCCGCGGCGGGCGCCCGCAGCGCGGGAGCCTGTCCGGGCACGGCCGCGGCGGCGAGGCGGACCGTGCCCAGGATCCGGTCGCCGGGCAGGGCCTCGAGGGTGCCGGTGACGTGCAGGCGCGCGCCCACCCCGGGCGCACCGAGGCGCAGCGTCGTCTCGCCCGCCGGCCCGTGCACCACCTCGCGGACGGTGCCGGCCAGGACGACCGGGCCGCAGCGCGGCCAGGCGGGCGGCGCCTCCGGCGCGCGCAGTCCGGCGAGCACCGCGGGCAGGGCCCACAGTCCGGCGAAACGGTGCGGGTGGCGCGAGGCCGCGAACAGGATGCCGAGCCCCGCGAGGGCAGCACCCGCGGGCAGGCACCACGGCGCGACCGCGGCGGCCGGCACGGCGAACAGACAGCCCCAGACGAGGCTGGCAGGCAAACGAGGATCCATCACGTGCTCCGTGCTCCGGAACGCTCCCCGGTTACAGTCCGCCGCATGGTTTCCGCGCTGTACCCGGGCAGTTTCGACCCGGTGACCTGCGGCCACCTCGACCTCGTCGAGCGTGCGCTGCCGCTGTTCGACCACCTGACCGTCGCCATCGCGCGGAACAGCACGAAGACGCCGACCTTCACGGTCGAGGAGCGCGTCGACATGCTGCGCGAGGTCCTGCCGCGGGACTCCCGCGTCTCGGTGACCACGTTCGGCGGGCTCGTCGTCGACTACTGCCGGGAACGCGGCATCGGCGCCGTGCTGCGCGGCGTGCGCACCATCACGGACTTCGAGTACGAGTACCAGATGGCGCTGACGAACCGACACCTCGCGCCGCAGATCGAGACGGTGTTCGTGATGCCGAGCGTGCAGTTCAGCTACGTTTCGTCGTCGCTGATCCGCGAAGTCGTGCGCAACGGCGGCGACGTGTCCAACTTCCTGCCGCCGACGGTCGAACGCCGGCTGCGCGAGCGCCTGCGCCCCTCACCCGACCGACCATGAAACCCGAACCTGTCCAGACCTCCGCGGCGCCCGCCGCGATCGGGCCCTACAGCCAGGCCGTCCGGGCCGGGAACCTGCTGTTCTGCTCGGGCCAGATCCCGCTCGACCCGAAGACCATGCAGATCGTCGGCAAGACCGCCGCCGAGCAGGCCGAGCAGGTGCTGCAGAACCTCGCGGCGGTGCTGCGCGCGGCTGGCGCCTCGCTGGCCGACGTCGTGAACACCACGCTCTACCTCGTCGCGATCGACGACTTCGCCGCGGTCAACGAGGTCTACGCCAGCCACTTCGGTGCCCACAAGCCGGCCCGGGCCACCGTCGCGGTCAAGGAACTGCCCAGACACGTGCTGGTCGAGATCGACTGCATCGCCGCGCTGTCGTGAGGACGCGCGTGCGGTCGGCGGGCCGGATCCGCCCCGTTCGCGCGCTGGTCGGTGGCGGGCTCTTGGTCACGATCGTCGCGCTGCCGGCCCTGCTCGCCGGCACCGGCATCGACGCGCCGCCGCGGCCGGACGAACTGCAGCGGCTGGCCGACGCCCTGCGCGGACCGCCGGCCCTCGGCGAAGCCGGCAGCGAGGTCGCCCGCCAGTTCTACCTCGCGGCCGTGCACGGCTCGGCGGGGCGGTTGCCCGCGGAGCCGGCGGCCCTTTCGGCGTTCGTCGCGACCGCGCGGCTGGCACAACTCGGCGGCCTGTTCGCGACGACTGCCTGCGTCTACCTTGCCACGGCGCTCGCGCGCACCCGGGCGCAGGGGCTGCTCGCGTGCCTGTTCCTGCTGCTGTTGCCGCCCGTCGCGGCGGACGGCCACGCGCTGCGGCCCGAGACCCCGGCGACGCTGTTCGCGGCGTTCGCGCTGCTCCTGCTGCAGGGCCTCGCGCGCGTGGACCCTGTCCGCGCCCGCCGTTCCCCGCTCTCGCGGGTCGCGGTGCCCGCGGCGACCTCCGTGCTCGCCGCGCTGGCGCTGTCCCTCGCGGTCGCGGCCTTGCCGGCGCGCGGGGCCGTGGTGCTGCTGCCCGGTGCCGTGCTGACCGTGCTCGCCGCGCAACTGCTGCTGCGCGGCCGGCGGGTGTGGCGCCGGCAGGAGCTGTCCGGGCTGCCGATCCAGGCGATCAACCGCCGGCTCTGGCCCTGGCTGCTGGCGGCGATGCTGGTGCCCGCCGCCGCCTTCTGGCTGCTCGAACTCGCCGTGCGCGTGCCCGCCGGCGCGCTGCAGCCGACCGCCGCGGTCGCCGGGCTGCTGCCGGCGAGCCCGCTGCAGCGCGGGGCACTGCTGGCGCTGCTCGTGGTCGGCGCGTTCACCGCGGTGGTGCGGGTCGGCCTGCGCACGGGCCGGCGTGGCCGGGTCGGCCCGGATCTGGTGCTGCTGGTCTACTGCGGCCTGCAGCTCGCGGCGGCGTGGGCCGCCGGGCCGGGCACCGACATGCTGCCGGCGGTGCCGGCGCTCGCGGTGCTGCTCGCGGAGGGCGCGTCCGCGGTCGCGACGCTCGGCGCCTGGTTGCTGCTGCGGCGGCGCCGTGCGCTCACTTCGGCGCGGCGGTCAGGTAGTCGGTGAGCTGCTGCCGGGCGTCGGCGGTGCCCGCGTGCAGGCCGAGTGCCAGCACCGTGCCGGCGGCGTCGATCACGTGCACGACCGGGCCCTCGACGAACCAGCGCAGCGCGGCGTCCGTCTCGATGCCCTTGCCCTCGCCGATCACCGGGAAGTCGATGCCCGCGGCCGCGATCGCCGCGTCGATGCCGCGCGGATCGCGGTCGATGCAGATGCCGAGCACGGCGACGCCGTCGGGCCGCTGCTGCCGCGCCTGCCGCAGCAGCGCGACCAGCGCGGGCAGGTCGCGGTCGGCCGAAGTCCAGAACACCAGCGCGACCGTCTTGCCGCGCAGGCCCGCGAGCGAGACCACTTCGCCCTTGCGCGTGGGCGCCGCGAACGGGATCGCCTCGTCGCCGCGCTGCAGCCGCGCGGCCCGCAACCGGTCGCGCGCGACGCCGCCCCAGTAGGTCTTCGGCAGCTCCGCCGCGAGCTTCTCGAGCTCCTGGAAGCCGGCGTCGTCGCCGAGATCCTCGCGGTCGCGCAGGCCGTCGGCGCGGTGCCAGCGCACCAGCGCGCGCTGCTCGTCGTCGCTCGCCGCCGCGAGCGCCGCGGCGAACACCTGCTCGCCGCGGGCCACTTCGCGCAGCACCGTGCAGAGGAGCCGGGCCATCGCCAGCCGGTCCCGCAGCGGCGTCTCCCTGGCGATCGCGGCGGCGATCCACTCGTCGCGCAGTTCGCGCAGGTTCAGGTGCTGGGCCATGGTCGCGGCGCTCGTCAACAGCAGCGCCGGGGCGGCCTTGCTGTCGATCGCGCGCAGCGCCGCGGCAGCGGCCTGCCGGTCGCCGCGCGCGAGTTGCAGGTCGGCGAGCATCAGCCGGCCGTTCCAGCGGTCGTCGCCCGCCGCCTCGGCGGCGAGGAAGCGGCCGAGTTCGGCGACCTGCTTGTCGAGCAGTTCGAGGCGCTGCTCGCGGGTCGGCGAACCGGCGGCGAGCTGCCGCGACTGGGCGAAGAACTCCTGCTGCAGGGCTTCGAGCGAGCGCTGGGCGGGCAGGGGGAGGAGCAGCGACAGGGCGGTGACGGCGGCGGCGGTGCGCATGGCGGCACTATACGGCCCCGGGCAGCGACCGGGCCGCTCGAGGCTTGCGCGCGCGGGGGCGGCGGCCAACATGGGCGGCGTGCCGCCTCTGCTCCAGGTCGACGGCTTCCAGGTGCGCCGCCCGTCGGGCCAGGCCTACGGCCTGCCGGAGCTCACGCTGCCGCGGGGCCGCGTGGCGGCGCTCTACGGGCCGTCGGGCTGCGGCAAGACCACCGTGCTGCACGGCCTGTTCGGCCTGCTGCCGCGCGGGACCACGGTGGCCGGCCGCGTGCGCGTGCTCGGCGGGGGGTTCCTCGACGCGCCGGCGGACGAACGCCGCCACGTGCTGCGGCACGACGTCGGCTTCCTGCTGCAGGACGCGCACGCCGCGCTGGATCCGCTGCAGCCGATCGGCCGGCAGATCGCGCAGGCGACCTGGCGCAGCGAGGCCGACGCCGCGGCGGCACTCGCGGCCCTGGGCGTGCGCGACGCCGGCTCGCTGTGCCGGCGGCTGCCGCACCAGATCTCCGGCGGGCAGGCGCAGCGCGTGCTGCTCGCGGTGGCGTTCCTGCGCGGCCCGGCGCTGCTGGTCGCCGACGAGCCGTCGGCGAGCCTGGACGGCGGCAGCTACGCGGAGCTGCTGGCGCACCTGCGGGCGCTGATCGGGCGCGGCAGCGGCGTGCTGCTCGCCACGCACGACCACCGGCTGCTGCGCGACCTCGGCGCCGCGGTCCACCGGTGGTCCGACGGCAGCTTCGTGCCGGGCGAACTCGACGAGCGGCCCTGGCCCGCCCGGCGCGAGGGCCACGGCGTCGGCGCGGCGAGCGTGCTCGCCGCCGAGGGCGTGCGCGTCGCGTTCGGCGAGCGCGTGGTGCTCGACGGGGTCGGCTTCGCGCTGCGGCGCGGCGAGGTGGTCGCGGTGACCGGCGAATCCGGCGCCGGCAAGACGACGCTGGCGCGCGTGCTCGCCGGCCACCGGCCGCCCGACGCGGGAACGGTGCGGCGGCCCGCGCGCCGCACGGCGGTGCAGCTGTGCTGCCAGGACGCGTTCGGCTCGTTGACGCCGGGCCGGCAGCTCGCCGCGCTGGTCGCCGAGGCGCGCGCGCCGTTCTTCGACCTCGGCCGCGCGGCGGCGGCGCTGCGGTTGCCGGCGCCGGCGCTCGAGCGGCCCGCCGCGCGCCTGTCGGGCGGCGAACGGCGCCGCGGCGCCTTGCTGCGCGCGCTCGCGGTGCAGCCCGACGTGCTCGTGCTCGACGAGCCGACGGCCGCCCTCGACCGCGACGCCGCCGTGGCGGTGATCGACTCGCTGCTCGAACTGCAGCGCAGCACCGGCCTCGCGATCGTGCTGGCCAGCCACGACCTCGACCTCGCCAACGCCGTCGCGCACCGCACCGTGGTGCTGCAAGGAGGCAGACTGTGTCCACCGTGAATCGCCAGCCCGTCGTGAACCGGAGATTGGCCGGCGCTCTGTGCGGCTGGCTCGGCGCCGCCGCGGCGGCGCAGGCGCCGGCCCCGTGGGCCTTCTTCGCCTTGCCCGAACCCGCGGCGACGGCGCTCGCGGTGGCGTGGCGGCAGGGCTACGACCTCGACCGGTCGGGAGAGTGCGGCGCGAGCCGCGTGCTGGCGGAGTGCCGGCTCGAACGAGCACGCGCGACCTCGCCACCGGTGCGCGCGAGCGGCCTGCAGGTGCACGGCGACGTTGCCGTCGCCTTCGTGCTCGCCGAGGCGGGGCGCTGGCCCGACGCGGTGCGCTTCGTGCAGGCCCTGCTCGACGATGCCCGCCCGCTCGACGACGACACGATCGATCTCGCCGTGGCGCGCTGCGCGCTGGCGGCCGACGACGCGGACTGGCTCTACCCCGGCCCGGTGCTGGCGGGCCATGCGCGGAGGGTGCTGTTCGCGGGCGGCCCGTTCGCGCACGGGGTCGCTGGTTCGGCCGTCGAACTGCAGCGGCTGTCGCCGGCCCGCGTGCGCGAACTGCTGCGCGAACCGGTGGCCCGCCGCGGCCTCGGTCTCGGCGACCTGCCGCCGGCGCTGCGCGAGACGCTGGGGGCGGCGTTGGCGCCGTCGCCCTGGCCGGCGCCGCCGGCCGCGAACCCGCGCCGCGACCCGCAGGCGCCGGCTGCCGCGATCCCACATCCGCGCGCCGACGCCCCCTACGCCTCGGCAGCGTTCCGCGTGCCGGCCGCCGTGGACCGGCTCGCCCTGGCGGTGGCGGTGGAGGCGGCGCGGGCGCGCTTCGTGGTCGCGATGCCGCCGTCGGCCAAGGAAACCCTGGCCAGGGCGCCGCGCCTCTCCTGGTCGCTGCTGCACGGCGATCCGCTCGTGGTGGCGGTCCGCCGGGGGCCGCCGGGCGCGGGGGCGCGCGTGCCGCACGAGGAACTCGACCGCTGGCTCACCGGGCTCTCGGTGGGTCCGCCTTCGGCCGCCGAGGTGGCGGCGGCGCGCGCGGCCGTGCTCGCCGAACTCGGCCTGCCGCCGTGGTCGCCGGAGCAGGCCGAGGCCCTGGCGGCCTCGGCGCCGGCACTGCCCGGCCGGGCCACCTCGCTGCTGCTGGCGCGCATCCGTGGCGTCGATGCCGCCGGCGTCGCCGCCGTCACCGCTGCCGACTCGGCGCGGGCGCTGGCGGCGGTGCTCGACCCGCCCGGCGGCGCCCGCGGCGCCGTGGTGCCGGCCGGCCCCGCCGGGCCTCCGGTCGCGCCGAGGCGAAAA
>VGXW01000241.1 GCA_016873195.1 Planctomycetota bacterium | reverse complement strand
ACTGCCGTGGGATCGAGCCGCCGACGACCGAGTCGACGAACTCGAACCCGGCTGCCTGTTCGCGCGGCGCCACGCGCAGGTAGACCTCGGCGAACTGGCCGCGTCCGCCGGTCTGCTTCTTGTGCCGGTGGTGGCCGTCGGCGCGCGCCGTGATCGTCTCGCGGTACGGGATGGTGGGCAGGCCGTGTTCGACCTCGACCTGGTGGCGCTTGTGCAGCCGGAAGAACTGCACGTCGAGGTGCATCGGGCTCATGCCCGTCAGCAGCAGTTCGCCGGTCTCCTTGTCGCGGCGGCTCTCGAGCGACGGATCCTCGGCGACCATCTTCTCGATCGCGTGCCCGATCTTCTGCTCGTCGCTGCGCGCCTTCGGCCACACGTGCCGCGCGTAGGTCGGGCGCGGGTAGCGGGGCCGCGCGAACCGGACCTGCGCCGGCTCGGCCGTCACGGTGTCGCCCAGCGCCAGATCGTCGATCTTGCTGACCGCGAACAGGTCGCCCGCGGCCACGCCGGCTACGTCCTTGGTCTCCTTGCCGTGCACGTCCAGGATGTGGGCGGCCTTGGCGACCTTGCCCGTGCGCACGTCGACGAACGTCTGGTCGCGCTGCAGCTTGCCGCGCAGGCAGCGCAGGAAGGACAGTCTGCCGACGTAGGGGTCCGAGACGACCTTGAACACCTTGGCCGCGAACGGCTGGTCGGCGTTCGGCTCGACGACCTCGGTGGCGGCGTCGCTGCCCGGCTTGCCCGCGGGACGCGGGCCGAAGCAGACCGGCGACGGGAAATGCAGTTGCACGAACTCGAGCATCTGCGCGAGGCCGAACCCGCGGTTCGGGCAGACGGCGAACACGGGCACCAGCTTGCCGCGCGCGATCGCGCGGCGCAGGTTCTGCTCGAACTCGGCCCGCTCGAGGTGGCCCGCCTCGAGGTAGTGCTCCATCAGCGTGTCGTCGACCTCGGCCTCGTCCTCCTCGATCATCTCGTGGTACTTGGGCGCGTCCGGGCCCTCGTCGTGCGTGACCGCGTGCACCGCCGTGAAGCCGGCGCCGGTCGCGTTCGGGTAGGTGACCGGCACGACCGCGTGACCGAACAGGTGCCGCAGCTCGTCGACCAGCTTCTTGAAGTTCGTGTTCTCCTGGTCGAGGTGCGTCACGACGATCGCGCGGCCGACGCCGAGTTCGCCGGCCTGCTTCCACAGCTGGCGCGCGTGGAACGAGATCGGGGCCGTCGCGTTGATGCACAGGCAGACGGTCTCGACGACGTCCATCGCCATGACCGCCTCGGCGGCGAAGTCGCCGTGCCCCGGCGTGTCGAACAGGTTCAGGCGCACGTTGCCGAGCGGCACGCGGAACAGGTGCAGCGAGAGGGTCTGCTTGCGCTCCTTCTCCTCGGGCTCGGTGTTGCTGATGCTGGTCCCCTCCGCAACGCTGCCCAGGCGCGTGGTGAGCTTGCAGTGGTGCGCGATCGCATCGACCAGCGCGGTCTTGCCCGAGCCGCCGTGCCCGACGAAGGCGACGTTCCGCAGATCTTCCGAAGCTGTTGCCATGGTCACTCCGATGTGTGGCAGCGGCCGGGAGGGGCCCGGCCGCCGCGGGGGAATCCAGGACCGCGGGGCCCCCTGACGGCGTGCCGACGGAGCGACCGAGGCGGTTGAGACCCCGGCCCTTATACCGGGAAGTCGCCCAGGTCAAAGCTCCGCTTCTACGCAGATGGGCCGACCCCGAGCCGGACGCGCGGCGGCGGCCCGGGCGCCCCTCGGTCACTGGATCGGGTCGCCGACCACGACTTCGACGCGGCGGTTCTGCGCCTTGTTCTTCGCCGCGGCCACCGGGTCGAACTGGCCGCAGCCGACGATGAAGATCGACGGCTCGGGCACGCCCCTCTCGATCAGGTAGCGCGCGACCGCATCGGCGCGCTCGGCCGACAGGTGCCGGTTGCTGCGGTACTTGTCCTTGGTCTTCACGATCGGGTCCGCGTCGGTGTGGCCCTCGACGTAGATGCGGCGGCCCGGGTACTTGGACTTCAGCACCGAGGCCACGTTCTGCAGCACGCGGTGCGCGCTGTCCTTCAGCGCGGTGCTGCCCGAGTCGAACGTCACCGAGTCGTTGATGCCGATGCTGAGCCGGCCGCCGCGGTAGGACACGCTCGCGTCGCGGCCGAGTTCGTCCTGCACCTGGTCGACCTCGGAGCTGTCGCGCTTGCCCGCGCTCGCCGGCTCGACGTTGGTGACGGCGCGGCGCTGCAGTTCCTCGATCTCGCCGCGCTGGCGGGCGAGGTCGCCGCTGAGCTCGCGGATGCGCTCGTCGCGCTCGCGCAGCATGTCCTGGTAACGCGTCGTGCAGCCCGCGAGCAGCGAGAACGCGACGGCCGAGAAGAAGAGGATCGTCTTGCGGAACAACATGGTGCCTCCCGAACGGAATCAGCCCGGTCGCCTGCCTCTGCGGACGAGGACGATCAGGGCAACGAACGAAAACAGGGCGAGGACGGGCAGGAACCACCGCGCAGCAGGCGAGCTGCGCTGCCATTCCGGCCACGCCACGAACAGGAAGTCGAGCAGTTCGTCGGTCGCGAACAGGGCGACCGACGCGCCGAGGGCCAGGTAGGGCCCGAACGGAATCCGCGCGGTGCCGCGGAACAGCGCACCGGCGCCGCCGATCACCGCGCCGAACAGGCAGGCGAGCAGCATCGTCACGCAGGCCGGCCGCCAGCCCAGGAACGCGCCGATCATGGCGAGGAACTTCACGTCGCCGAAGCCCATCGCCTCCCTGCGGAACACGCGCGTGCCGACGATGCGGATCGCCCACGTGACGCCGCCGCCGACCGCGAGTCCCGCGAGGCTCGCGAGCAGCGTGTCGAGCGCGGGCGGGACCTCCGGGTGCGCGGACAGCGGCCCCGCAACGCCCGGCCACAGCCCGCCGAGCAGGCCGATCGCCATGCCGGGCTTGGTCAGCGCGTCGAGCAGCAGCTGCGTGTCGATGTCGATGAACGTGTTCGCGACGAGCAGCGCGACGAACACGGCCTGGAACCCCTGTGCCGCCAGCGACGGACCGTGCACCTGCGAGGTGCCGTCGGGTCCGGGCCGGAACACGTCCCCGAACGGCTGCGCGACGGCGAGCAGCAGGAACAGACCCGCGGTCAGCAACTCGACGAGCGGATAGCGGAACGAGATCCTGCCGCCGCAGCAGCGCGCGCGGCCGCGCAGCAGGAACCACGCGAGCACGGGCAGGTTGTCGTACCAGCGGATCGGTTTGCCGCAGCCTGGGCAGCGCGAGCGGCCGCCGAGCGAGCGCCGCGCCGGATCCTCCTGCGGCAGGCGGTGCACGACGACGTTCAGGAACGAGCCGACACAGGCCCCGAACAGGGCCGCGCCCACCTCGTAGACCGCCGTGACCATCTGCGCGAAACGCCACACGCCGCCTGCCATCGCGGCGCTCCGATCGACCGTTCTCGCCGGAGGACGCGGCCCCATCGACCGCCACACGGAGCGCTGACCCGCGCCGGGCGAACGCCACCGGAAAGGCCCGCGAGCATACGGTCCCGCCGGAGGGATTCCAGCACGTCGCGCCGGCCGGCGGCGTTGCCCTGCCCCCGCCAGCAGGATCAACGGTCGACGAGCCGGATCTCGCGCACCGACGGCAGCGGCGCTGCCGCCGCGACCTCGCCATCGAGCAGGAACCGCACGTAGCTGCCTGCGCCGGCCTCGACCCAGTCCTGGTCGTTCGCGGCCTCGGGGCGCCCCACGCGCGCGGGCGTCAGGTCGGGCTCTCCCTTGCGCACGGCGTCGGGCAGGGCCACCTGCCAGCGAACGCGGATGCCCCCGCTGGGTCCGAGCACGCAGAGCCGCCCGCCGTCGCGGTCGAGCGGCAGCACGCTCCACGGCGAGTTGCCCGTCGCGATCCAGCGGGCCCCCGGTGGCACCCCGTAGGTGAACGCCGCCGCGGTCGCTTCCACCTGGCCGCGCAGGCCGACGATCGCGAGTTCCGCGGGCTCCATCTGGGCCTGCTCCACGGCGAGGATCGTGTGGTAGGGCAACTCCTGGAACAGGTGGATCCGGCCGGCGCTGGCCAGGGTCAGCGGCGAGTGCTGCGGCGGCACGGCGGCGGCCGTCTCGATCCGGCCGCGCACCGTCACGTCTCCCGCCGCGAGCAGCGCGACCGGCGCGGCCTCCAGCAGATCCTGCACCGCGGTGCCGGGCCGCGGCACCTGCAGCGGCACCGTGGGGCCCGCCAGCACCAGCGTGCCGTCGACGCGGATCCCCCCGCACGCGAGCAGTTGCACCGGCGAACTGCCGCCGTCGACGCGCACGGTGACCCCGGCGGGCACGTCGATCGCGAGGAACGGAAACACGGCGCCGCGGCTCTGCACCTCGACGCCGTCGCCGCGGTCGAAAGGCACGCCGGGTCGCAGCACCGTGTCACGGCGCGGCCGGAAGACACCGAGGCTGCCGTCGCCCGCCTCGAGGCGCGAACGGGGCCGCACCAGCCCGGACAGGGACTCGAAGCCGGGCAGCAGCGGGTCGTCGCCGGCGATGCCGCCGTCCCGCGCCGGCCACGCGACGAGGGCGACGCTCGTGCCGGGCACGACGGTCCAGAACGGGTCCACGGTCGCCACCACCGGGTTGCCGGCGTAGTCGCACAGCGGCGCGCGCACGCTGCGCACGCTGACGGTGATCAAGTCGCCGGCCCGCAGCGGGCGGCCGGGCATGCCCTCGAGCTGCGGCACCGGACCGAGGTCGACCTCGACCGTGCTGCCGGGGAACTCGTCGAGGCGCGACGGCACGATCCGCACGCTGCGCGGCTGGATCGGCACGGGGTTGACCGTGCCGAGCCACTGCACGCACACCGAATCCGCGGTCGCCGAGCCGGGCAGCACCGGCAGCGTGAAGTGCAGCCGCAGCCGCGGCGCGTCGGCCGGCAACGACTGCGGGGCGTCGTAGTTGCGCAACAGGAAGGGCAGCCCGGTCGCGAGCGGCCGCAACGGCGCGCGGCCCGGGACAGTCGCCGCGGTGCGGAACTCGAAGGCGTGCGCCGCGGCGAGCCGGCGCCCCGCCGCCGAACGCAAGGCGTCGGGCCGCGGATAGCCGGCTACCAGCAGCCGGTAGCTGCGGTCCGGCAGGAAGGAGCCGTCGTCGAGGCCGGCGGTGAACGGCGGGCGCGGTTCGAAACCGACCCACGTCGAGCCGACGCGCAGCGTGCCGGGCACCTGATGCCCCTCTTCGTCGACGACCGTCACCGCGTCCGACGTGACGCTCAGCGGGCTCACGGGTTCGCTGAAGTAGACCGTCAGCGTGTCGTTCAGCAGCAGCGGCGCGCTGCCGGGCCCCACCGGCGGCGAGGTGCGCAGCACGTCGAACGACGGTCCGTGCACGGGCCGGCGCGCGCACGCACCGGCGAGCAGCGCGGCGGCGACGATCGGCAGGGTCCGGGGGCGGCGCATCGGGTTCGGCAGCATGCTACGGCCGGGCGCACGGCGTGGCACACGGCGACTGCGGCCGGCAACGGCCGACCGCGTGACAGCCTCCGTGGAAGGACACGAAGGGCCGGCCCGGCCCCGGCCCCGCACGCGGCCATCCGGGCGGTCCGCCGGCGGGCGGCTACTGGTTCGGCAGCACGCGGTAGACCACGCTCATGCTGCGCAGCGACGGCGACAGCGCCGGCGACACGTCGACGTTGTTCGTCATCGTGAGCCGCACGTTCAGGTGGCGCGGCAGCAGCTGGGTTGCGGGGTCGCGGATCAGGCCGAGCTGGTCGTCGGTCACGTAGCGCGTGAGTCCGGTGGCCAACACGCGGGCCACGTTGCCGCCAGCCCCGAAGTACGGCTGCGAGTAGCGGTAGGCCTCGCACGCGTAGTTCGCGTTGAGCAGGTTGCCGCGGCCGTCGAAGGTGTCGTTCGGCGTCTGGCCGGCGAGGTCGAACGTCGGGTTGTAGAGCACGCCCGCGTTGTCGAAGTCCTCCGCGCCGCGCAGTTCGCACACGACGGTGGTGCCGGCCGGCTGCCGGCTCTGCGGCGGATCGAGCTGGACCACCAGGTCGCTGATGCGGAGGTTCGCGTTGACGGCAAAGAGGTTCGGGAACCCGTCGGAGGCCGAGACGCTCGGCGTGCCGGTCGGGTCGACGACGAACAGCGCGCGCTGCGGCTTCAGCGTGTCGATGAAGCCGAAGGTCATCGTCGAGACCTTGCGCACGAAGTCGGCCCGCGACCAGCTCATCATGCCGTCGCGCGGCGGCGCCTGGAACAGCGCGCGCGTGGCGTTGCCGAGGCCGGCGTCCTTCAGGATGCTGATCTGCGCGTTGAGCTGGTTCGCCGGATCGATCAGGATCGGGGCACCCGTGATCAGGTCCTCGCCGCCCGACGCCTGGGCGCGCAACGCCTCCCACGGCGGATACATCGCCGAGCAGTTCGTCGCGCGCAGGCGGTCGTAGTAGCCGCCGGGCAGCGGCGGGAAGCCGTAGGACGGCGGGCCGACCATCGCCATCTGGAACGAGTTCGCGCCGGCAGCGAAGCCGTTGACCGCGTTGTCCGGGAAGATCTTGAAGTCGACCAGCAGCGGCAGCGCGATCGGATCGTGGTCGAGCTTGACGATGCCGAGGAAGTCGGCGGCATCCATGACCCAGGTCGACAGCCCGGCCGCCGTGAACTCGGGGTCCGGCACGTCCGTGATCCACGGCGAGTCGATGTTGGCCGTGTAGTCCGCGTTGGGCTCCGGTGCGCCCGGCTCGCGCGCGCCGCCCAGCCCGATCACCTGCCCGGCCGCGTCGACCGTGATCAGGCGCGAATCGCGCCACGTGTAGCTGCGGTCGAAGCGCGGGTAGGGCACGTACTTGATGTTGAACGACGAGCGGAACGCGTCGTTCGGGTTGATCGTGTAGACCCGGTCCTCGAACACCGGCACCGCCTGGGTGCCCGGCAGCACGTTGTCGGCGAACACCGTCGACAGGCCGCTGTTGGTCGACTGGCAGTAGTAGGCGCAGTCCGGCAGCACCGGCGGCACCGCCGTGGAGTCGCCCGGAACGAAATACCAGAACTCGTCGGGGCGCCGTCCCGAGTGCGACAGCGACATCGAGTAGCGGTCGAACACGTCGTAGTAGACGGTCTCGTCGTTGAACGGCGACCAGTAGATCTGCTCGACGTCGACGGCATGCTCGGCCGGTTGCCGGTAGTCGAGCGTGAAGTCGTCCTCGATGTAGCGCATCTGCATGCGCGAGCCCCGCGGGTTGTGCGGCTCGATCACGCGGCCGACGTTCTGCGGCAGGATCTGCCAGTACTCGTAGACCTGCGGCACCGAGCCGGCCGGGATGATGTCGACCATCTTGGGCTGCCAGTAGAGGAAGCCCGGCTTCGGGATGCCGACGTCGTCGACGGGCGAATACATGCCGGTAGGGATGCCCTGCGGCGACATCGGGCCGCCGCCGGCAACCGGGTCATAGTCCGGATCCCAGCACTCGCCGCGGTGGATGCGCGAGATCGTGCTGAGGTTCTGCACGTCGGCCGTGCGGCTGAACCGCACGCCTGCCGCCGCGTAGAGCCGGCCGTCGAGCAGGCGGAACTGGCCGAACAGGTCGACCGAGCCCGGCAGCGAGCCGTCCTCGTCCGCGTCGGCGAACCGCCAGGAGTGCCAGCCGACGTGGTTCGCCGCGGCGGCCGGGTTCAGCTGGAAGTCCACGGACCAGCTCGCGAGCGGCAGGGTCGGGTCGTCGAAGATCGCCAGCGGGTTGCCGGCGAGGTCGATCACGCCGCCGGTGCCGAGCTTCACGTGCACGCAGTAGGTCTCGGTCCCGGCCGCGGCGTGGAACAGCCCCATCGGCGCCTGCAGGCGCAGCACCGTGCCGTCGC
>VGXW01000240.1 GCA_016873195.1 Planctomycetota bacterium | reverse complement strand
CTGCTGGTCCTGCTGCTGCTGGTCCTGCGAGTCCTGCGGCTGCCCGCCGCCGCCCTGGTTCTTCATCTGCTGCAGCTTGTCGATCAGCTCGTCGATGCCCTGCTCGACGGCGCGGCCCCGCTCGATCGTCTGCTGCAGCGCCTGCTTCGGCGCGCTGCGGGCCTGGTTCCTGCGCGCGGCCTCGAGCAGCAGGCGGTCGATCTCCTCGAGTTGCCCGGCGACGCGCGCCGCGATCTCCTGGATCTCGCGCGCGAGGTCGGGATCCTGCGCGAGCCCTGGCCGCGCGAGCAGCAGCGCGAGCAGCAGGCAGCAGGGAGTGGTGAGCCAGCGCAGGGCGCCGGGCACGACGGTCGTTCGGTTCGGGCCGGTCATCGTCCACGTCCTCCCCCGGGCTGGCCGGGGTCCAGCGGGTCCTCGGGACCCTGCTGCATGGTTTCTTCGACCGCGGCCTGGATCGCCGCGAACAGCTTCGTGACCTCGGCGTGGCGGTGCGACAGGCGTTCGACGAGCGCCACCTCGGCGTCGGTGATCACCTCGTCGCTGCGCGCCTCGACGAGCGCGCGGTGTTCGTTCGCCGCGCGGCCGACGTCGAGCTGCAGGCGCTTCAGCATCTCGAGTTCGGCGATCAGGCCGACCAGCCTCTCGCGCCGTGGGTCGAACTTGTTCTTGCCCTTCGGCTGTTGTTGCTGCTGCTTGCGCTCCGCTTCGCGGCGTTGCCGCTCGCGCTCGAGCGCGTCGAGCAGGTCCTGGCTGCGGCGCTCGACGTCCTGCTGCAGCAGGGTCGTGAAGCGGCCCGGGTCCGGGGCGCGGCCGGCGAGGCGCCGCGCGACCTCGCGCAGATCCTCGAGGTTCGCGCGCAGCACGGCCTGGTAGACCTGGTTGCCCTCCTCGGCGAGCGCGTTGACGAGGAACTCGACCCTGCCGGCGAGCTCCTGCTCCTGCTCGCCGAGTTGGTTCAGCTTGCGCCGCGCGGGGCGCGACAGCGCCGCCGCGGCCGCCTCCTGCTGCGCGGCCAGCGTCTCCTGCGTGATCGGGCGCTGCCGTTCGAGGAACGCCGTGAGTTCCGCCTTCATCTTGAACAGCAACTCCTCCTGGCGGAGGTCCTGGTAGCGGTCGCGCTCCTCTTCGAGCTGTTCGGCCGCCTCCTGCAGCTTCTGGCGGGCCTGCTCCTGCTGCTCTCGGGTCTCGTCGGCGTCGCCGGCTTCGAGCGCCGCGCGGGCCTTGCGCGCGGCGGCGGCGGCCTCGTCGAGCGCGCGCTGGGCGGCCTTGTTCTCGCGTTCCTTCAGCTCCTGCGCGAGGCGGACAACGTCCTCGGCCAGCTGCTGCTGGTCCTGGGCCTGCTGCCGCAGGGCCTGCTGCTGTGCTTCGGTCGGGGCCCGGTTGCGCTGCAGCTGCTCGGCCGCACGCTGCAGCGCGTCCGCGGCCTGCTGCTGGCTCGAGCTCGCGCTCGCCTGCTGGCCCTGCTGCAGCTGCTCGCCGGCCGCGGCCATCTGCCGCGCGGCGGCTTCGACCTGCTCGCGCGAGGCCTCGCCCTGCCGCGGCGTGATGGTGCCCTGCTGCTGCGCGCGCTGCAGGTCCTGCGCCGCCTGCCGGGTCGCCTCGGCGATCTGCTGCTGGCGTGCGGCGGCGTCGCGCAGTTCTTCGCCGCGGTCGCTGGTCGCCGCGGCGAGCCCCTGCTGCAGCTCGGCGCGGGCCTGTTCGAGCCGGCTGCGCGAAGTGGCGGCGGGTGCGGCGGCGTCGGGCCGGGTGCCGGCGGCGTGGGCCTTGCCGAGCGCCTGCTCGGTGTCGCGCAGGGCGACCTCGGCCTGGCGCAGGTTGGCGGCGGCGGCGCGCTCGGGCGCGTCCGCGCTCGGCGCGTTCTGCAGCTCCTGCGCCGTGGCCGCCGCGTCGGCCGCCATCTGTGCGGCCGTGCGCTCGGCATCGGGGTGGCGGGCGCCGTGCTCGGCGCGCGCGCGCTCCAGCGCGGTGATCGCCTTGCCGACCTGCTGCTGCGCCTTGGCCGCATCGTCCGCGCGCGCGGCGCCCTCCGCAGCCTGCAGCGCGTCGCCCGCCGCGTCGAGCGGCTGCGGGCCCGGCTCGGCGCCTGGTTCGCCGGCGCGCATGCGCTCGCCGAGTTCGCGGGCTTCGCGCTGCAGGCGCTGGCTGTCGTCGCCGTTGCGCGCGGCGGCTTCCTGCCGGCGCCGCGCGGCAAGCTCGGCGGCGGCCGCGGCGATCCGGCCGAGTTCGGCCCGGTCGGCCGGCGATTCGCCCGCGGGCGCCTTCTGCAGGCGCTCGCGCAGTTCGTCCCACTGCCGGTCGCGCTCCGGTCCGTCGGCGCCGCCGGGCAGCTTCGGCGCCTGCTGCACCAGCCCCTCGAGCTGGTCGCGGGCCTGCTGCACCAGCTGCGGGTCGTTGCCTCGGGCGGCCTGCGCCAGGCTCTCGGCGGCCTGCTGCAGCTCGGCCTGCCGGCCCTGGGCGCGGGTCTGCGCCTGCAGTTCGCGCGCGCGCTGGATCAGGTTGCCGAGGTCGAACTGCCGCGCGCGGTTCTGCTCGTTGCGCCCGCTGGCTTCGTCGGCGAGACCCTGCTCGAGCTGCCGCTGCTGCCGCAGCAGCGCCTCGACGCGCTGCAGCGCATCCTCGAGGAACGGCCGCCGCGTGCCGGCCTGCTGCGCGTTGCGGGCCGCCTCCTCGGCCTCGGCGCCCTGCAGCCGCTGCAGGGTCTGCAGCAGCGCCTGTTCGTCGGGCGTCGGCTCGCCGCGCAGGGTCTGTTCGGTCCGCTGCTGCAACTCGCGCTGGCGCCGCTCGAGTTCGCGCGCCGTGGCGGCCTGCGCCGCGGCCGTGCGCATCTGCTGGTCGAGGTTCTCGACCGAGTTGCGCTCGAGCAGGATGTCGAGCAGCTGCTCGAGGTGGTCGACGACCTCGCGCTGCTTGCGCACGGCTTCGCTGAACGCGGTCGCGGCGAGATCGTCGCGCACGCTCGCGGCGTCGCGCAGGATGCCGGAGCGGTCGAGGTGTTCGAGCCCTTGCCGCAGCAGCTCGACCTCCTTCTTGCCCTCGCGCTCGTAACGCTGCAGCAGGCGCTGCATCAGGGCCTGCAGGCGCTCGGCCTTGCGCAGGATCTCGTCCTGGTCGCGGCGCAGCCGTTCGACGGTCTCCGGCGCTGTCTGGGCCGGCAGCGACGGCACGACCGCCGCGCACCCGAACGCGGCGAGCAGCACGGGGAACAGGTGGCGGAACGGGTTCATCGACGTCCTCGCAGTTCTTCGGTGCGGCCCTGCAGGTCGCGCTGGCGGTCGCGCAGCCCGCGGGTCTCCTGGATCAGGTCCTGGTAGTCGTTCCATTCCTCGAGCCGCTGCAGCAGCAGGTGCAGCGCCTCGAGATTCTGCGCCTGGGCCAGCACGACCTGCCGCAAGAGGCCGGTGAGGTCGGCGTCGCTGCGCGCGACCTGGGCCTCGGCGAGCCCGCGCACGGCGCGCGGGCCGGACCCGGTCGCGAGCCGGTCGGCGACGGCGATCATCTGCAGGATCGGGTCCAGCACCGTCTCCATCGCGCCGAGCGTGCCCGCGGCGCGGCGCGCGGCGAGGTCGCGGTAGAAGCCGGGCGACCACGGCGCAGGGTCGCCGGCTGCCGTGTGGTAGGCGCGGTAGAGATCGACGACCGCGACCTGGTGCGGGCTCGGGTCGAGGCGGTTCCACAGGTGCTGGTCGAACGCGCGCATCAGGCCGCGGTGCACGCGTTCGGCTCCGCCCTGCACGCGGGACTGGCCGACCTCGGCCGCGGTCAGGACCTGGCCGACCTCGGCCGGGCCCGGGAGCGGGCCGGCGAGCAGTTCCTCGAGGCGCGCGCGGCGGTCGGTCTGCAGGTCGATCGCCTGCTCGACCTCCTCGCGCAGGGTGCGGAAGGCCCTGGCGATCGCCTCGGCGAGCTGGGGCGTGTCGACCACCTGCACGATGCGCCGCGGCAGTTCCGTGGCCTGGGCCTCCGGCGCGCGGTTGTCGCGCAGCACGAGCAGCAGCGACAGGCCCTCGTGCTGGCTCGCGGCGCCCGCGAGCAGCTCGCGCAGTTCGAGCAGTTCGGTCCGGACGGCCGCCGTCGGCCTGGGCTCGGCCGCGAGCAGCGGGCGCTGCAACGCGTGGCCCCCGGAGTGGTCGACGGTCAGGTCCACGGCGGTCAGACCGAAGTCGTCGCGGGCCTCGACCCGCAGGCAGAGCAGCGCGTTCGGCAGCAGCAGCGTGGACTCGTCGTCGGGCAGGATCCAGCGGCCGACCGGCGCGTAGTCCTGCAGCGGGGCGATCGGGTAGGTGCCGGGGTCGGGGTTGCGCAGGCCGTTGTCGCCGACGAGTTCGACCTGGTAGCGGTCGGAGGCCTCGACGACGAACCGCGCGCGCAGCACGGTGGCTTTGCCGCCGTCGTCCTGGATCTCGACGGGGACCAGCGGCAGGCGGCGACCGTTCTCGAGGAACTGCATCGTCGCGTTCTGCACGGGCTGGGTCGTCGCGACGTCGATCTCGACCTGGCTGCCGGCGAGCGCTTCGATCGCCCCGCCATCCTGGGTCAGCGGGCCGAGGCCCGTGTAGCCGGGCGGCGCGATCCGCGCGCGGATCGTCGCCACGTGCGGCGGGTGCACGGTGCGCACGGTGACGGTGACCCTGCTGTGGTCGTCGTCGCCGCCGCGCGCGTAGAACGTGAACGGGCCCTGCAGGCGCCGGAACACGTGGCGGAAACGGTCGCCGGGTCGCGGCGACATCGCGACGCTTCGCTTGCCCTGCGCCAGGCCGGGCGCCGGCTCGCTGGCGGGCCGCAGGGGCTCGACTTCGAGGAACACCTCGGCCGGCACCTCGCCCTCGACGCGCACCGAGACGTGCAGGTCGGCGCCGGCCGGCATCGTCAGCTCGACCAGGTCGCCGCGGTCGGTGCGCTGCAGCTCGGGGCCGCTCGGCGGCAGTTCGAGGTGCAGCGTGGTCGGGGGCGGGTAGCTCTCCGCGAAACCGAGGTGGCGCAGCACGAACGCGCGGGCGCTCGCCGGCGCCGCCGCGGCGCCGGTCAGCAGGCCGGCCAGCAGGAGACCGGCGGCCGCGGTCAGCCGGTGCAGCCGGCGGTGGTCGAACATGCGCTGCAGCGGCAGGCCGCGCGCGGCTTCGGCCGCGCCGGCGAGCAACGCCTCGATCATCGCGCGGGACTGGTTGCGCAGTTCGCCGAGCTGCTGCAACTGCACGGCGGACACGAGGCGCTGGTGCAGGTCCGGGAAGCAGCGCTCGAGCAGCACCGCGACGTCGGCCGCGCCGAAGCGGCGCGACAGCGGGTAGCGCACGTAGGCCCAGGCGGCCCAGCCCAGCAGGGCTGCGATCGCCGCCGTGTGCAGCAGGCGGATCGCCAGCGGCAGGCGCAGCGTGTGGTCCAGCAGGAAGGCCAGCAGCACCGCCGCCGCTGGCAGCGCGACGCAGAGGCACAGCCCGTGCCACAGGTAGCGCAGGCGCAGGGCCCGGCGCTGGGTCGCCAGCAGCGGCGCCAGCAGGTCCGCGCCGCGGTCGGCCGGCAGCGGGTCGGGGTTCACGGTGGCCATGCGCGGGAGGTCGGTGGCGGGGTCGGGCCAGTGCCGGTCATCGTTGGAAACCAGTGCCGGTCATCGTTGGAAGATCGGCAGGTACTGCAGCGGGATCTGCAGGATCAGGGTCGCGACAGCCGTCGCGAATCCGTCGCCGGGGCCGGTCGAACAGACCCACCGGCCGTCGGAGCGCTGGCTGCGCAGCAGCAGCTCCCGCATGGTCCGGAAGTACTTCGTCCACTTCGGGTCGCCGGTGATGTAGTAGGCCTGCACGGCGTAGTAGTGGCCGTAGTAGAAGAAGTAGTGCTCCGGCCAGTTGTCGTTGAAGGCCGGCATCTGCCGGTCCATGTAGTCGAGCGCGTCGCGGATGATCGGGTTGTCGTACTCGCCGGCGGCGTAGAGCGTCGTGACGCCGGCGGCGGTCAGCGGGAAGGTCGCGCGGGTCTGGTCGCGGTTCTGGTAGCGGAAGCTGCCGCCGTCGTCGCCCCAGCTGCCGTGGCCGTGGTAGCGGAAGGAGCGCTCGTTGCCGCGCACCGCGCTGCGGTAGACGTAGTTCTGCGCGTTGCGGATCGTGGTGACCGGCACGTGGATGCCGACGTTGCGCGCCGACCGCAGCGCCAGCACCTGGCAGACCGTGATCGAGATGTCGGATTCGCGCGCGAACGGCCGGTAGCGCCAGCCGCCTTCGGCGTTCTGCGAGTCGACGATCAGGTCGACCGAGCGCTGCAGCGTCTGCTTGACGTCGGGTCGGTCGACCATGCCGTAGATCTCCGCCAGGAACAGCGTCGCGAAGGCGTGGCTGTACATGCGCGTGCCGTGGGCCGCGATCTGGCCGTCGTCCTGCGAGCACGAGAGCACGAAGTCGAGGCCGGAACTCAGCGCCTTGCCGTACGGGCCGCGGTCGGGCAGGTGGCCGCCGGCGAGGAAGCTCATCAGCGCGAGCGCCGTGACGCCGACGTGGGGCAGCGGCCGCGAGTCCTGGGTCTCGTAGTCGTAGTTGACCTTGTAGCCGACCAGTTCGGCCCAGCAGCCGTCCTGGTGCTGGCGCGCGGCGAGCCAGTCGTGGCCGCGCCGCACCGCCTGCCGCAGCCGGTCGTCGAGCAGCTGCTCGTTGCTCGCGCCGCGCCGCAGCTGTTCCTGGGCGGGCAGCGGGCCGGTCGGATGGGCCGCGAACAGCGCCGCGGCGGCGCCGAGAAGTCGCATCCAGCGGCGTGTCGTCGTCATTTGTCGTCCTTCGGGCCGAGCACGAGCAGGTACCTGTCGCAGGCGATCACAGTGTAGCGGCCGAACGCGGCCATGCCCCGGGTGCCGGCTGCGCGCAGCGGCAGGAAGCGCTGGCCGTCGGGCAGGGCGCCGCGCCGGTCGTCGAGGCGCAGGACCTGCAGGCGGAACGAACCGCGCGGGCCGGAACGTACGCCGGAGACCAGGAAGTCGGGGCCGAGCACGGGCTGACGTTCCACTTCGACGTCCTCGCTGCCGAGCGGCTCGCGGAAGCTCGGCACCTCGTCGTCGACGCCGAAGCACAGGAGCCGCCGCTCGCGGCCGGCGAGGCCGGGGGCGTCCGTCAGCAGCACCGCGCGCGGCGCAGGCGTGGCCAGCTGCGAGCGCTGCCAGTTCAGCAGGTCGAGGTCGACGCCGAGCTCGGTCTCGCGCAGGGTGGTGCCGTCCAGGGCCCGCAGCAAGCGGATCCGCCCGGGACGTTCGTCGCCGCTCTCGACGACGACCAGCCGGTCGCCGCGCTGCGCGACCATCGCGAGCCGGCGGTCCGGCAGGCCGCGCCAGGTCCATACCACCTCGCCGCGGTCGCCGACGGCGACGAGGCGCGGCGCGTCGCCCGACGCGGTGCTGTCGAGCGGCAGGTAGATCCGTTCCCCGTCGGCGCAGATGGCCTGCGGGTAGAGCCGCGTCGCGAGGCCGTCGGGCCGCAGTTCGGCCTGCTGCCGCAGCACCTCCGGGGCGACGCGCGACTGCGCCAGCGTGGCGCCGGTCAAGGGGTCGAGGCGCTGCAGCACGGCGCCGCCGTCGGGCTCGGCCTGCATCGCGACGAGGCCTCCGGGCACCGGCTTCGGCACGGGCCGCATGCGGCCGCCCGGCAGCGTGCGCGTGAACAGCACCGCGCCGCCGACCGGTTCGATGCCGAGCAGGTCCGCGCCGCCGTCCTGCTCGTCGGACTGCAGCGAGACGTGCAGCACGCCGGCCTGCACGCCGAGCCCGTCGAGCAGCCGGCCGTCGCCGCCGGGCAGTTCCCAGCGCACGGCGCCCGTGCGGCAGTCGAGACCGACGAGGCGGCCGAGGTCGGGCACCACGAGCGTGCTGCCGCAGAGCACCAC
>VGXW01000239.1 GCA_016873195.1 Planctomycetota bacterium | reverse complement strand
TTTGGCGCTGGCAGGATCACCTCGAGCGGATCGAGTTCCTGCTCGCGACGTTCCCCAACAAGGTGTACGTCCCCCGGTGGGAGGCCCTCCGCGATGCGGTGCAGAAGACCCTCCAGAGGCCACGACCGGCCGCAGCGGAACGACCACTCTCCGAGTGTGCGACCGAGGAGCTCGTCGCGCGCCTCGACGAGGTCTGCTTGCCGTGCGAGTCCGGCGGATTCGACGAATGGAGCGTCCCCCCCATGGATCCGGGCCCACACGGGCAACCGGTCTTCGACGAACTCGTGCGCCGTGGCATGGACGCGGTGCCGGCCCTGCTCGGACACCTCGAGGACACGACGCTGTCGCGGTCCTGGTTCTACTGCTCGAGGTTCACCGGCGGGTTCGAGGCACGCGCGGTCCGCGACAACGTGATCGCCGTCCTCGAGGCGACGGCAGGTCAGGAGGGCAGGTACACCAGAGACTTCACGTGGCAGGCGTGGTACGCACGCGTCCAGGCCATCGGCCTGCGGGATCACCTCCTCGGGATCGTGTGTGATACGGAGAGGGAGTACCAGCGAACACCCTCGGCCCGCAGGGAGGGCTCGTTCGCGAATCTCCTGTTCCGGCGCGCGATCGCCCGCAGTGCCGCGGCAGCCACCACGTTCGTGAGCCGGTTCCCAGCCGAAGCGGACCGGATCCTCGATGCCGCAGAGGCCGCATCGACCGAGCACCGGCGTGCACTGCTCGTTGCCATCGTCAAGGGCTTCACTGCGCGTGGGACCGCTGCACCTGCGCGCCTGTTGCGCATGCTCGAACCGCTCCTCATTGGCGACGACAGGCTGCAGGCTGCCCAGTGGCTGCTCGCCCTGCACGATGCGGCGGGCGCGCGGGCACTCGCTGCCGCGTGGGGCGCCGGCGCCGTGATCCCCGCCGACGAGATGGCCGTAGCACTGCAGAGCGGCGACCCGACCGTCTGGGCCGCGATCGAACGTGGCCTCGACACAGCTGCCAACCGGACCACCTTCGCCGTGACACTCGATGCCCTGTCGCCTCCCGCGGTGTTGCGCCTCACGGATGCACGGACGGCCGCGAGCGTCGCGGATGCCCTGCAGCGTTGCCTGCTCCGGATCGTCGCGGACAGGACCGCCATCGCGGGCGACCGTCACGTCGACTGCAATGGACGTTTCGTCGCACTGCACTCCGCCAGGGTCGCGGACTTCGCGGCGGCCCAGCTCGCGGCATGGTGGCCCGACCGGTTCCGCTTCGACCCGGCGACGACCCGCAGCGTGCGCGATCGCCAGATCACGAAACTCCTCGGCGGTGCCTCGCCGGACGCGCCCGCTGGCAACCGGCCGCGAGGGGACGCGATCGCGACGCTCGGGTCCGTCGAGGTCGGCCCCGCGGTCCGCGACCTGGCTCCCGCCGTCCGGCGCAACGTCCAGGACCTCGCGGATCACCCCCTCGAGGCCGGCGCGTTGTTCGCCGCGCTCGCCGCTCTCGCGAAGCACGCGCCGGGCAAGACCGTGCGCATCGACCTGGAACGGCCAGCGGGTTCGGCGAAGTTCGTGCTGTGGTGCGATCTGGAGCCGGCCGCGCAGGATGCCGACGCGGGCGGTCACCGGCTGGAGATCCGGATCACGGTGGCAGGCGAGGCGATCGCTCGTAGCACCAGGTTCGCCGGCGCATCCTTCGAAGCCCGGGACACTCGCACCAGCGAGTGGGTGACGAAGGTGCATCGCGCCTTGTCCAGCTCTCTGGACCTCGGGGTGGAGGTCACCCTGGCACTGCAGGTCCGTTGAGCGCGTCCTGCTCGAGGGGCCGCCGCAAGGCACCGCCGGCCCGGCCGCCACACGACCACATCGCGCTTTCCGCCGCCGGACCGCGTACCTACTCTGTTCGCGCATGTCCGTACCCCTCATCGATCTGTTGCGCGACAAGGCGCTGCTCGCCGAAGTCGAAGCCGCCGTCGTCCGCGTCGTCCGCTCCGGTCAGTACATCCTCGGCCCCGAGGTCGAGGGCCTCGAACGCGAGCTGCAGGCCTACCTCGGCTGCAAGCACGCGATCACCATGTCGTCGGGCACCGACGCGCTGCTGGCCCCGCTGATGGCGCTCGGCATCGGCCCCGGCGACGAGGTCGTGCTGCCGACCTACTCGTTCTTCGCCACCGCCGGCGTCGTCGCGCGCGTCGGCGCGCGGCCGGTGTTCGTCGACGTCGAGCCGAGGTTCCTGTGCCTCGACCCCGAACGGCTCGAGCAGGCGCTGCGGAAGTGCCGCCGGCCGAAGGCCGTGATGGCCGTGCACCTGTTCGGCGCCACGTTCGACGTCGACGCGATCGTCGCCGTCTGCCGGCGCTTCTCGGTGCCGCTGATCGAGGACGCCGCGCAGGCGATCGGCACGAAGTACAAGGGCCGCATGGCCGGCGGCGACGGCCTGTGCGCGGGCTGGTCGACGTTCCCGACCAAGAACATGGGCGGCATCGGCGACGGCGGCTTCCTGACCACCAACGACGACCAGTTCGCCGGCACCTGCCGCCTGCTGCGCAACCACGGCCAGGCCGAGCAGTACAGGCACCACCTGATCGGCGGCAACTTCCGCCTGGACGCGCTGCAGGCCACCGCGCTGCGCGTGAAGTTGAAGCACATGGAGGCCGTCACGGCGACGCGGCGCGCGAACGCGGCGCGCTACCGGGCCCTGTTCGCCGAAGCGAAGCTGCACGACTGGGCGCAGCTGCCGGAGGACACCGACCGCCACGCCTACCACCAGTTCGTGGTGCGCCTGCCGGCCGCCCAGCGCGACGGCGCGCTGGCCCATCTGCGGCAGCAGAACATCGGCTGCGCGGTCTATTACCCGCTGCCGTTCCACCGCCAGCCGTGTTTCGCGCAGCTGGGGCACGACCCGAAGGAGTTCCCGGTGGCCGAGGAAGCCGCCGCGCGGTCGCTCGCGCTGCCGATCTTCCAGGGGCTGACCGCCGCGGAGCAGCAGGAAGTCGTCGCGGCGCTCGCGAAGTTCGCCCGCTGATCGGGACTCACCGCACGCCGCAACACGGCCGCGGCCTGGACCTTGCGGCCGCCGGTCCGCCCTCCCTAGGATCTGCACCCCTTTTCCCGGGGCCGAGCCGGGCCGCTACCGCCTCGTCCGGGTCCGCGACTCACCCCGCATCCTGCCTCCATGATCCTCCACGCGCTCGTGCCTCCGCTGTTCCAGTCGCCGCAGCCCCAGGGCGGCGGGGAAGCCAACCTCGTGCTGCCGGACCTGTCGAAGGTCGAGTTCCTCGGCCTCAGCGGCTGGTCGCTGCTCGCCATCGGCATCCTCGTGTCGCTGTTCGGCCTGGTCTTCGGTCTCCTGATCTCGGCGCGGATGAAGCGGCTGCCGGTGCACCGGTCGATGCTCGAGATCAGCGAACTGATCTACGAGACGTGCAAGACCTACCTGCTGACGCAGGGCCGGTTCATTGCGATCCTGTGGCTGTTCATCGCCGCGATCATCACGGTCTACTTCGGCTGGTTGTCGAACCACGGCCAGGGCATGGGGCTCGGCCGGGTCGCGATCATCCTGGTGTTCAGCCTGGTCGGCATTCTCGGCTCGGCCGGCGTCGCATGGTTCGGCATCCGCGTCAACACCTACGCGAACTCGCGCGCCGCGTTCGCGTCGCTGCGCGGCAAACCGTTCCCGACCTACGCGATCCCGCTCGAGGCGGGCATGTCGATCGGCACGATGCTGATCAGCACCGAACTGCTGATCATGCTGTTCATCCTGCTGTTCGTGCCCGGCGACCTGGCGGGCCCGTGCTTCATCGGCTTCGCGATCGGCGAGTCGCTGGGCGCGTCGGCGCTGCGCATCGCGGGCGGCATCTTCACCAAGATCGCGGACATCGGCTCCGACCTGATGAAGATCGTGCTGCGGATCAAGGAGGACGACGCGCGCAATCCCGGCGTGATCGCCGACTGCACCGGCGACAACGCTGGCGACTCGGTCGGCCCGTCGGCCGACGGTTTCGAGACCTACGGCGTCACCGGCGTAGCGCTGATCAGCTTCATCCTGCTCGCGGTGCCCGCGGAGGACGTGCAGGTCAAGCTGCTCGTCTGGATGTTCGCGATGCGCATCATGATGGTCGTCGCGTCGGTCGCGTCCTACTGGATCAACGAGGCGATGGCGAAGGCCAGGTACGCCGCCGCCGACAAGATGAACTTCGAGCACCCGCTGACGCAGCTGGTCTGGCTGACGTCGTTCGTGTCGGTCGGACTGACGTTCGCCGTCAGCTGGCTGCTGATCGGCTCGCTCGGCGACGGCACGCTGTGGTGGAAGCTGTCGCTGATCATCACCTGCGGCACGCTCGCCGGCGCGATCATCCCCGAGATGATCAAGGTGTTCACCTCGACGAGCTCCGGCCACGTGCGCGAGGTCGTCACCAGTTCGCGCGAGGGCGGCGCGTCGCTGAACATCCTGTCGGGCCTCACGGCCGGCAACTTCTCGGGCTTCTGGATGGGCCTCGTGATCGCCGGCCTCATGGGCATCGCGTTCTACGTGTCGACGCTGGGCCTCGACCTCGCGGCGTTCCCGCAGACCGGCATCATGCAGGCCGCCGCGGTGTTCGCCTTCGGCCTGGTCGCCTTCGGCTTCCTCGGCATGGGCCCGGTGACGATCGCGGTCGACAGCTACGGCCCGGTCACCGACAACGCGCAGTCGGTCTACGAGCTGTCGCTGATCGAGGACGTGCCGGACGTCGAGGCGGAGGTGCAGCGCGACTTCGGCTTCGCGCCGAACTTCGACAAGGCCAAACACTACCTCGAGGAGAACGACGGCGCCGGCAACACCTTCAAGGCGACCGCCAAGCCCGTGCTGATCGGCACCGCCGTCGTCGGCGCCACGACGATGATCTTCTCGATCATCGTGGTGCTGACCAACGGCCTGAAGGAGAACCTCGACAAGCTGTCGGTGATGAACCCGCTGTTCCTGCTCGGCCTGATCATGGGCGGCGCGGTGATCTACTGGTTCACCGGCGCCTCGACGCAGGCGGTCGTGACGGGCGCCTACCGCGCCGTCGAGTTCATCAAGGCCAACATCGTGCTCGAGGGCGTGACCAAGGCCTCGGTCAAGGACAGCAAGAAGGTCGTCGAGATCTGCACGGTCTATGCGCAGAAGGGGATGTTCAACATCTTCCTGACCGTGTTCTTCGCGACGCTCGCGTTCGCGTTCCTCGACGAGTTCTATTTCATCGGCTATCTCGTGTCGATCGCGGTGTTCGGCCTCTATCAGGCGATCTTCATGGCCAATGCCGGCGGCGCCTGGGACAACGCCAAGAAGGTCGTCGAGGTCGAGCTCAAGGCGAAGGGCACCGACCTGCACGCCGCGTGCGTGGTCGGCGACACGGTCGGCGACCCGTTCAAGGACACGTCGTCGGTCGCGCTGAACCCGGTGATCAAGTTCACGACGCTGTTCGGCCTGCTCGCGGTCGAACTGGCGCTGACGACGTCGACCGGCGTGCGCGGGGTGCTGTTCGTGGGCTTCCTGGTGGTCGCGCTGGTGTTCGTCTGGCGGTCGTTCTACGGGATGCGGATCCAGGCGCTGCAGAGCTGAGCGGGGGCCGGGTGCGGCCGGGCTCGCCTTGCGCGGCGGGGCGAACGGCGCCACGATGCCGCGATGGCCGAACGCCGCAAGGGACACGTCTGGCAGCCGATCCGCGACATGTCGCCGGAGTCGCGCACGGCCGCGTTCCCCGAACTCGACGCCCTGCTCGCAGTCTGGCGGCAACAACGGGCCCGACTCGACGGCACGGACGCCCTGCGGGAGTTCCAGGCCCGGTTGGTCCGCAGCTGGAGCATCGAGACCGGCATCCTCGAGCGCCTCTACACCCTCGACGAAGCAGTGACGCTCACCTTGGTGGAGCAGGGATTCGATGCGTCGCTGCTGTCGCACGGCGACACGGACCTTCCGGCCCAGCAGCTCGTCGACATCCTGCGCGACCACCAGGAGGTCGCCGAGGGCCTGTTCGCATTCGTGAAGGGCGACCGCCAGCTGTCCACCTCCTACGTCAGGGAGCTGCACCAGGCCCTGACCCGCCACCAGCCCACCTGCGACGCCCTCGATCCGCAGGGCAACTGGATCCAGGTGCCGCTTCGCCGCGGCGACTGGAAGCTGCTGCCGAACAACCCCGGCGACCCTTCGACCAGGGCAATCTGGCACCAGTACTGCCCACCCGAGCAGGTGGCGTCGGAGATGGACCGTCTCGTCGCCATGCACCTCGGCCACGGCGGCGTCGCCTATCCGGCCGAGGCAGCCTGGCTGCACCACCGGTTCACGCAGATCCACCCCTTCCAGGACGGCAATGGCCGCGTCGCGCGCGCGCTGGCATCGCTCGTCTGCATCCGCGCCGGCGGATTCCCGCTGGTCGTGCACCGCCGCCAGAAGGACGACTACATCCGCGCCCTGGAAGCCGCCGACGAGGGCGAACTCGGCCCCTTGACGGAGATGGTCGACCGGCAGCAACGCGACGCGTTCGTGCGCGCCGTCGGCCTTGCCCACCAGGTGATGGAACAGGAGACGAACCTCGACGCCATCGTCGCCGACGCCAGACGCCGGTTCGAAGACGCCCTGCTGCACCGGTCCGAAGCGCTCCGCCGAGCTGTCGCCGACCTGGTGACGGCCGCGCACCAGCGGCTGCGCGAGGTCGCCGACACGTTGAACGCATCCCTGCCTTCGGCCGTGTGCGCCACCGCCTTCCAGAGCGGCGCCGAAGACACTCATTGGTTCCGCGCCCAGATCGACGCCACGGCGCGCAATCTCGGCTACCGGGCCAATCTGACCGGGCCGAAGTCGTGGGTGCACCTGCGCCTCCAGCACGAAGACGTGGCGAGCCTCGTCGTCTCCTTCCACCACGTGGGGCGGGTCGAGGACGGCGTCGTGGCGACCACGGCGTTCCTCACCCGGCGCGACCGCGCCATCGGCGGTCGCGAACCAGAGCCCGCGGGCGCGTTCGAGACCCACCCCGCGTGCGAGGCCCCGCTCACGTTCACCGCAGGCCGGGACCCAGCGGAACTGCGGACCGCGTTCTCGGCCTGGCTCGACCGCGCGGTGACCATCGGTCTCGATCGGTGGCGCCGCAGCATCTGATCACGCTGCCGCCAGGTCCTGCCGACCAGGCGCGTCCAGGTCGAGAGAGCCCGCGGTCGGTCCGAGGTCGATGCGGCTACCCCGCGAGCCGTTCGCCCGGCCTGAACCCGATCAGTTCATGGCATCGCGTCAGCCGCGCCGGCACCTCGCTGTGCTCCGTCGCGCGCGCGCCGAGCCGCTGCAGCAGCCGGTCCAGAGCCGCGCGCCGCCGCCACCCGAGCGCGCGAGCCTGCCTGGCCGCGAGCATGCGAAGTCCGGTCGGATCGCACGCCGGCGGTTCCGGCAGGCTGCCGAACGCCGCGCGCGCGAGCTGGGCGCAGCGCACCAACGCTTCGCCGCCGAACCCGACAGGTTCCCGGCGCAGTCGCAGGCCCACTGCGTGCACGAAGACGGGACCGAAGGCCATCTGCTGAGCCCAATAGGACTCCGCGCGAGGCCCGTCGTGCGCGAGTTCCTGCAGCATCCGGTCCACGAGTCCGTCCCAGGTTGCCTTCTCGCTCATGGCTCGCCCCACAGGTCCTCGATCACGTATCGCAGGTTGTCGACGATCACGCCATCGCACCGGAACCGTTCCGGCAGCCTGGCGAACGCCTCGTGCAGCATCCCCGCGTCGACGCCGAAGCGTGCCACCAGGAAGTGCCGCGGATCAACAGCTCGGTCGGCGCGTTCAAGGCCGCGTCGATCCGCTCCAGGATCCGCCGGAACGACGTCGCATCCACGCGGGGGATACTAGGAGCGTGGCGCGCGCCCGGCAACCAACGGGCATCGCCTCGCCCACTCGAGG
>VGXW01000238.1 GCA_016873195.1 Planctomycetota bacterium | reverse complement strand
CGCCGTGGTGCTCGAGGACGACGTCGAGATCGGCGCTGGCACCGCGATCGACCGCGCGACGATCGGCCTGACGCGCATCGGCGCCCGCACCAAGATCGACAACCTGTGCCACATCGCGCACAACTGCGTGCTCGGCACCGACTGCGCGCTGGCCGCGGGTGTCATGATCGCCGGCTCGACTTCGATCGGCGACCGTTGCGTGCTGGGCGGCGCCGTCGGGATCGGCGGTCACCTGAAGCTGGTCGCCGACGTGCGCGTCGGCGGCGCCTCGGTGGTCCTCAAGGACCTGCTGCAGGCGGGCGAGTACATGGGCCATCCGGTGATGGAGAAGCTGGCCTGGTTGCGCACGATGCACGGGCTCCACGACTTCCTGGCGATGCGCGAACAGTTCGTGGAGCAGCGCCGTGCAGACCGCAAGTCGGACGGCTAGCCGTCGTCCGGCCCGGCAGTCCGGGCCGCGTGGGCCAGTTGCAGCCAGGCGGGAAGGCGCGCCTCCAGCGCCGTCCGGATCTCGTCGCGCGTGCGCCGGTAGGTCGGCAGCTCGGCGCCGTAGGGGTCGCCGATGTCGCGCCCGTCGGGGCGCAGCAGATCGACCTTCGCTTCGGCATCGGGCGAGTCGGCGCACAGGGCGCTGCGGTGGCCCTCGCCCATGCAGTAGACGCGCGCGGCCCGCGCGACGAGATCCGGGTCGACCTGCTGGCTCCGGTGCGCGGACAGGTCGAACCGCTCCTCGGCGGCGGCGGCGAGGCTGCCGTCGCTCGCGGGCATGTCGGGCAGCGTGCAGGTGCCGGCGCTGGCGAACCAGAGGCCGTGCGCGAGCACCGCCTCGGCCGGCACGCCGAGCGCCTGCGCCGCGAGTTCGCGCGCCAGCGCCTCGGCCAGCGGCGAGCGGCACGTGTTGCCGGTGCAGACGAACAGGATCATCTCGGCGGCGGTGCGCAGCACCTGCTCGGCCGACAGGATGCCCTCGCGCAGAACCTCGAGTGCCGGCTCCACCGCGCGCACCACCGTCGACGGGATGCCCAGCGGCGACGGGCCGTCGAAAACGACGCACGCGACCGCGTCGCCGTACCGCTCCGCGATCGCGCCGGGGTCGCCCGGCGGCGCCTCGCCGGGCCGGTGGCAGCCGGCGAGCCACAGCGGTCCGCCGCACGCCGCGATGACCTGGGCCGTGAACTCGTGCGCCGGCACGCGCAGACCGTGGGTGCCGCCGCCGGGCGCGGGCAGCACCAGCGTCAGCGGACCCGGCCAGTAGCGCCGCGCGAGCCGCTGCGCGCGCGGCGGCAGCGGGCCGCAGAGCGCGGGCGCGTCCTGCGCGCGCGCGAGGTGCCACGTGAACGGCTCGCGACCGGTCCGGCCCAGCAGCGCGCGCGCGCGCGCGACGGCGTCCGCGCGGCCCGGCAGCACCGCGAGGCCGTAGACCGTCTCCGTCGGCAGCACGCACAGCGCACCCTGCCGCAGCGCCGCCGCCAGGTCCGCGGCGAGGCGCGCGCGGTCGGCGGTCCGCAGGGACGTTCGGCGGCTCGGCATCGGGCGCGCACGATATCCCGCGCCGAGGCCGCGCCGGCGCCCGAAACGCGCCCGCGGGCGGGAAAACGCCGCGGCACTTGCCTATCGTGGCGCCCCCGATGTCGAACCCCGCGCGCGAAGAGCGGCTGAGCCGGATCCGCACCGAGCGCCTCGCGCAGCTCGGCACGCTGCTCGCGGGGTTCGCGCACGAGGTGCGCAATCCGCTGAGCACGATCGGGCTCAACCTGCAGCTCGTGCTCGAGGACTTCCGCGAGCCCGAGGCGCCGCGCGACAAGCGCACGCAGAAGCGGCTCGCGGTGGTCGAGGCCGAGGTGCGCAGGCTGCAGAAGATCCTCGAGGAGTTCCTCGGCTTCGCGCGCGCGCCCGAACCCAGGCTGCAGCCGGTCGACCTGAACCGGCGGCTCGCGGCGCTCGTCGACTTCCACGAGCCGGAGCTGCGCGAACGCGGCCTGACGCTGCGCTTCTACCCGGGGCCCGAAGTCGGCACCGTCGCCGCCGACTGGGACCACGTGCAGGCCGCCGTGGTCAACCTGCTGCGCAACGCCGCGGACGCGACGCCGCCCGGCGGCCAGGTGTTCGTGTCGACCGCGCGCGAGCCGGGATTCGTGCTGGTCCGCGTCACCGACACCGGTGCCGGCATCCCGCCGGAGCTGCAGCCGCGCGTGTTCGAGCCCTACTTCAGCACCAAGAAGTGCGGCACCGGGCTCGGCCTGCCGACGGCGCGCCGCGTCGCGGCGGAGCACGGCGGTTCGCTGAGCCTCGAGTCGGAGCCCGGCCGGGGCACCCAGTTCACGCTGCGGCTCGCCGCGCCGGCGGGTGCTGGCGAGGGCGCCGAAGGACAACCATGAGCAAGGACCCGATCCTCGTCGTCGACGACGACGATGCGCTGCGCGAGTCGCTGGTCGAGGCCCTCGAGGTGCTGCCGGTCGAGATCACCGCGGCCGGCAGCGGCGCCGACGCGGTGGCGCTGCTCGCCGAGCGGCGCTTCGCGGTGGTCGTGACCGACCTCGTGATGAAGGACGTCGACGGCTTCGCGGTGCTGGCCGCCGCGGTGCGCAACTACCCGAACTGCCGCGTCGTGATGCTGACCGGCCACGGCAGCCGCGACGTGGCGGTGCAGGCGATGGAGCAGGGCGCCACCTACTACGTCGAGAAGCCGGTCGACCTGGCCGACCTGCGCGCCAAGGTCCGCAAGTCGCTCGAGGACCACCAGAAGGACGTCGCCTACGACGACCTGCGCGGCCAGCTCGAGCGCACGTTCGGCATCGAGGGCATCGTCGGCCAGGACCCGCGCATGCAGCGCGTGCTCGGGCTCGTGCGGCAGATCGCGGGCACCGCGGCGTCGGTGCTGATCCTCGGCGCCTCGGGCACCGGCAAGGAACTCGTCGCGCGCGCGATCCACAACCTGTCGCCGCGCAGCAAGCGCCCGTTCGTCGCGATCAACTGCGGCGGCATGTCGGAGGGCACGATCGAGAGCGAGCTGTTCGGCCACGTCAAGGGCGCCTACACCGGCGCGGTCGCCGACCGCGAGGGCAAGTTCGAGTACGGCAACGGCGGCACGCTGCTGCTCGACGAGGTCGGCGAGATGCCGATGCCGACGCAGGTCAAGCTGCTGCGCGTGCTCGAGGAGCGCGCGGTCGCGCGGCTCGGCGACAACCGCATGCGGCCGGTCGACGTGCGCGTGCTCGCGGCGACCAACGCGGACCTGCTGCAGAAGGTCAAGGACGGCGCCTTCCGGCAGGACCTCTACTTCCGGCTCAAGGTCGTCACGATCGAGCTGCCGCCGCTGCGCGAACGGCGCTCGGACATCAAGCTGCTCGTCGACCACTTCCTGCGGCACTACTGCCGGCTGCACGGCAAGGACGTCGAGGCGATCGACCGCGACGCGCTGGTCGCGCTGGTGCAGTACGACTGGCCCGGCAACGTGCGGGAACTGCGCAACGCCGTCGAGTCGATGGTCGTGCGGGCCAAGGGCAACATCCTGACGCGCGCCGACCTGCCGCCGGAGATCTGGGCGCCGCTGCCGGCGGACCAGGACGGCTGGCAGTTCCTCGCCGGCCGGACCTGCCAGGAGGTCGAGCGCCACCACATCCGCGTGTCGCTCGACCTCTGCGGCGGCAACCGCCAGAAGGCCGCCCGGGCGATGGGGCTCAGCGAGCGGACCCTCTACCGCAAGATCAAGGAATACGGCCTGTGAGCCGAGGGACGCCGCGGCGGCGTTTCCCTGCGAGCCGCGGCGGCCGACCGTGGATGCGCCGCGGCGAAGCCCCTAGAGTGCCCGCCTGCCACGACCCATGAGCGAACCCTCCGCCAGACCCGCCGCGCAGGACGGCCTCGCCTTCGAGCGCCCGCTGAACGAACTGCAGACCAAGATCGCCGAGCTCAGGAAGCTCAACTCGGGCTCGCACCTGGAGCTGGCCGGCGAGATCGACCTGCTCGAGGACCGGCTGCGCCGGCAGACCGCCGAGGTCTACGCGCAGCTGTCGCCGTGGGAGCGCGTCAACGTCGCGCGGCACGCGGAACGGCCGCTGACGTCCGACTACATCCAGCTGATGCTCGACGACTTCGTCGAACTGCACGGCGACCGCGTGTTCGGCGACGACCGCGCGATCGTGACCGGGTTCGCGTGCATGGAGGGCCTGCGGTTCCTGCTGGTCGGCCACCGCAAGGGCAAGACGGTCAAGGACCGCCTCGCGTGCAACTTCGGCTGCGCGCACCCCGAGGGCTACCGCAAGGCGATGCAGAAGATGCGCCTCGCCGAGAAGCTCGGGCTGCCGATCGTCAGCTTCATCAACACGCCGGGGGCCTACCCGGGCATCGGCGCCGAGGAGCGCGGCCAGGCCGCCGCGATCGCCCGCAACATCCTCGACATGTTCGAGATCCGCGTGCCGATCGTGTGCATGGTCATCGGCGAGGGCGGTTCGGGCGGCGCGCTCGGCATCGGCGTCGGCGACCGCGTCGGCATGCTGGAGAACAGCTACTACTCGGTGATCTCGCCCGAGGGCTGCGCGGCGATCCTGTGGAAGAGCGGCGACAAGGCGCCGGAGGCCGCCGAGGCGCTGAAGCTGACCAGCAAGGACCTGCTGCGGCTCGGCCTCGTCGACAAGGTCGTCGAGGAACCGCTGGGCGGCGCCCACCGCGATCCGAAGGGGGCCGTCGAGCGCGTCAAGCGGCAGATCCTCGAGTGGCTGCGCGAGCTCATGGCGCTGCCGGTCGACGAACTGCTGGCCCGGCGCCACCGCAAGTTCCGCGGCATGGGCACGCCGATCGGGGTCACCCGCGCCTGATCGGCGCGCCGGCCGGGCGTTCCTCCCCGCCGCTCGCCGGGGCCCCGTGCACTGCGTAGCAGTCCGTGGCTGGGCGGCCCGCCCGCCCGCCATTAGCCTTCCCGGATCCGCGAGCCGCTGCCGATGCAGAAGAAGCCGTTCCCGACCCCCGCGACCCCCGCCGGCAGTGCGCCGGACCTGCCCGCCGGGCTGCCCGGGGCGGTGCTCGCGCTGGCCGCCGACGGCGGCATCTCGGACGCAGAACTCGTGCGGCGCACGCTGGCCGGCCAGCAGGATCCGTTCGCGGCGCTCGTCGCGCGCTACCAGAGGCGCGCCTTCTGGATCGCGTTCCACGTCGTCGGCCGGGCCGAGGACGCGCGCGACGTGACGCAGGAGTCGTTCGTGCGGCTGTTCCGCTCGCTGGCGAGCTACGACTTCGCGCGCAGCTTCTACACGTGGTTCTACCGCATCGTGACGAACCTGGCGATCGACTGCCTGCGCCGGATCCGCAGTGCGCGCGCCGGCAGCCTCGACGACCTGCTGCCCGGGCTCGAGCAGCAGCGCGAGGGCGACCACGCGCTGCCGCTCGAACGCGCCGAGCAGCAACGGCTCGTGTGGGCGGTGCTGGGCGAACTGGACCCGAAGTTCCGCGCGGTGCTGGTGCTGCGCGACATCCAGGGACTCAGTTGCCGCGAGATCGCGCCGATCCTGCGCGTCACGCACGCGACGGCACGCTGGCGGCTGCACCGCGGCCGGCAGATGTTCCGCGAGCGCTGGGAACGCCGCGCGGGCCGGGCCGGCGACGGAGGTGACGGATGACCGGCTGCCGCGCGATCCTGGACCAGCTGCCGCTGTTCGCGGGCGGCGACCTCGACGCGAGCACCGCCGCGGCGGTCAAGGCCCACCTGCGCCTGTGCTGCGCGTGCCGCCGCGAGGCCGCGTCGCTGCTGCAGGCGCTGAAGGCCCTGCGCGGCGCCGGCGTACCGGACGACGTGGCGGATGCCGCCGGCAGCGCGGACCTGCACGGCGCGATCGTCGGCGCCGTGATGGCCGACGTCGTGGCGCGCGAAGGCCGGTCGGTGGCCTTGCGCCGCGCCGCGCGCGTCGCGGCGGCCGCCGCGGCCGCCTTGTCGCTGTTCCTCGGCGGCTGGTGGCTCGTGCGCAGCGAACCCGACCCGCTGTTCGTGCGCGGGCCGCTGGTGCAGAACGTGGACTGGTCCGGGCCCAAGGCCGTGCCGTGGTCCGGCGGTCGCGTGCAGCTGCGGCCGCTGGGCCTGGACGGGCGCGATGCGGGCGGCGCGGGCGAGGGCGCGGCACCGGGCATGCTCGGCCGTTTCCGACTGCGCACGCTCGACGCCGTCGAGGCGCCGCTGCCCGGACCGCGGGCGCTGCCCGGGGAACGGCTCGACCGGGACCGGTAGCCGGGCCGGGCGGAGTCTTTGCCGCGCTCTCGCGTTGGGCGCCCATCGCGGCGCCGCCGAACCCGCCGCGACCACGGAGACCACGACGATGGAACTGCGCAACCCGAACCTGCTGGCCGGCGTGCTCGCCGGCCTGTGCATGCTGAACCCGGCTGCCGCCCAGAACCAGGAGCCCGGCCCGAACAAGCCGCCCGCCGAGGCGGCCAGGACGAAGGAGCAATGGATCGCCGACCTCGGCGCCGAGAACTTCCGCGTCCGCCTCGAGGCCGAGAAGGCCCTGCGCGCGATGGGCAAGGAAGCGCTGCCCGCCCTGCGCGAGGCCGCGGAGCACGCCGTGGACGGCGAGGTGCAATGGCGCGCGCGCCGGTTGATCCGGCAGATCGAACGCGGCGCGGACCCCGGTCTGCAGCAGCGGCCCGGAGCGGGCGTGCCGCCCGCCGACCCGGACTGGCCGCGGTGGCGCGCCCCGCGCGGGCTGCCCGACGACGTGCGCGAGCGGTTCGACGAGATGTTCCGGCGCATGGAGCGCGACTTCGGGCTCGACATCCCGCACGCGCGCTTCTTCGAAGACGGCTTCTTCCGCGACCTCGAGCAGCAGATGCAGCAGATGCAGCGGATGCAGTCCGGCTCCGGGCGGTCGCACGGCATGTCGATGCAGATCGGGCCGGACGGCGCCGTGCGCGTCGAGGTGCAGGAGAAGAACGACAAGGGCGAGGTCGAGAAGAAGGTCTACGAGGCGCCCGACCTGGAGACGTTCCAGAAGCAGTACCCCGGCGTGCTGCAGCAGAACGGCCTCGGCGGCGGCCTGCAGTTCTGGTTCGGGCGGAACCCGCCGCCGCTCGCGCTGCCGCTCGACCCGGATCCGTTCGCCGGCCGGCTGCTGCGGCCGCAGCCGCTGCGGCCGCGCGCGCCGGCCGATGCGCCAGCACCGCCGCCCGACGGCAGGCGGCTCGGCATCTACGTGCGCCCGGAGATCCCCGCCGACGTGCGCGAGTACCTGGAACTCGAGGCGGGTGTGGGGCTGATGGTGGAGTCGGTGCTGGAAGGCACGCTGGCCCAGAAGCTGGGCCTGGCGCCGGGCGACATCGTGGTCGCGATCGCCGGCCGGCCGATCGGCTCGACCGAGGACGTGCAGGCGGCCCTGGGCGAGGTGCCCGGGGACCAGAAGGTCGAGGTGAAGTTCCTGCGCCGCGGCGTCGAGAAGATGGCGGCGGCGGTCCGCGCGGCGCCGCGCGAGCCGGGCGAGAAGGTCGAGAAGCACGAGCCGCAACCCGGCGGCGCGATCCGCTGAGCCTGGGGCCGCCCGGTTCCGCCGCGCAGCGGCGGCGGAAACTTCACCCCCCCGCGCCCTGCCGCAGGCGCAACTGCCCGCAGGCCGCCGACCGGTCGGCGCCGCGCTGGCGCCGCACGGTGACGTTGAGCCCGCCCGCGCGCAGCGCCGCCGCGAACGCGTCGACGCGCCCCGGCACCGGCCGGCGCAGCCCGTGCCGGGCGGCGATCTCCTCGACCGGGTTCCACGGGATCAGGTTCACGGTGCACGGCAGCGCGCCGAGCACGCCGACCAGCGCCGCCGCGTCCACCGGCCGGTCGTTGACCCCTTCCAGCAGCACGACCTCGTAGGTGACCTCGCGGCCCTGCTGGCCGAAGTGGCGGTGCGCCGCCGCGACGATCTCGCGCACGGGCGCCACCCG
>VGXW01000237.1 GCA_016873195.1 Planctomycetota bacterium | reverse complement strand
CTGCGGCGGGTCCGGCGGTCGCCGCGCGTCAGGCAACGGCGGCGCCAGCGACAGCGCCTCCTCGAGGGCGACCGCGAAGCCGCGCGCCGCGCCGTCCTGGACCGTGCCGGCCCACAAGTCGCTGTGCTGCTCCGCCGACAGTCCGGCGAGGCGCGCACGCGCCGGCTCGCTGGCGGCCAGCGCCTGCCGGGCGCGCCACTGCAGGAGCTTCAGGTCGATGCGGCAATCGCGCGCGCCCTCGCCTGGCGGAACGAACGGACCCGAGCCGCGGGCGGCGCCGGCGGCGTCGAGGTTGGCCAGCGTTGCGCACGCGCGGTCCGGGTGCGACGTCGGCGGTGAGGGCATTCACCGATCTTGACCGCGCGGCGCGGCCCTCGCCACAGCGGGCCCCCTGTTTCAGCGCCGGGGCGGAACGGCCGATGAGAAGGGGCGATGAACCAGGTGCGTCTGTTTGGCGATCCCTTCGTCGACGACGACGCCGCGACCTGCCTGCGCGCGTTCCTGCGGACGTCGCTCGGTTCTGGCCTGCGCTGCGCCCTGTCGCTGACCCCCGTGCGGTCGCGCGTGCCGGCGGCCGGCGAGCGCGAGATCCTGCTGACCGACGGCGTGCGCAGCCTGCGCGTGGGCACGAACCTGCCGGCGGCCGAGGTGGAACTGCTGCTGCGCGCGGCCGGCGAGGCCGCGCCGGCGACCGCTCCGGTGTTGGTGTTCGCCCGGGCGGCCGGGCTCGAGGACGCGCTGCGCTACGCGGGCCTCGAGTGGCCGCGCGCCGCGGCGGTGCTCGCGGCGCGCCCCGGCTGGACGCCCGCGGAACTGCTCGAGCGCGTGCGCGCCGAACTGCGCTGGGCGGGCAGCGAGCACCCGCCGTTCGCGCTGCCCGAACGCGAACTGGCCCCGTGGCTGGCGCTGCCGGCGGGCGAAGCCGGCGGCGCGATCGTGCACGTCGGGTCGGGCCCGGCCGACGGCACCGACCTCGCGATCGGCGCCTGGCTGCAGCAGTTCGCGGCGAGCGGCCACCGCCTGCGGCTGGTGGTCGGCGACGCCTGCGACGCAACCGTCGCGGGCCTGCGCGCGATGATCGAGGGGCCGCACGCGCCGGCCTGCGAGATCCTGCGTTCGGCCTTCGAACCCGGTCACGTGCGCGACGCCGCGGTGGTCGTGCTGCCGTGGCGGGAGCGCCGCGACGCGCGCGCGCTCGTGCTCGCGCTGGCCTCGGGCCGGCCGGTCTGCGTGCCGTGCTGGTCCGGGCTCGCCGAGGTCGTCGGCCGACCCGGCGTCTGCCACACGATCGGCGGGCGCCTGCTGCCCGAACCGGCCGGCGTCCCGGCGCACTTCGAACCGGACCCGCGCGCCGTGGCCGCGGCGATCCGGCACGCGCTCGGCGACGCGGCGACGGGCCGGCACGCGCGCTGGCACGTGGTCGAGGAACTCACGGCGGACCGCCCCGCGGCGCCGCCGGCGCCGGTGCCCGATCCGCGCGCCGCGCTGCCCTCCGTGGTGCTCGAGGCGCCGTTCTTCGCCGCCGGCGCGGCGGCCGAGGTGGGGATCGCGACCGCGCGCGCGCTGCTGCGGCGCGGCAGGGTCGACCTGCGGCTCGTGGCGGCGGCGCCGCTGTGCGCGGGGCTCGAGGGCCTGCGCGCGCGCGCGCCGGAACTCCTGCCGCTCTTGTGCCGCACGCCGGGCGAGGTCGACCTGTGGCTCGCGTCGGGCCGCCAGGTGCGCGCCGCGCGGCCCGCCTGCCGCACCTTCGCGCTGCGCGTCGACTCCGAGTACGGCGCGCTGCCGCTGCGGCTCATGCCGCACGTCACGCAGGAAGCGGACCTGGTCGTCGTGCCCGGCGAGCACGTCCGCCGCACCGTGACGGCCGCGGGCCGGCCGATGGCGGGGACCGCGATCGTGCCGCACGGCGTCGACGAACCGATGCACGAACGCGCCGAGCCGGACCCGCGCGTCACCGGCTGGAAGGGCAGCCTGCCCGCGGTGCTGTTCTGCGGCGGGCTCGTGTGGCGCAAGGGCCTCGACGTGTTCCTGCGCGCCGTGCTGGCGGCGCACGAAGCGGGCGCGCGGTTCTGCGTGGTGTTGAAGACGCTGCGCCCGAGCCGGGGCGGCTGCTTCCCGCTCGACGAACTCGTCGAGCGGTTCCAGAAGACGCCGGGCACGCCGCCGCTGCTCTGCATCGACGACGAACTGCCGCGCGCGCGGCTCGCGTCGCTCTACACGGCGTGCGACGTGCTGGTGCACCCGTACCGCGGCGGGAGCTTCTGCCTGCCCGTGCTCGAGGCGCGCGCGTGCGGCCTGCCGGTGCTGGTGACGGCCGGCGGGGCGGCCGACGGGCTGCTGGCGGGCCCGGGCGCGCAGCGCATCCCGGCCGAACGAAGGCCGCTCGAACTGCCGGAGGCCCACGCCGGTGAGCCGTGGATCCTCGAGCCGTCGGCCGACGCGACCGCGCGCCTGCTGGCCGAGACGCTCGCGGCGCTGCCGGCGCGGCGGGAGCAGGCGGTGGGGTTCGCGCGCGCGGTGCGCGCGGCGTTCCCGTGGGACGCGGTGGCCGTCGAGTTCGAACGGCTCGCGCTGGCGGCGATGGGCAAGCGGCGGTCGCCGGCGCGCGCCGGTCCGGGCGAGCCGGTCGTGACGCTGCCCGCCGTGGCCCCCGCCGCGGCCCCGGCGATGCCGGCCGCCGCGCCGGTGGGCGCGCGCGCCTGAGCGCCGCCGGGCGAAGTTCCGCGTCGATTCCCGCGACACTCGCCGCCGCCGCCCGCGCGGGGCGGGAGCCAACGCACGGTCTCAAGGGGCGCAGGACCCCCTGCCGATGCTGGAGCGGCGAACAGGCAAATCCATGGTCGACCTCGACGGAGACACTGCGTTCACGCAGCGCATGCTCGACGTGCTGTCGATGCGCACGCGCGCGGCGATGCACAACATCGCCAACCAGAACGTGCCCGGCTTCAAGCGCTGCCAGGTCCGCTTCGAGGACCTGCTGCGCGCGGCCAAGCAACGCGGCGAGGACGAGGGCGCGGTGGCGCCGCGGCTCGTGCGCGACACCTCGGGCGCGCCGGGCCAGAACAACGTCGTGCTGCTCGAGGAGCTCGCGATCCTCGGCAAGACGCAGCTGCTGCACGACGTGCTGTCGCGCCGCGCGGGCAGCTACTTCGCCACCCTCAACAAGGCCATCTTCGGCAGGTGAGCGCGATGGACGATCCGATGCAGGGAGTGTTCCGCGGCTTCGACGTCGCCGCCGCCGGCCTGCGCGCCGAGCTGCAGCGCTCGGAGATCGTCGCGGCAAACCTCGGCAACATGCACCGCACCGGCAACGTGCACAAGGAGCCGTACCGGCGCCGCACGGTGGTGTTCGAGGAGGTGCTCGAGCAGGCGAAGGGCGGACGCGGGGCGGACGCGCGCGGCCGGCTCGTCGCCGGCACGGCGGTCGCGAAGGTCGTCGAGGACCAGACGCCGTTCCCGGTGTTCCACCAGCCCGGCCATCCGGACGCCGACGAGAACGGCAACGTGCTCGGCAGCAACGTCGACGTGTTCCAGGAACTCGTCGAGCTGGCGCAGGCCGAGCGCAGCTTCGACGCGAACCTGCAGGCGATGCGCGTCTACCGCACGATGCTGCAGAACACGATCACCAACATGGGTGCGAGGTAGGGAGGGCGACGATGAGCAACTTCGATCTGCCGCCGCTGCAGGGTTTCGATCCGATGCAGCGGCCGTTCTTCCCGGTCGGCCCGCGTGTCCCCGAGTCGGGCCCGCAGGAGCCCGGCCTGCCGGAGGCGCCCGGAGCGACCGGCGGCGGGCAGGGCGGATTCGGCGCCGTGCTGTCGACCGTGCTCGACCACGTGCGCGACCTGCAGGGCGACGTGTCGCAGAAGACGCGCGGGCTCGTGCTCGGCGAGGACGTCGAGCTGCACGACGTGATGCTCGCGGCGGACAAGACCGAGGTGTCGTTCAACCTGCTGCTCGAGGTCCGCAACAAGCTCGTCGAGGCCTGGGAGAAGCTGTCCCGGTCGTCGGTCTGATCCATGCGCAACTTCCTGAACGAAGTACTGGTCCAGCTCCGGGGCATCTGGAGCCGGCTCGACGGCGGCCAGCGGCTCGTCGTCGCCGCCGTGCTCGCCGCGACCGTGGTCGGCCTCGGCGGCATCGTCTGGTACGCCGGACGCCCCAGCTACGAGGCCGTGTTCAAGGCCTCGACGCAGGACGACATCGACAAGATGCAGCGGGCGCTGCAGCAGGCGGGCGTCGCGTACGTCGTCGCCGACGACGGCATGACGTTCACCGTCGAGCGCAGCAAGGTCGGGGTCGCGCTGATGGCCAGGAACAAGGCCGGCCTGACCGGGCGCGCCGAGGCCAGCGTCGGCGGCACGTCGACCTTGATGGACGACGCCGACACGAAGGCGTGGAAGCTCGCGCAGGCGAACTGCACGGCGGCCGAGAACGCGATCCTCGGGCTCGAGGGCGTCGTGCGCGCCAAGGTCGCGGCGAGCCGGCCGCGCCGCGCGGCGGCGTTCCGCGACCGCGACCGCGAGAACCGGCCGAGCGCCACGGTGACCGTGCAGCTGCAGCCCGGCACGGTGTTCCTCGACGTCGCGAAGGCGGCGGCGAACCTGACGGCGTCGCAGCTGATGGTGCCGATCGAGAACGTGCTGGTCGTCAGCCACACGGGCGCGCAGACCTGGCGCTTCGACCCGGACCGCGAGGCGGGCGGCGGATCGGCGGAGTTCCTGGCCATGCAGCGCCGGCTCGGCGACCAGAAGGCGGCGCTGGCGCAGGAGCGCCTCGACCAGTTGTGGCCCGGCCAGACCAGCGTCGCCGTCACCGTCGAACTCGACCCGACCTGGGAGATCACCAGCCAGAAGGTGATGCTCGAGGAGCCGATCGTCAGCTCGGAGAAGACCAGCAAGGACAGCAACGAGAAGGTGCAGGGCAGGGCGCCGGACGGCGCGGCGGGCGAACCGGCCAACAAGGACAAGCAGAGCAACGAGACCAAGGACCGGACCTTCGTCACCGACATCGGCGAGAAGCGCACCGGCAAGCTGGCGCCGGAGATCCGGCGCATGACGGTCGCCGTGCTCTACGACAAGAAGCTCGAGAAGGTCGAGGGCTTCGACAAGCAGGCGCTCGAGAAGACCGTCAAGGCGATCGTCGGCTGGGACAAGCGGCGCGACGGCGAGGACGACTTCAGCTCGCTGGCGAGCGACTTCCAGCCGGTCGACCGCGCCGCCGACCTGTCGAGCGGCCCGGGCTTCGGCGAGCTCGCGCTGCGCTGGGGGCCGACGCTCGGGCAGATCCTCGGCGTGGTCGTGGTGGTGCTGTTCCTGAAGGGGCTGTTCAAGCGCGGCGGCCGCGCCGCCGCCGCCGAACCGGCCGCGGCGCCCGCCGCGGCGAAACCGCCGTCGCCGGACGAACTGCAGCGGCAGCTGCGCCGCGAGATCGAACGTTCGATCGCGGCCGACCCCGCCACCCTCGCGAAGCTGCTCGAGTCGTGGCTGGCGGAACAGAAGGCCTGAGGCGATGGGCACCATGAACGACACCGCCCCGCGCCTCGGCACCGACAAGTCCATCGCGATGCTGCTGCTGTCGATCGACCAGGACCTCGCCGCGAAGGTGCTGCGCAACTTCAGCGACGACACCGTCGACAAGGTGACGCGCGCGATGCAGGAGCTGCAGGAACTCGCCGTCGACCGCGAGACGCTGCGCGGGGTCTACGCCGCGGCCGCCGAGCGCATGCAGCAGGGCGGCATGGCGCTCGGCGACGTCGGCGGGCTGATGCGCACGGTGCTGACGCGCGCGTTCGGCGAGGAGCGCGGCGGCGACGTCACGCGCCGCGCCAACAGCGACATCCTGGCGAAGCGCCCGTTCGCGATGTTCGAGTCGCTGACGCCGCAGGACCTCGCGGCGCTGCTGGCCGAGGAGCACCCGCAGATCGCGGCGGTGTTCATCGCGCACCTCGACCGCAAGAAGGGCGGCGAGGTCGTCAAGTGCCTCGACGACGACGCGCGCGCCGACCTGGTGCACCGCGTCGCGACGCTCGACCGCACGCCGCCCGACGTCGTGCAGCGCGTGCTCGACGTGATGCGCAAGAAGGTCAAGGACCTCGGGCTGACGACGCTGCGCAGCGAGCCGGGGGCCTGGATCAAGGCCGCCGCGTCGCTGCTGAACAACCTCGGCGGCGGCGAGAAGGCCGTGCTCGAGAAGATCGAGGCCAACGACGCGCAGATCGCCGGCGCGATCCGCGAGGAGATGTTCACCTTCGACGACCTGCAGAAGCTCGACCGGAAGTCGATGCAGAAGGTGCTGTCGGCGGTCGACTCGCGGCAGCTCGCGATCTCGCTGAAGGCCACGCTGCCCGCGGTCGAGCAGGCGATCCTCGGCAACCTCAGCAAACGCGCCGCGGACATGGTGCGCGAGGAGCGCGAGTCGCTGGGCCCGACGCCCTTGTCCGACGTGCTCGCCGCGCAGCAGGAGATCCTGAAGATGATCCGCGACATGATGGACAAGGGCGACCTCAAGGCCGGCGGCGCCGCCGAGCAGATGGTGTGACCCGATGGACGGCGCCCGCAGGATCCAGCTGCCCGCCCCGATCGTCGGCATCCGGCTGCACAGCCCGCGGCCGGACGCCGCCGGCCGCCCGGCCCCCGAGTCGACCTGGCTGCTGTCGCTCGGCGAACGCGAACGGCAGCGCGCCGCCGCCGCGGCGGCGCTGCGGGGCTTGATCGAGGTTGCGCAGCAGGCCGTGCGCCAGCTGCCGCAGGCGGTCGCGGCGCGGCTCGACGAGGTCGCCGCGCTGGCCGTCGAACTCGGCCTCGCGGTCGCGCGCGAGGTCGTCGGTGCGGCCCTCGACCGCGGCGCCGTCGACCCGACGCCGACCGTCGCGCGCTGCCTGCGGGACTGCGTGCACGGCAGCTCCCGGGCCGATCTGGTCGTGCGGCTGCACCCCGCCGACCTCGAGCTGGTGCGCGCGGGGCTCGCGGCGCTGCCCGGCGCCGACGACGAGGCCGCGGCCGCGCGCTTCGTCGCCGACCCGGCGCTCGGCCGCGGCGCCGTGCGCGCGGAGACCGAGACCGGCCGGCTGCGCTACGACCCGCGCGAGGTCCTCGAACGCATCGCCGCCGAGGTCCGCCGCGAGGTGTCGGCGTGACGCTGCCGGCCGGCCTGCAGCGCGCGCTCGACGCCGCCCGCACGGTCAACCGCCCGCGCGCCGAGGGCCGCGTGCGCGGCATCCGCGGCATCGCGATCCAGGTCGCCGGGCTGCGCGCCGCGATCGGCGACACCTGCACGATCGAGGCCGACGGCGGCAAACTGCCGCTGCCCGCCGAGGTGGTCGGCTTCGACGGCGACGACACGCTGGTGCTGGCGCTCGGCGACCAGCACCGCGTGGCGCCGTGGGACCGCGTGCAGAACGAGCACCGCCCGCTCGCCGTGCCGGTCGGCGCCGGCCTGCTCGGCCGCGTGGTCGACGCGATCGGCCGCCCGCTCGACGGCGGCCCGCCGCCGCAGGGGGCGCTGCGCCCGGTCACCGGCCTCTCGCCGTCGCCGCTGCAGCGCGCGCCGATCGTGGCGCCGATCGAGACCGGCGTCGGCGCGATCGACGGCCTGCTGACCTGCGGCAAGGGGCAGCGGATCGGCGTGTTCGCGGGCTCCGGCGTCGGCAAGTCGACGCTGATGGGCAGCATCGCGCGCGGCCGCGCGGGCCAGGTCAACGTGATCGCGCTGATCGGCGAACGCGGCCGCGAGGTCGGCGAGTTCGTCACCGAGTCGCTGGGCGCCGAAGGGTTGCAGAAGAGCGTCGTCGTCGCGTGCACGTCGGACGCCGCGCCGATGCTGCGGCTCAAGGCGCCGCTGGTCGCCGTGACGATCGCCGAGGCGTTCCGCGCGCAGGGCGCCGACGTGATGTTCATGATGGACTCGGTGACGCGCTACGCGATGGCCGTGCGCGCGGTTGC
>VGXW01000236.1 GCA_016873195.1 Planctomycetota bacterium | reverse complement strand
GCTGCGCGTGACGGCTGCGAGCACGGGGTTGCTGGACGCGGGGGGCTGCTGCGGCACGGCGTCCTTATACCGGCCCGGCGGCGGCGGCGCGCTCGCGCGGCGGGACCGAGGCGCTATAACCAGGGCGCCCGGTGCGGGCGGCCATGGAACTCGTCGAAGTCGAACTCGCGCGCGTCGTCATCCACCAGAAGGGCGACCAGCAGTACATCCACCTGCGCGAACGGTCGGGCCAGCGCGGCTTCACGATCGAGATCGGTTACCACGAGGTCGAGGAGATCAACCGGAAGCTCTGCGGCATGCAGCCGCCGCGGCCGCTGACGCACGACCTCGTCGGCCGCGTGATCGCGGCACTCGACCACCGGCTACAGAGGGTGATCGTCAACGAACTGCGCGAGCGGACCTTCTACGCGATGCTCGTGCTGGTGCCCAAGGACGCGCCGCCGGGTGGCCCGGCCAGAGAGCGCACGGTCGACTGCCGGCCGTCGGACGCGATCGCGCTGGCGGTGGCGACCGGGGCGCCGATCTTCGTCGCGCGCGAGGTGTTCGAGGAAGTCGCGATGGAGTGACGGAGCGCAGGCCGGCGGTGGCGCGGTGGCGGCGGCCCGGCTAGCGTGCGCGGACGGCCCGTTCCCGCGCGGTGGGATGGCAGAGTGGCCGAATGCGGCGGTTTTGAAAACCGCTGTCGGTGCAAGCCGACCGGGGGTTCGAATCCCTCTCCCACCGCCACTCTTCCGCTCGCCGAGCGGACGCAACAGGGCCCCGCGCCCGGCCGCACGACGTGTGTTCGGGAGGCGCGGCGAAGCTCGAGAACGCAGTTGCGCCCCCGCGCCGCCGCGGCTCTACTGCGCGCCGTCCACCGGAGAGGTGGCAGAGTGGCCGATTGCGCCGCCTTGCTAAGGCGGTGTACCGGAAACGGTACCGGGGGTTCGAATCCCCCCCTCTCCGCCAGCCTTCCTGCGCCGCAGGGGCTGGTCCGGCACGTTCCCCCGCCGTGCGCAAGTTCCACCCCGGCATCCTCCGAAGCCCCCGCCCGGCGCGGCCCGCCGCCGCCCTGTGCGCGCTGCTCGCGGCCTGCACCGGGCCCGTCCTGCGGCTCGACAACCCCGGCCGGCATCCGGTCTTCGTCGACGGCGTGGGCGAGGACCGCACCGAACTGCCGTTCCGCTACTACGGCACGGTGACCGTCGACGCCGCCCCCGCGGACCGCGACGGCCGCGCCGACTGGACGCACCGTCCCGTGCGCCTGCCGGTCGCCGTGCCGCCGCCGGCACCGCCGTGGGCCTTCCCGTTCGACTTCCCGCTCGAACTGCTCGCGCGGGCGTTCGCGCCGCCGGACGTTCCCGCCGCCCCGGCGGAACCGGCGCCGGTCCCGGCCAGCGAGCGCGTGGATCCCGGCTCCCGGCCGACCGGCCTCGAACTCGTCACCGAACGCGCGCTGCAGGCGCGCCTCGTCCGATGAACGCAGCGGCGGGCCCCCCGCGTCCCGACGACCTGCCGCCCGCGGGCGCGCGCGTGCTCGTGCACGGTCTCGGCCGCTTCGGCGGCGGCCGCGAGGCCGTGCGCTTCCTCGCCCGGGCCGGCTGCCGCGTGCGCATCGCCGACAAGAGTGCGGGCGAGGACCTGCTCGCCGTGCAGCGAACGCTCGGCGACCTGCCGGACCTCGACTGGCGCCTGGGCAGCGAGGACGAAGCCCTGCTCGACGGCGTCGACTGGTTCCTGGCCAACCCGGCGATCCCGGACCAGCACCCGCTGTTCGCCGCGGCGCGCGCGCGCGGCCTGCGGCTCACGCAGGAGGCCGACCTGTTCCTCGCCGCCTACCCCGGCACCGTGGTCGCGATCACCGGCACGAACGGCAAGTCGACCACGTCGACGCTCGTGCATGCCGCGCTCGCGCGCGCCGGGTTCGACGCGCTGCTCGGCGGCAACATCGGCCACAGCCTGCTGGCCGACGAGTCGCAATGGCGGGCCGGCCAGGTCGCCGTGCTCGAGATCTCGAGCTTCCAGCTCGAACGGCTGTCGGCAACCGCGCGCGTGCACGGTGCGATCTTCACGCGCGTGCTGAAGGACCACGTCGACCGCCACGGCACGCTCGCGGCCTACCATGCGGCCAAGGGCCGCCTCGCCGCGGCCGCGACCGGCTTCGTCGTGCACGCTGCCGACGACCCGGTCGCCGCGGCCTTCCCGTCGCCGGCCCCGCGGCGCCTGCGTTTCGCGGCGGCCCCACCCGCGCCCGACAGCGCCGGCCTCGCCGACGGCTTCGTCGCCGTGCGGCTGCTGCGCGGCGCGTCCGAGCCGATCGTGCACACGCAGGCGCTGCGGCTGCTCGGCGCCTTCCAGGTCGAGAACGTGATGGCCGCCAGCGCCGCCGCGCGCTGCCTCGGCGCCAGCCCGCACGCGATCGGGCTCGCGATGGCGAACGCCGCGCCGCTGCCGTTCCGGCTGCAGCTGGTCGCCGTGGTCGGCGGCGTGCGGATCTACGACAACGGCGTGTCGACCGAGATCGAGTCGACGCGCTCGGCGCTGCAGTCGCTCGACGGCCGGATCCACTGGGTCGGCGGCGGCAAGAGCAAGGACGGCGACTACGCCGCGGTCGCGAACGGCGTGCTGCCGTACGCGGCGAGCGCGCACCTGTTCGGCGCCGCCGCGGCGCCGCTCGCCGCGGCGTTCGCGGGCCGCCTGCCGGTCACCGTGCGGCAGACCGTCGCCGACGCGCTCGGCGCGGCGTTCGCCGCCGCGCGGCCCGGCGACGCGGTGTTGTGGAGCCCGGCGTTCGCGTCGTTCGACCAGTACCCGAACTTCCGCGCCCGTGCGCTCGACTTCCACGCGTGGCTCGCCGCGCGCCGTGCGCAGCACGGCGCCAGCGGCTAGACTCGCGCGCTCCCGATGCAGTACTGCACAGCGTGCCAGAAGGCGATCGCGACGATCGTGATCATGGACTTGAGCGGCGGAGCCGTGACGGGCTCCCAGCACCTCTGCCCCGCCTGCGCCGAACAGCTCGGGGTCGCCCAGCCCAAGGTGCCGAAGTTCTCCGCGGAGATCCTCGAGGACCTGCTCGGCAGCCTGAAGGGCGCCAGGGGCGGCGGCCGGCGGCCGACCGAGGCCTGCCCCGGCTGCGGCCTGACGCCGGCCGACTTCCGTGCCAAGGGCCGGCTCGGCTGCCCGCGCTGCTACGAGACGTTCCGCGGCGACCTGCTGCCGCTGCTGCGGCGCATCCACGAGGCCGAGTCGCATCGCGGCCGGCTGCCCGGCCGCCTGTGCGCCGAACCGCCGCCGCCCGACGGAAGCGGCCTCGCCGACCTGCGCCGCCGCCTCGAGGAGGCGGTGCGCGGCGAACGCTACGAGGAAGCGGCGCGGCTGCGCGACGAACTGCGCTCGGCCGAGCGCGGCGAAGGAGCGAAGCCGTGACCCGCGCGCGCGGCGGCAAGTCGCCCGAGTTCCGTCCCGGCGCGTGGCTCTCGGGCACCGGCCCCGAGTGCGACATCGCGATCTGCACGCGCGCGCGGCTCGCGCGCAACCTGCAGGGTTTCCGCTTCTCGCCGTGCCAGCCGGAGGCCGAGGCGCGCGCGCTGTACGATTTCGTGACGGCGCGCCTGCAGCAGAAGGGCCTGCCCGAGCAGCTCGCGGTCGTCGACCTCGACACGCTCGACGAACTCGAACGCACGGTGCTCGTCGAGCGCCACCTGATCAGCCGCGAGCTCGCCGGCAAGAAGTGCGCGCGCGGCGTCGCGGTCGATACCGACGAGGCGATCGCGATCATGGTCAACGAGGAGGACCACCTGCGCGTGCAGGTGTTCGCGTCGGGCCTGCAGACCGAGGCCGTCTGGCAGCGCACCGAGCGGCTCGACGACGCGCTGATGCAGCGGCTGCCGTTCGCGACTTCGGAGGAGTTCGGCTTCCTGACGAGCTGCCCGACCAACACCGGCACCGGGCTCCGGCTGTCGGTGATGCTGCACCTGCCGGGCCTGGTCTGGGCCGAGGAGATCGACAAGACGACCAACACCGCGCAGAAGATCCACCTCGCGGTGCGCGGCCTCTACGGGGAGGGCAGCCGCGCGCTCGGCGACTTCTACCAGGTCAGCAACCAGGTGACGCTCGGCCGCGACGAACGGCAGATCCAGAGCGACGTGCACCTCGCCGTCGGCAAGATCGTGCAGTGGGAACGCGAGGTCCGGCAGGCGCTGCTGCGCGGCGCCGCGCGCACGCGCACGCTCGACCGGATCCACCGCTCGCTCGGCATCCTCGAGCGGGCGCAGATCCTGACCAGCGAGGAGGCGCTCGGCTGCCTGTCGGCGCTGCGCTTCGGCATCGAGGAGGACCTGATCAGCGGCTTCTCGGTCGCCGACGTCAACCGGGCGCTCCTGCTGTCGCAACCGGGCCACCTGCAGCGTTTCACGCAACAGCGGCTGCAGCCGGACGAACGCGACCAGCGCCGCGCCCAGTTGCTGCGCGAGGTGCTCGGCTGCAAGCCGTGAGCCCTGTACGCCGCAACGCGGCGACACGTCCAGGGCGAAGCACGCGCGCGGCGCCGCCGCGGCGTTTCCTGGGCAGCGCCGCCCCGCCGCCGCTGGAAAAAACCCGGTCCGCCCATGGCGTGCTGGATCTCCAACTGGTGTAAATCCTATACCCCGGCCAACCGATCAGAGGAATCGAGCCAGCCACGGTCTCCGGAGTCCACCCCAGATGTTCGACCGCTTCACCGACCGCGCCAAGAAGGTCATGAGCTTCGCCCGCCAGGAGGCGATGAAGTTCAACCACGAGTACATCGGCACCGAGCACATCCTGCTCGGGCTGGTCCAGGAGGGCAGCGGGGTCGCCGCCAACGTGCTCAAGAACATGACGATCGACCTCGAGAAGATCCGCCACGAGGTCGAGAAGATCGTCAAGACCGGCCCCTCGATGGTGACCATGGGCCAGCTGCCGTTCACGCCGCGCGCCAAGAAGGTGCTCGAGCTGTCGATGGAGGAGGCGAGCCAGTTGAGCCACAACTACATCGGCACCGAGCATCTGCTGCTGGGCCTGATCCGCGAGAACGAGGGCATCGCCGCGCAGGTGCTGATGAACCTCGGCGTCAAGCTCGACGAGGTGCGCGAGGAGGTGCTCGAGTTCCTCGGCGCGTCGGAGAACAGCGGCGAGGAGGAGAGCGAGGGCGGCGAGCCGCCGGGCGGCGGCGGCGGCGGCGGCGGTGGCGGCGGTGGTTCGGGCCAGGGCCAGCAGACCACCAACAGCAAGAGCAAGACGCCGGCGCTCGACAGTTTCGGCCGCGACCTGACCGACCTCGCGCGCGAGGGCAAGCTCGATCCGGTGATCGGCCGCGACAGCGAGATCGAACGCGTGATCCAGATCCTGTCGCGCCGCACCAAGAACAACCCCGTGCTGCTCGGCGAGGCCGGCGTCGGCAAGACCGCGATCGTCGAGGGGCTCGCGCAGCGCATCGTCAAGGGCACCGTGCCCGAGCTGCTGCGGCGCAAACGGCTGGTCGTGCTCGACCTCGCGATGATGGTCGCCGGCACCAAGTACCGCGGCCAGTTCGAGGAGCGCATCAAGGCGGTGATGACCGAGGTCCGCCGCGCCAAGGACGTGATGCTGTTCATCGACGAACTGCACACGCTGGTCGGCGCCGGCGGCGCCGAGGGCGCGATCGACGCCAGCAACGTGCTGAAGCCGGCGCTGTCGCGCGGCGAGGTGCAGTGCATCGGCGCGACCACGCTCGACGAGTACCGCAAGTACATCGAGAAGGACGGCGCGCTGGAGCGCCGCTTCCAGACCGTCGCGGTCGAGCCGCCGACGCCCGAGCAGGCGCTGGCGATCCTCAAGGGCCTGCGCGACCGCTACGAGGCCCACCACCGCGTCAACTACACCGACGGCGCGCTGCAGACCGCGGTCGACCTCAGCACCCGGTACATCACCGGCCGGTTCCTGCCCGACAAGGCGATCGACGTGATCGACGAGGCCGGCGCCCGCGTGCGCATCAAGTCGATGACCGCGCCGCCGGACCTGCGCGAGATGGACATCGAGATCGCGCGGCTCAGCAAGGAGAAGGAGGAGGCCGTCGCGGGCCAGGACTTCGAGCGCGCGGCCGACCTGCGCGACCAGGCGTTCAAGCTCGGCAAGAAGAAGGAGGAGATCCAGCGCGAGTGGCGCGACCGCGAGAACTCGCGCGAGTCGGGCGGCCTCGTCGACGAGGACGTGATCGCCGAGACGGTCAGCAGGATGACCGGCATCCCGCTGAGCCGCCTCGACCAGGCCGAGGCCGACCGCCTGCTCCGGATGGAGCAGGAGCTCGGCAAGGACGTCATCAACCAGGAACGCGCGATCCACGCGATCGCGAAGGCCGTGCGCCGCTCGCGCGCCGGGCTCAAGGACCCGAACCGGCCGATGGGCAGCTTCGTGTTCCTGGGCCCCTCGGGCGTCGGCAAGACCTGGCTGTCGAAGTGCCTCGCCAAGTTCATGTTCGGCAGCGAGGAGGCGATCATCCAGATCGACATGTCCGAGTACATGGAGAAGTACAACGCCTCGCGGCTGGTCGGCGCTCCGCCGGGCTACGTCGGCTACGAGGAGGGCGGCCAGCTGACCGAGAAGGTCCGGCGGCGCCCGTACTCCGTGGTGCTGCTCGACGAGATCGAGAAGGCGCACCCGGACATCTTCAACATGCTGCTGCAGATCATGGAGGAAGGGCGCCTCACCGACTCGTTCGGGCGACACATCGACTTCCGCAACGTGATCCTGATCATGACGTCGAACATCGGCGCCAACCTGATCAAGAACAGCACCGGGCTCGGCTTCGGCAAGGGCAGCAAGGAGACCGGCCACGAGAAGATGCGCGAGCTGATCCAGGGCGAGGTCGAGCGCCACTTCCGCCCCGAGTTCATCAACCGCCTCGACGAGATCGTGGTCTTCAACCAGCTCACGCGCGACGACATGCAGCGCATCGTCGAGAACGAGCTGCGCAAGGTGAACCAGCGCATCAAGTCGAAGGGCCACGTGCTCGAGACCGACCAGGCGATCGTCGACTGGCTGATCGAGAAGTCGTTCACCGAGGACTTCGGCGCGCGACCGCTCAAGCGCGGCATCGAGAAGCACCTCGAGGACCCGCTGTCCGAGCAGCTGCTGAAGGGCCAGCTCGAGACGTCCTACACGATCAAGGCGGTGCTGGCCGACGGCGAGGTGCGCTTCGAGATGACGCCGCGGCCGGTCGAGAACAAGCCCGAGCCCGCGAAGACCGGCGAACCGAAGAAGAAGTGACCGGCCGGCCGGCGCGGCGGGATTTCGCGCCTGCCGTGTAACCGGGGACGGGTTCCGGCACACAGGGCGGCGTGGACGCCTTCCTGATGCTGGCCCTCGCCGAGGGGTTCGGCGAGAGCCCGGTGCAAGCGCTGCTGGCCCCGGACCTCGACCCCCACCGCTGTCTCACCGCTCCGCCGTCGCCGCCCGACGTGCCGGGCCGGGTCGCCGCGGCGCTGCGCGACCCGGGCCTCGGCCGCGCGGCGGCGGCGCTGCGCGCGCGCGCCGAGCACCTCGGGCTCCGCGTGCTGACGCCGGACGACCCGTCGTTCCCCGCCGGGTTCGCCGCGATGCCGCTGCGGCCGCTCGTGCTGTTCGTGCGCGGCGATCCCGGCGCGCTCGCGGCCCGGCCCGCGGTCGCCTTCGTCGGCAGCCGCACGCCGACCCCCTACGGCATCGAGGCGGCGCAGCTGCTCGCCGCCGCACTCGCCGGTGCTGGCGTGGTGTCGTGGAGCGGACTCGCGCGGGGCATCGACGCGATCGCGCACGCGGCCTGCGCCGCCGCGGGCGTGCCGACCGTCGCGGTGCTCGGCGGCGGACTCGACCGCATCTACCCGCCCGAGCACCGCGACCTCGCCGACCGTGTGGTCGCCGCCGGCGGCTGCCTCGTCGCCGAACTGCCGCCGGGCCGGGCCGCGCGCCGCGGCCACTTCGTGCGCCGGGG
>VGXW01000235.1 GCA_016873195.1 Planctomycetota bacterium | reverse complement strand
AGTCGATCACGGTCGGCGGCGCGAAGATGACCCTGAACTACACGTCGATCACCTGGGCCAGCGGCAAGAGGATCGGCGAGGCGATGGACAAGGAGAAGGGCGCCAACGCCCGCAACGGCATCAACAGCCTGGCGCCGAAGAAGCCGCTCGCGGCCTTCAGCACGACGGCGCCGGTCAAGTGCGGCGAGCTCGAACTCGCGGCCGGCGAGTACAAGGTCTACTACACGATCACCGACGACTGCGAGTGGCAGATCAACTTCCAGGCCGCCGACAAGGTCCAGACGATGAAGCTGCCGCTGCTGGACAGCCCCGAGGAGAGCAAGCGGCTGCTGATGTGCCTCTACGCCGGCGAGACCGAGGGCGCGGGCGTCTACGTGGCGTTCGGCAAGCAGATGTGCATGCTCGACTTCGAGCCCGTGAAGGCCGACAAGCAGGGCTGATCCTGGAGCGGGGCCCACGCCGACCGCCGCGCGGCGGTCAATCCGGCGGCAACAGCCGCTCGAGGATCGCCGGCTGGAGCCGCGCTTCGCCGTCCGGGAACGCCTCGGCTTGCTGCCGTTCGTCCGCGGTGAGCGCGGTCCAGCGCTGCAGCATGCCGATCGCCTCGGCGCGCCGGCCGAGCCGGCACGCCAGCGCGAACGCATCGAGCGCCAGCGCCGGATCGCCGGGCCCTGCCCGCAGCAGTTCCGCCTGCGCTGCGAGCGCGCCGGCGGCGTCGGCGCTCGGTCGCGGCACGCCGCTCAACACGGACGCTACGCCGCGGCCCGCGACGCCCGGCGCGGCGAACTGCTCGCCCTCGGGCAGGTGTGCGGCGACGACCGCGAGGATCTCCGCCATCGCGCCGTGCACCCTGCCGCGCGCTTCGAGCCGGCTGCTGCGGCCGAAGGCCCGCCAGGACAGCACCACGGTGCCCGGATCGACGGCGCCCCGCTCACCCTGCACGCGGTCGAGTTCGAGCACGCCGAGGCGGTCGACGCGCCGCGCGAGCGCGCGCGTGCACTCCGGCACGAGCCGGTAGACGGACAGGTTCGTGAACACCGGCAGGCGCGCGCCGCTCGACGAGTCGACCAGCGATTCGCTGGCCGTGCCGTAGACGGCGAGCCCGTCGGACCGCACGCGGAAGCGGCGCACGACCTGCCTGCCCTCGGGCCCGTCGCGCTGCTCCGCGACCACCAGTTCGAAGTCGGCCGGCGGCCAGATCGTGTCGGGCAGCCGCGTCGAGCGGCATGCCGCCGCGAGCGCGAGGACCAGGCACGGCGCGAACCAGCTTTGCACAGAACTTCGATGAGCCGTTGCCAAGGGCTCGTTATCCTAGGCCGCACATGGTCCTCATCCACGAGAAGATCTCTGCTCTGCTCGAGCAGCGTCGCCTCAAGAAGAGGGACCTGGCCAGGGCTCTGGGGGTTTCGCCGCAGACGGCGACCGACATCTGCAAGGGCAGGTCGGCGATCACGCTGCCGCATCTGCGCAATCTGGTGGCCTTCTTCGAACTGCGCGCCGACTACTGGCTCGACGAACAACGGCTCCTGCCGGAGTCCGTCGACCGCGCCAGCGCGCGCCGCTGCGAGGAGACACTGGCCCGGACGGGGCTGCTCCAGGTCGGCGATCCCGAACACCTGCTGCGGGCGCTCCGCGCCTTCGTCGCGCGCCACCGCGCCGAGTTCCTCGCCCAGTTCCCGGACCTCGCTCCCGAGGAACGGCGCGTGCTCGGCCTCGCCGACGCCGAACCCGGGGCGGTCGGCCGCGTCGTCGAGGGCTGAGGTCCGCGCCGCCGCAGTTCTGCCCGCCGGCCGGAACCCGCGCACCGGCGGGCCGCCGATGACGTCCGCGTGACGCAGCGGCACCAACGCGCTGTTGCCACGCGCCGGCACCGCCGCAAGGATGCGGGCATGACCTTCCGCCCCAGCCTGTCGCTGTCCGTCCTCGCCTGCGCGTGCACCATGCCGCCGCAGGAACCACCGCCGCAGCCGGTCGCCCCGGCGGCTCCGCTCGTGATCGCGGCCGGCAAGCCCGTCGACGCGTTCCCCGCCGAGAAGCACTTCCGGAACCTGCGCCAGCTGACCTTCGACGGCGAGAACGCCGAGGCCTACTGGTCGAACGACGGCCGGCGGCTGATCCTGCAGCGGCGCAAGTCGACGCTCGAGGCGGACCAGATCTACGTGCTCGACCTGACGACGGGCGAGATGCAGCTCGTCAGCACGGGCACGGGCCGCACGACCTGCAGCTACTTCCTGCAGGGCGACCGGCAGATCGTGTTCGCGTCGACGCACCACCACGGCAAGGAGCCCCCGCCCGTCGCCAAGGTCGAGCGCGGCCGCTACGTGTGGACCGTGCACCGCGAGTACGACCTGTTCGTCGCCGACGCCGACGGCAGGAACCTGCAGCAGATCACCGACACGCCCGGCTACGACGCCGAGGCGACGGTGTGTCCCGTCACCGGCACGTTCGTGTTCACGTCGGTGCGCGACGGCGACCTCGAGCTCTACACGATGGACCCGGACGGCAGGAACGTGGTGCGCGTCACGAACCGGCCGGGCTACGACGGCGGCGCCTTCTTCTCGCACGACGGCAGCAAGCTGGTGTTCCGCTCGGCGTTCCCGGCGGACGGCAGGCAGGCCGACGAAGACCGGCAACTGCTCGGCGTGGAGCAGGTGCGTCCGTCGCACATGGAGATCACGGTCTGCAACCGCGACGGTTCGGGCTTCCGCCAGGTCACGCGCCTCGGCGGCGCCAACTTCGGCCCCTTCTGGCTGCCCGACGACAAGCGCATCGTCTTCTCGAGCAACTGGAAGGGCATGGAGCAGATGGCGAAGACCGGCGACCACACCGCCGCGCGCAACTTCGAGCTCTACGTGATCGGCGAGGACGGCCAGGGCCTCGAGCAGATCACCGACTACCCCGAGTTCGACGGCTTCCCGATGTTCTCGCCCGACGGCCGGCATTTCGTGTTCGCATCGAACCGCTACGGCAAGCAGCGCGGCGAGACGAACCTGTTCGTCTGCGAGTGGGTCGACTGACCGGGCGCCCGTCGTCCGGGACCTGTTTTCTCTGCTCCTCGACCATCTGGTCGAGGATGTGCATTCCACATCCCCCGCCCGCGGCGCCCTGTTCGCGGCGGCCGCGGCCGCGCTGGAGGCCGGCGAGCCGAAGGGCAGGCACCGCCGGGCCTGACGCCCGCCCCCGGCCTCACAGCGGCTGCAGCTCGACCTTGCGGAACTCGCAGACCGCGCCTTCGGCCTGGATCGCGATCTGGCCGCGATCCGCCGTGCAGTCCGTGCCGTGGTTCACGAGGTCGCCGTTGACCCGGATCACCACCTCGCGGCCGCGGCACTCGATCACCATCGTGTTCCACTCGCCGAGCGGCTTCTCGCTGTCGTCGGTCAGGTTCGCGATGCGGCGGCGCCGGTCGCCGTCGACGCCCCACTCCGCCCGCGGGCCGCGGCGCTGCTCCATCTCGGGCACCACGAGATCCTCGCCGATGCACCAGAAGTCGCCGGCGTTGCCGACGTGCAGCTGGCACTCGATCGACTGCGGGAACATGCCGTAGAGCCGCCGCGGCGTCGAGCAGTGCACCAGCACGCCGCAGTTGCCGGGTTTGCCGGGCCAGCGCCACTCGACCGTGAGCCGGTAGTCGGAGAACGACGCGTCGGTGATCAGGTGCCCGGGCGGGTTGCCGAGGCTGACCAGCAGGCCGTCCTTGACGAGGAACGATGGTTCGACCTGCTTGCCGCCGTCCGCGGCCGGCACGTCGGCGTGCCAGCCCGTGAGGTCGCCGCCGTTCCACAGCGCGATCGGCCGGGGGCCACCGGCGGCGTCCTGCTCGCCGCCGGCGCTGCCGCCCGCCGCGCAGCAGCCTGCGGCGGCGACGGCAAGGAGGGACAGCAGGGCGAAGCGGAACGGACGCCAGGGTGTGGGTCGCATGCGCGCAAGGCTACGGAGCGACCGGGGTCGCTCGCCACGGCCAGCCGCCGCGGCGGCTACTCCGCGAGCCGCGCCGCGAGCCGGATCGCCGCGAGGCGCGCGCAGTCGGCCACCGAGGCCGGTGCGACCTTCTGGAAGTCGCCGTGGTGCGAGTTCTGGTAGTCGACGAACACGAGGTCGCCCGCCGGCGTCAGCAGGAACGTGTGCACCGCCCCGGCGCGCTTCTCGCCCGCCATCAGGAAGTCCGCGAACAGCAGGTAGTCCGGCTGCTCGAGCTTCGCCTTGCGCACCGCCTCCTGGATCGAGCGCGCCGCACTCCACAGCGTGCGCTGCTCGTTCGAACTCGCCTGCGCGGTGAACGGGATCGCCTCGGCCACCGCCCTCGCCTTCGCGCAGCCGGCCTTCTCGATCGCCGCGACGATCGCCGCCGCACCGTCCGCCGACCACTCGCTGCCGACCCGGACCGGGTAGACCAAGATCGCCGGCGCGCCGGCCAGACGCAGCGCCGCGAGCCGCTCGTCCATCGCCTTCAGCTCCGTCTCCGGCGGCACGCCGGTCTGCGCCTTCATGCGCTGCTCGAGCTTGCTCGCCGGCGCGTTCGCGCGCATCGGGTCCTCGAGGCGCAGCGGCTTCCGCAGCTGCTGCACGAGCAGGACCACGCAGTCCAACGGCTCGCCCGGCCGCGCGGCGTCGAACGCCTTCGAGCCCTTCTGCTGCTCGTCGGACCAGACGACCTTGCCCTGCTTGTCGACCAAGGCACCGCGCACGCCGTCGATGCCCTTGCCGGGCACGCCGCTGATGCTCGCGAACAGCGCGTAGTCGGTCTTCAGGCCCGCCTTGCCGACGAACGCGCCGAACGCCGCGGCCTGGGCGGCGAAGTCCTGGCCCTTCTCGGGCACGAAGGCCTTCGGCTCGATCTCGACCTGGGTCGAGCCGCCGCGCTCGAGCAGGATGCCGAGCACGTTGGCGACGTCGGCGTTCGCCGCGCCGGCGAGCAGCGCCGGGAACACGGTGACGGACGCCCCGGCCTTCAGCTCGCCCTGGGGCTCTGCAGCAGGTAGCCGGGAAACGGGGTCGCCGCTCTGGCAGCGCAGGGCCGGCAGCAGCGCGGCGAGGACGCAGGGCAGTTGGAACGTGGGTCTCATGGTGGCTCCTATCGGGTGTTCCGCTAGTGGCCACTAACTTTATCGACCTGTCGCCGGAAGTCCACCCCCTGCGCAAGTCGCCGCCGGAGCCCGCGATGCCGGGCGCGCCCCGGGCCGGCCCCCCCCCGCTCACACGGTCAGGACCACCTTGCCCATGGCTTCGCGCGCCTCCAGCAGCCGGTGCGCCTCGCCGGCCCGCTCCAGCGGCAGCGTGCGGTCGAGCACCGGCCGGAACCGGCCCGACTCGAACAGGCGCAGGATCGCGCGCAGGTCGCCCTTGCTGCCCATCGTCGAGCCGAGGACCGACAGGCTCTTGAAGAACAAGGCGTGCAGCGACAGCTGCACGGCGCCGCCGGTCGTCGCGCCGCAGGTCACCAGCCGGCCGCCGCGCTGCAGCACCTTCAGCGAGCCGTCGAACGTCGCGGCCCCGACGTGTTCGAAGACGACGTGCACGCCGGCCTTGCCGGTCAGCGTGCGCACCTCCGCGACGAAGTCCCGGCTCGTGTGGTCGATCGCGTGGTGGGCGCCGAGTTCCAGCACGCGCGCGCACTTCGCGGGCCCGCCCGCCGTCGCGATCACCTGCGCGCCGAGCACCCGCGCGATCTGCACGGCCGCGCTGCCGACGCCCGACAGACCCGCGTGCACGAGCACGGTCTCGCCGGCGCGCAGCTCGGCGCGGCGCACGAGCATGTTCCACGCCGTCTGGAACACGAGCCCGACCGATCCGGCCTCGGCCGCGGTCAGCGCGGCGGGCTTCGGCGCCACGTTCGCGAGCGGCAGGCAGACGAACTCGGCGGCGGTGCCGTCGGCGGCTTCGCCGAGGATGCGGTAGTGGCGACACAATTGGTCGACGCCGGTCTGGCACGCTTCGCAGGCGCCGCACGACAGGGCCGGCAGCACGGTGACCGCGTCGCCCTCGCGCACGTTGGTGACGCCGGGCCCGAGTGCGTCGATCACGCCAGAGCCGTCGCTGCTGGTCACCAGCGGCAGCGGGAACGTGTGCCCCGGCACGCCGCGGCGCACCCAGGTGTCGAGGTGGTTCAGGCCGACGGCCAGCATGCGCACGCGCACTTCGCCCGGCCCCGGCGACGGCACGGGCCGTTCCTCGAGCCGCAGCTTGTCGAACCCGCCGTGCTCGCGCACGACGACGCAGCGCATGGTCGCCATGCCGCGCGATGATGGCGGCACGCCGCGCACGCGGCAACGCCGTGAGCCAGCCGGGCTCGGCAAGCAGCGGGCCGCTGTCTATCCTGCGCGCATGCGCCTCCGGCTCCCGTTCCTGGTGGCCCTCTCGCTGCTCTGCGTTTTGCCCGCACCCGCCCAGCAGCCCGCCGCGCCGGAGCGCCCGCCCAACGTCGTGTTCGTGCTCGCCGACGACCTCGGCTACCGCGAACTCGGCTGCTTCGGCCAGCAGCGGATCCGCACGCCGCACCTCGACGCGCTGGCGAAGGACGGCATGCGCCTCCTGCGCCACTACTCCGGCTCGCCGGTCTGCGCGCCGTCGCGCTGCGTGCTGCTGACCGGCCGGCATCCCGGCCACGCGGCCGTGCGCGACAACAAGGAGGCGCAGCCCGAGGGGCAGTGGCCGCTGCCGGCGGCCGAACCGATGCTGCCGCGAGCGCTCGACGCGGCGGGCTACGCGACGGGCGCGTTCGGCAAGTGGGGCCTCGGCATGTTCGGCACCGAAGGCGATCCGTTGGCCCGCGGCTTCGACCGCTTCTTCGGCTACAACTGCCAGCGCCACGCGCATTCCTACTGGCCGGCCTACCTCTACGACGACGGCCGGCGGATCGCGCTGCGCAACGACCCGCCGGTGCCCGGCGCGGGCAAGCTGCGCGAGGGCGAGGATCCGGACGACAGCAGGAGCTACGCGCGGTTCACGGGCAGCGACTACGCGCCCGATCGCATCCTCGAGCAGGCCCTCGCCTTCGTGCGCGCGCACCGCGACGAGCCGTTCTTCCTGTGCTACCCCTCGACGCTGCCGCACCTCGCGCTGCACGTGCCCGAGCCGGACCTCGCGGCCTACGCCGGCAAGTTCCCCGAGACACCCTACACGGGCGGCAACGGCTACACACCGCACCGGACGCCGCGCGCGGCCTACGCGGCGATGATCACCCGGCTCGACCGCGAGGTCGGCGCGCTGGTGGCGCTGGTCGACGAACTCGGCCTCGGCGAACGCACGATCGTCGTGTTCACGTCCGACAACGGCGCCACGCACAGCCCGGTCGGCGGCACCGACGTCGACTTCTTCGCCTCGTGCGGCGAACTGCGCGGGCGCAAGGGCTCGATGTACGAGGGCGGCCTCCGCGTGCCGGCGATCGTGCGCTGGCCGGGCGCGGTGGCGAAGGGCAGCGAGAGCGCGTTCGTCTGCGGCTTCGAGGACTGGCTGCCGACGCTGGCCGAAGCCTGCGGTGCCCAGGTGCCCGAGGGCCTCGACGGCCGGAGCCTGCTGCCGCTGCTGCGCGGCGGGGTGTTGGCGGAGCGGCCGTTCCTCTACCGCGAGTTCGCGGGCTACGGCGGCTGGCAGGCGGTCTGGGCCGGCGGGCACAAGCTCGTCAGGAAGAACCTGCAGAAGGGCCCGGTCGCGACGGAGCTCTACGACCTCGCGCAGGATCCGGGCGAGGGAAGGGACCTCGCCGCGCAGCAGCCCGAGGTGGTGAAGCGGCTCGAAGCGATCCTCGCGCGCGAGCACGTGGCCTCGGCGACGTTCCCGCTCGCGCAGATCGATCCGAAGTGACGGGCGGAGGGGGCGGCTCCGCCGGCCACCCCCGGAAATCCGCGCGCGAGGATCCCCCGGTCGAGCCACTGGGGTGCAGGAGCACCCACATGCCCGACCATGACGCCCTGTTCCGCCACACCTTTGCCGACCCGCAGCACGCCGCCTCGCTGCTGCGCGTGCTGCTGCCGCCGGCGATCGTCGCCGTGGCGGACTGGGCTTCCCTGAAGCTGCTGCCCGCCT
>VGXW01000234.1 GCA_016873195.1 Planctomycetota bacterium | reverse complement strand
GAGGAGGGAGTCCAGTGCAATCGAATCCTGCGGCGGGACGTCCGGCCCGTACGAGACGGGGCCGACGGCGGCGGAGCGTGGCTACCGCGCCGCGGCGACTCGCCTCGGGTGCCGATCGGCACCACCGCAAGACTGCGGTCATGGAGAATCGGCTCATGGGTCTTCGGTCCGGCAGCATCGTTCGCCGATCGCGGGCCGCCGACAACCGCATACTCGTGGATCTTCCGCGCAGTCGGGCCGGGGAGATGGCGGTATCCGGGCGGAGGCCGAGGGCCCAGGATGCGCGCGCTCGTTCCTGGGCCTGCTGTCGCCCAGCGGCCGGCTGCTGTCGCCCAGCGGCCGCCATGTTCCTTTGTGGCTGCTGCGCGGTCACGGCATGATCCCCCCATGCTGCGTTCCGTTGCGTGGGCCGGGATCGTGCTCGTCGCGGCGGCCTGTCGCGACCGCGGCGCTGCGGTTCCCCCGCCAGCGCCCGAACTCACGCCGGCGGCGAAGGCCACGCTGGAGCAGAGCCAGGATCCCGGCACCTGGCAGGACGTCGAGGCAGCCCGGCCCGGCCGCCGGCTGCGCGACCCGCGCACCGGCATCGTCTTCGTGCGCGTGCCGGCCGGCGAGTTCGAGATGGGCAGCGACGAGGTGGCCCAGGAGAAGCCGCGGCACCGCGTGCGGCTCCTGCGGGACTACCTGCTGGCCGAGACCGAGTTGACGATCGGCCAGTGGCGCCGGCACGTCGCCGAGTTCGCCGGCGATCCTGGCGTGCCGGTGCCCGCGCAGGACGACGAGCGGCCGATGCCTCTGTCCTGGGCGGACGCGTCCGCCTACTGCGCCCGCTACGGCTATCGGCTGCCGACGGAGGCCGAGTGGGAGCGCGCCTGCACCGGCGGCCTGCCGCGCGCCGAAGAGCCCTGGAGCACCGAAGCGGGCATGCGCGAGCACGCGTGGTTCCACCGCAACGCGGAGATGCGGACGCACCCCGTGCGCACGCGCAAGCCGAACGGCTTCGGCCTCCACGACATGCTCGGCAACCTGTGGGAATGGTGCGCCGAGGAATGGAATCCGGTCGCCTACCAGGGCCGCGGCGAAGTCACCGTGGACCCGGTGGCCGCTCCCGGGGCGATCGGCCACCACGTGTTGCGCGGAGGCTCCTGGTTCTCGGTGCCGCCGGCGACGCCGCGGACCAGACTCTCGGGCGAACGCACCGAACGGAACGGATTCTTCGGCTGCCGTCCGGCCCGGTCGCTCGACCGCTGACGGCCCGGCCTGGATCCCCCCGAGGCGCGCCGCTCCTGCGCACATCCCCACCCGGACGGCGCGGGCCGACGACAGTACGATCGCGCCCTGCCTGCCATCGCCATGAAGCACCCCATCCTCCGGGCGGCGCTGCTGCTGGCGCTGCCGGCCCCGGCGCAGCAGCGCGCGGCCGTCGGCGAGACGGTGCCCGAGTTCTCGTTCGCGACGTTCCTCGACGGCGACGGCCGCCAGAAGCTGTCCGACTTCCGGGGCCAGCCGGTCGCGATCGTGTTCTTCGGCATGCACAGCCCGCCCTGCGTCAACACCGCCCTGCCCGCCGCGATCCAGCGCGACCACCGGCTGGCCGGCAGCGGGCTCGCGACCGTGCTCGTGCACAGCCAGGAGGCGAGCCTCGACCAGCTGCGGGCCTTCCTGCTGCGGCACTTCCCCGACAACGACTGCTTCGTCGCCCCCGGCGGCACCGTGCCGACGCCGGCGTTCACCGCGCTGCCGCACCTGGCCCTGATCGGCGCCGACGGCAGGCTCGTGTGGGACGGGCCGGCGAACGAGAACCAGAAGCAGGTCGACGAGGTCATCGCCGCCGAACTGGCGAAGCGGAAACGCGGCTTCGGCGAGAGCGCCGCCCTGTGCAAGGTGCGCAGCGCGCTCTACGGGCACGGCGACCTCGGCGGCGCCTTCGTCCTCGCCGGGCAACTGCCCGAGGGCGAGCCGCGCACGCGCCTGCTGGCCGAGGTCGAGGACCGTTACGCGGTGCGCAAGTACGCGGTCGCCGAACTGCAGGACAGCGGGCGCTTCGGCGCTGCGCAGGCGGCCGCGAAGGCGCTGCTGCGCGACGTCGCCGGCAAGGCCGAATGGCTCGCCGAGGTGCAGCCCCTGGTCGCTGCGTTCGAGACCGAGCAGGGCAAGGCCGAACTCGCGGCGAGCCGGAAGCTCGAGCGAGCCGAGAAGCTGCTGCGCGAGCGGAAGACCGACGCGGCGCTGAAGGCGCTCGAGGCCGTGGACAAGGGCGCGCACGACACGGCCGCCGCGCGCCGCGCGCGCAACCTGCTCCGGCTGCTCGGCGCGAAGTAGGCCAGGTGCGCGAGCGAGCCCGCGCGCTATCGTCCGCGCATGGGACGCCCGAACCTCAGCGAGGCCCGCCGCGCCGAACTGCTGCCCGTGCTCGCGGCGGCGTTCGCCGCGTTCGGCTACCGGCGCACGACCACCGCGGAACTGGCCAGCCGCTGCAGGGTCCAGGAGACGATCCTCTACCGGCTGTGGCCCGACAAGCGCGCGATGTTCACGGCCGCGATCGGGTTCGTCGCCGAGCACTCCGAGGCCATCTGGGCCCGCGAGTTCGCGCGGCGGACCAGCGCCGTGACGACCGCGGAGGCGGTGCTCGACTACGAGTCGGACCACCTCGGCGAGTTCGGGCTCTACCGCATCCTGTTCGCGGGGCTGTCCGAGACCGACGACCCGGCGATCAAGGCAGCGCTGCGCGCCGCCTACCGCAGCTTCCACCGTTTCATCCGGGCGCGCGTCGCCGAGCACCGCCGGTCGCGCGCCGGCCGGAAGGGACCCGACCCACGGCTCGTCGCCTGGGCGATGATCGGGCTCGGCACGGCGGTCAACCTCGGCCGCGAACTCGACCTGCTGTCCGGCCGCGCGCGCGGCGAACTGCTCGCCACGATCGGCCGGCACCTGCTGGACCCCTGACGGGCGCCACCCTTGCGCGGACCGGGCCCCGTCGCAATCCTGTTCGCCCCAGGAACGGCGCCCGGCCGGGCGCCCACTCCACCCCCGACACCGACCATGTCCTCCTCCGTCGAGAAACACGTCTTCCAGGCCGAGGTCAACGAAGTCCTCTCGCTCGTCGTCAACTCGCTCTACTCGCACCGCGAGGTGTTCCTGCGCGAGCTGATCAGCAACGCCGCGGACGCGATCGACCTGCTCAACTTCCGCGCGCTGACCGACCACCACCTGCTCGGCGACGACCAGGAACTGCGCATCGAGCTGGTGCGCGACGAGCAGGCGCGCACGCTGACCATCCGCGACAACGGCATCGGCATGTCGCGCGACGAACTGATCGCCAACCTCGGCACGATCGCGCGCTCGGGCAGCAAGAAGCTGATGCAGTCGCTGACCGCCGAGCAGAAGAAGGACCTCTCGCTGATCGGCCAGTTCGGGGTCGGCTTCTACTCCGCGTTCCTGGTCGCCGACTCGGTGACGGTGACCTCGCGCAAGGCCGGCAGCGACGAGGTCTGGACCTGGCAGAGCGAGGCGAAGGGCGACTTCGAGATCCGCCCGGGCGAGCGGCGGGGCCGCGGCACCGACGTCGTGCTGCACCTCAAGGAGGAGGCGAAGGACTACGCCGAGCAGTGGCCCGTGCGCGAGGTCGTGCGCAAGTACAGCGACTACGTGCGCTGGCCGATCCGCATGGAGGTCGAGCGGACCGAGGGCGACGCGAAGCAGACCGAGTGGCAGACGCTGAACTCGGCGCGCGCGCTGTGGACCAGGCCGAAGGCCGAGCTCACCGACGCGCAGTACCAGGAGTTCTACAAGTCGCTGTCGCACGACTGGCACGAACCGCTCGCGTGGACGCACTGGAAGGTCGAGGGCACGCAGGAGCTCGCGGGCCTCTTGTTCCTGCCGGCCGTGGCCCCGTTCGACCTCGTCGAGCGGCGCAAGGGCGGCGTGCGGCTGTTCGTCAAACGCGTGTTCATCATGGACGACGCGCAGGAGATCGCGCCCGAGTGGCTGCGCTTCCTGCGCGGCGTCGTCGACAGCGAGGACCTGCCGCTGAACGTCTCGCGCGAGATCCTGCAGAAGGACGCGACGACGCGCTTCATCAAGAAGCAGGTCGTCGGCAAGACGCTGTCGCTGCTCGAGGAACTGGCCGGCGAAGGCGAGACCGAACGCGAGGTCGACGGCGAGAAGAAGAAGGTGCGCCGCTACGAGCTGTTCTGGGACGAGTTCGGCAGGGTGCTCAAGGAGGGCGTCTACCACGACCTCGAATCGCGCGACCGCCTCGCCGCGCTGCTGCGCTTCCACAGCTCGGCCGCCGACGGCTGGCACGGCCTGAAGGACTACGCGGGCCGCATGCCGGCCGAGCAGAAGTCGATCTACTTCGTCGCCGCCGACAGTCTCCCTGCGGCGAAGGCGAGCCCGCACATCGAGGCGCTGAGGAAGCGCGGCTACGAGGTGCTGCTGATGACCGACCCGATCGACGAGTGGATCGTCGACGCGCTGCGCGAGTTCGACGGCAAGCCGTTCGTGTCCGCGGCGAAGGGCGCGCTCGACCTGCCGGCGACCGACGCCGAGAAGCAGGCGAAGGAAGAGAAGCAGAAGCACTTCGGCCCGGTGCTCGAGCGCGTGCAGAAGGCGCTCGACGCGCACGTGAAGACCGTGCGCGTCACCGACCGCCTGACCGACTCGCCGGCCTGCCTCGTCAGCGACGAGCACGGCATCAGCGCCCACCAGGAACGCGTGCTGCGCGACGCCGGGCATGCGCTCCCCGACAAGAAGCGCATCCTCGAACTGAACCCCGACCACGCGGTCGTCAAGAAGCTGCTGGCGATGGACGACGAGGCGCAACTCGCCGACTGGGCGGCGCTGCTGCACGACCAGGCGCTGCTCGCCGAAGGCGCCCTGCCGCCGGACCCGGCGGCGTTCGGCCGCCGGGTCGCGGCGCTGATGGGCAGGCTCTGACTTGCGCCGGCGATCCGTTGCGCCTAATCCCGCGCACCCCATGAGCCAGCCCATCTCCCCCGCCGTGCTGCGCGAGCGCCTGCAGTGGCGCTACGCGACGAAGCAGTTCGACAGCAAGCAGCAGATCCCCGCCGACGTCTGGCAGGCCCTCGAGGACGCGCTCGTGTTGGCACCGTCGTCGTTCGGCCTGCAGCCGTGGCAGTTCCTGGTGGTCGACGACAAGGCGCTGCGGGCGCAGCTGCGGCCCGTCTCGTGGAACCAGCCCCAGATCACCGACGCGAGCAAGCTGGTGGTATTCCTCGGCCTGCGCACCACGGCGGTGGGCGACGTCGACCGGCTGCTCGCGCGCATCGGCAAGGTGCGCGGCGCGACCACGCAGTCGCTCGACAGCTACCGCCAGATGATGATCTCCTTCGTGCAGGGCCGGCCGGCGCCGGAGCTCGGCGCCTGGAACGCGCGGCAGGTCTACATCGCGCTCGGCCAGTTCATGGCCAGCGCGGCGCTGCTCGGCGTCGACACCTGCCCGATGGAGGGCTTCGACCCGGCGGCCTACGACCGCATCCTGGGCCTCGAGGGCTCGCCCTACCGCACGCTGTGCGTGTGCGCCGCGGGCTACCGCGCGGCCGAGGACAAGTACGCCCTGGCCCCGAAGGTGCGCTTCGCGAAGGACGAAGTGGTCGTGCACCGCTGACCCGCCCCGTGCGCCCGGCCGCCGGCTATGCTGCCCCCGTGGCCACGGACAGCCGCCGCTCCGACGGACGCGAGGCGATGCGCGAACTCGCGCGCGGCGCCGAGTCCATCTGCGCGATGATCCTCGACGGCGAGTTGCCGCCGATCGACATCGACGTCGCGATCGAGAACCTGCGCGGCGAAGCAGAGCGGTTGTTCCCGGACCGCACGGAGCTGTTCGAGATGGTCTACGGCAGCCGCTTCGCGCGGCTGCGCGAGCAGTTCCCGCGCGGGCTCGACCTGCCGTGAGCCCGGCCCGTCAGAACGCGCGCGCGAAGACCAGGTGGCCCCCGGCGCGGTGCAGCAGGCGCAACTGCGGCGACCGCAGGAACGCCTCGAGGCCGGCGCCCAGGGCGATCTGGTGACCGGAACTGCGCGACAGCGAGTAGACCAGCCGCGCGGGGTCGCCGGCGGCGATCTCGTCGAGCCGCGCCAGCGTGGCATCGCGGCTGCCGTCGTCGACGAACACGATCCGGTGGTCGAGGCCGTCGAGCGCGCCCAGCACGCGCTTCGACTCGGCGTGGAACCGGTGGATGCCCTCGGCTTCCTCGCAGCAGGGCACCACCACCGTCGGGCGGGCACCCGCTGCAGGCGGCGCCGGCCTCAGCCGCCGAGGCACCGCAGCAGCGCCGCGTGCCAGAGGCGCTGCTTCGCCGCGCGCGACCGCGACGCGTGGGCCGGGCTCGTCGACGGCAGCCGCAGCACCTCGAGGTCCGTGGCCCGGGCGCCGAGTCCTGGCAGCACCGCCCGGCGGAACGCCGCGAACGCCTTGCCGCCGTTGCACAGCACCGCGCGGATGCGCGGCTGCGCTGCGAGGAAACCGGCGAAGTCGTTCGGCCGTTCGCTCGCGGCGACGATCGAGGCGTCGAGGCTGCCGTCGCGTTCGCAGCTCTGCAGCACGTCCCACAGCGCGATGCCGGCGGCCCGCAGCCGCGCCGTGCGCGCGGCGTAGGGCAGGTCCGGGGCGAAACCGCAGAACGCGCCGACGACCGGCCAGAACGCGTTGTGCGGGTGGGCGTAGTACCGGCCCGCGCGCAGCGACGCCTCGCCGGGCATGCTGCCGACGATCAGCACGCGCGCCCGCGGCGCGGCGATCGGCGGGAAGCTCGAGACGGTCGGCACGGGGCGCGAATGTAGCCGGCGGCCCGGCCGCGCGCCGGACCGCTGCCGCTGGATTGTGGACGAGCCGGCCCGTCCTATCCCGTCGCCCGATGCCCCCGCCCCGCTTCACGCGACGTCTCCTGGACCGGCTGCCCGGCGACCGCAGCGACGAACGACGCCCGCGCCCGGTGCACGGCGCCCTGTGGTCGCTCGCGCCGCCGACGCCCGTCGCGGCGCCGCGGCTGCTGGCGTTCTCGGCGCCGCTCGCGCGCGAACTCGGGCTGCCCGAGGACCTGCTGCGCGATCCCGGCACCACCGCGGTGCTCGCCGGCAACGCGCTGTGGCCCGGCATGGCCCCCTACGCGGCGAACTACGGCGGCCACCAGTTCGGCAACTGGGCCGGCCAGCTCGGCGACGGCCGCGCGATCGTGCTCGGCGAACTGGTGCGCGACGACGGGGCCACGTTCGAGCTGCAGCTCAAGGGTGCTGGCCCGACGCCCTACTCGCGCGCCGGCGACGGCCGCGCGGTGCTGCGCTCGTCGATCCGCGAGTTCCTGTGCAGCGAGGCGATGTTCCACCTCGGCGTGCCGACCACGCGCGCGCTGTCGCTCGTCGCCACCGGCGAGGACGTGGTGCGCGACATGTTCTACGACGGCAACCCGCGGCCGGAGCCCGGCGCGATCGTCTGCCGGGTCGCGCCCTCGTTCCTGCGCTTCGGCAACTTCGAGCTGCCGCGCTCGCGCGGCGACGAGCACCTGCTGCGCGAGCTCGCGGCGTTCACGCTCGAGCACTTCTTCCCGCAGCACCTCGCGGCGCACGGCGGCGCGACCCCGGCGGCGTTCGCGGCGTGGTTCCGCGACGTCGCCGAGCGCACGGCGGTCCTCGTCGCGCACTGGCAGGGCCTCGGCTTCGTGCACGGCGTGATGAACACCGACAACCTGTCGATCCTCGGGCTCACGATCGACTACGGCCCGTACGGCTGGCTCGACGACTTCGATCCCGGCTGGACGCCGAACACGACCGACGCGGGCCTGCGCCGCTACTGCTACCAGAACCAGCCGGGCATCGGCTTCTGGAACCTCGAGTGCCTCGGCGCGGCGCTGCTGCCGCTGTTCCCGGGCGACGAGACCGCCGTGCACGCGGGGCTCGACCACTACCGCGCGGTCTACGCGGCTCTGGCCCGCGAACGCCTCGCGGCGAAGCTCGGGATCACCTTCCGGGACGGACACGGCGACGGCGAGTTGCTGCAGGAACTGTCCGCCTGGCTCACGGGCGCCGAGACCGACTGGACCT
>VGXW01000233.1 GCA_016873195.1 Planctomycetota bacterium | reverse complement strand
CGCTGCCGGCAAACGTGGCGTCGGCGCCCAAGGGCGACAAGTGGATCGGCATCAACCTGTCGCCGCCGGCCTCGGGCACCTGGCCGACCGATGGCGCATCGCTCCACGCCGCCTACGACCGCGTGGTCAACTCGACGGCAGCCCCGATCACCGACCAGGCTGGCCCGCGCATCGACTCGGTGCCGAACAACCAGTTCGGCTGCCACCTGCCGGTACCCGGCGGCGTGCCGACCGGCCCGGCGGTCTACCCGGGCGGCACGGCTGGCACGCGCCTGGAGCTCAGGTTCGAGATCATCGCGAACGTGACGGGCGGGGTGTGCGTCACGCAGACGAACCAGACCAACTACCCCGTGAGCAATCCGGGTGCGACCGGCTCGACGCCGCTGGGCGGCACGACCAACTTCATCTCGGGCCTGCACCCCGACGTCTACGACGGCAACGGGTCGACCGTGCCGCGCGCGGACAACATCGGCTTCCTGGTGACCGAAGTCAACTTCCCGAACGCGCCCGTCTTCGTGATCCTGGCGTTCGGCCCGAGCCCGGTCGGCAACGTTCCGCTGGCTTTGCTGTCGCCCGTCGTCGCGCACCCGAACACGCGCGGCAACGTGTGCATCGACTTCGTGAACGGGGTGACGTTCTTCGGCCTCAGCAACGCCCAGGGCCTCTACCAGCACATGCTCACGCTGACCCCTGCGGCGCGGCTGATCGTCCAGGGCCTGTCGGCACCGCAGACGCCGTTCGACTTCTGGTACCAGGCGTTCGTGCTGAACGTCGCCACCAGCAACCCGTTCGAGGTGCACGCGACGGGCTGCGGCGTCCAGCACCTGTGAGCCCCGTACGCCGCAACGCGGCGACACGTCCAGGGCGAAACACGCCCTCGGCGCCGCTGCGGCGTTTCCTTGGAAGCCGAAGCAGCTGCGCCGCGCGCCGGCGCAGCACGCCCCCGGCCCGCGCCGCCCACGCGGCAGGTGCGGGCCGCCGGGGCAGGTTGCCCGAGCCATGACGGAACCTTCCACCTCGGCCCGGAGACCCTACGTCTGGTTCGCGGGGCTCGCCCTGTGCGCCATCGGGGTCATCGGCTACTTCGCCTTCTTCCCGGGCGGACCCGACGCAACGCCCGCCACACAGCCCCCCGGTGCAGCGCTGCCGCGCGCCGCGCCGGCGGAAGCACCGCCCGCGGCCACGGCGCAAGTGCCTGCCAAGGCACCGGCGCCCGCGAAGCCGCCGGCCGTGGTGCAGTTCCCGGACGGCTCGACGGCGCCCGCGCTCAACGGCGTCACCGAGCCGATCAAGCTGAACTGGAACAACCGCCCCTTCTCGCCGATCTGCGGCAAGATCCTCGACAACGGCTACGAGTGGTACGTGCACGAGGACGGCACGCGCTCGACCGTGCGCATGCTCGACATCAACGGCGTACCGAGCCCGGTCGGCCTGGTCGCCTCGCCGACCGAGGCGCTGCCGACGAGCGAGGAGATCGAGCAGCAGCTCCGGCAGCAGGCCGGGCAGCCGAAGCGCTGACCGCCCCCCGCCCGGCGGGCCCCGCGCGCACCGGCCGCACCTGCGCACCTGGGCGCACGCGGGACTGCGCCGCGCGGGCTACCGTTGGCCCCATGCGGTTCCCCTCTGCCGTGCTGCTCTCGGCCCTCGGTGCGTCCGGTCTCGGTGCGCAGGACCCGCCCGCGGGCCCCCACCCCTACGAAGCCCGCCTCGCGTGGTGGGCACGGGCGCGCCTGGGCCTGTTCGTGCACTGGGGACCGGTGAGCCAACGCGGCACCGAGATCGGCTGGTCGCGCGGCGCCCAGGTGCCCGTCGCCGACTACGACGCGCTCCACCGCACGTTCGACCCGCAGCAGTTCGACGCGGCGGCCTGGGCCGAGCTCGCCGCGGCCGCCGGCGCGGGTTACCTCGTGCTGACGACCAAACACCACGATGGCTTCTGCCTGTGGGACAGCGAGCTCACCGACTACTCGATCGCGCACACGCCGTTCCGCCGCGACGTGACGCGCGAACTCGCCGACGCGTGCCGCAAGGCGGGGCTGCGCTTCTGCGCCTACCACTCGATCTGCGACTGGCGCCACCCCGACTACCCGCTCGGCAGCCCGGGCGGCAAGAGCAGGAAGCCCTCGCCGGACATGGACCGCTACGAACAGTACCTGCGCGGCCAGCTGCGGGAACTGTTCACGGACTGCGGTCCGCTGGGTCTCGTCTGGTTCGACGGCGAATGGGAAGCGCCGTGGACCGCCGAACGCGGCGAGGCGCTCTACCGGTTCTGCCGGTCGCTGCAGGGCTCCGTGATCGTCAACAACCGCGTCGGCAAGGCGCGGCAGGGCATGGCCGGCACGTCGGCGCCGGGCGCGGGGCCGATCGGCGACTACGACACGCCCGAGCAGGAGATCGGTCGCTACCAGGACCAGCGGCCCTGGGAGAGCTGCATCACGATCTGCCGGCAGTGGGCCTGGAAGCCCGACGACACGCTGAAGTCGCTCGCGGAGTGCGTGCAGACGCTGGTGCGCTGTGCCGGCGGCGACGGCAACCTGCTGCTCAACGTCGGGCCGATGCCCGACGGCCGCATCGAACCGCGGCAGGCCGAACGGCTGCGCGAGCTCGGCGGCTGGCTCTCGGCCAGCGGCGAGGCCGTGCGCGACACGCGCGGCGGGCCATGGCTGCCGTCGGCCCGCGTGGTCAGCACGCGGCGTGGGCGCAGCGTCTACGTGCACGTGCTGCAGTGGCCCGGCGAGACGATCGAGCTGCCGGACCTGCCCGCGCGGATCGCCGGCAGCGCGGTGCTCGGCGGCGGCAAGGCGACCGTGCGGCAGGAGCAGGGACGGATCGTGCTGCAGGTGCCCGCGGCGGCGCGGCAGCCGATCGACACGATCGTGCGCCTCGAGCTCGACACCGACGCGCTGGCGCTCGCGCCGATCGCGGTGCCGGCACCGATGGCCTTCGCCCGGGCGAGCGCCTCGAACGTGTTCCGCAACGAACCCGGCTACGGGGCGGACCGCGCGATCGACGGCGACCCCGCGACGCGCTGGGCGACGGACGCGGGCACGAAGCAGGCGACGCTGGAGATCGACCTCGGCGCCCCGAAGCGGGCCGGCGGCGTGGCGATCGCCGAGTGGCGGGCCGGCGCGCGCGTCCAGCGCTTCGACCTGCAGTGCGAACTCGGCGGCGAGTGGCGCACGGTGCTCGCCGGGGAGTCGATCGGCGCGGACTTCCGGCGCGAGTTCTCGCCGGTCGAAGCCCGGCGGTGGCGGCTCCGCATCCTCGACAGCAGCGAAGGCCCGACGATCGAGGAGTTCGAACTGCTGTTCCGGTGACGGCGCGCAGCGGCAGGCGGTCCGAGGACCCTGGCCACGGCCACGGCGGGGAGCCGGATGTCCCCCCTTCCCTGCGAGCAATGGCCCAGGGCAGGACCGCCGAAGGCAGGCGACGCTATCCTCGGCGGATCGTCCATGACCCAAGACCAGGCCACCCCTGCCAGCGCCCCCCCGCCCGCCGCTCCGGCCGGCCCGGTGCGGCGCCGGCGGCCGTTCCGCAGCCTCGGCTGGCGGGTCACCGTGCTGCTCGGCGGCTGCTTGATCCTCGCGAGCGCTGCCGCGGCGTGGTTGTCGGTGGACCGGCACGGCGAGGATCTGCTCGCGCAGGCGCGCGGGTCGGTGCTGCGCATCGCGGACGTCGTCAAGCGCAGCACGCGCTACACGATGCTGCACAACGAGTCCAAGGACACGGACCAGACGGTGCAGAACGTCGGCCGGCAACCCGGCATCGAGCACGTGCGCATCTACAACAAGGAGGGCAGGATCGCCTACAGCAGCCGCCTGGGCGAGGTCGGCAAGACCGTCGACCTGCGGGCCGAGGCCTGCTACCAGTGCCACGCGGTCGCGCAGCCGCTGACGCACCTCGATTCGCCGCAGCGCGCGCGCATCTTCCAGGCGGAGAGCGGCAGCCGGGTGCTCGCCGCGATCGACGTCGTCTACAACGAGGCCGGCTGCGCGACCTTCGGCTGCCACCGCTCGCCCGAGGAGCAGCAGGTGCTCGGCGTCGTCGACGTCGGCGTGTCGCTGAAGGACATCGACCAACGCATCGACGACGCCGGCCGCGGCACGCTGGCCTTCGCGCTCGGCGCCACCGCGGCGGTCTGCGTGCTGTTCGGCCTGTTCGTGTTCACGTTCGTGACGCGCCCGCTGCAGTCGCTGCTGGCGGGCATCCGCAGCGTCTCGGCCGGCCACCTCGACCAGGCGATCGAGGTCCGCTCGACCGACGAGGTGAGCCAGCTGACCGGCGCGTTCAACCAGATGACCGTCGACCTGCACGCGGCGCGCACCGAACTCAGCAACTGGGCGCACACGCTGGAACAACAGGTCGAGCAGAAGACGCGCGACCTGCGCGTCGCGCAGGACCAGGTCGTGCGCGCCGAGAAGCTCTCGTCGCTGGGCATCCTCGCCGCCGGCGTGGCGCACGAACTCAACAGTCCGCTGACCGGCATCCTGACGTTCAGCACGCTGCTGCTGCAGGACACGCCGAAGGACACGCGGCAGCACGAGGACCTGCAGCTGATCGTCAACGAGACGAACCGCTGCGCGACGATCATCCGCCAGCTGCTCGAGTTCTCGCGCGAGACCGGGCCGCAGAGGCGCTCGCAGGATCTCGCGCCGGTGATCCACAAGTCGGTGTCGCTGGTCGAGCGCCAGGCCAAGTTCCAGAACACCAGGATCGAACTGCAGGTCGCCGCGGGGCTGCCGGCGGTGCTCTGCGACCAGAACCAGATGGAGCAGGTCTTCCTGAACCTGCTGATCAACGCCGCCGAGGCGATGCCCGAGGGCGGGCGCATCGAGGTGCGCGCCGCGGCGGCGCCGAACGGCCGCGTCGTGGTGTCGTTCGCGGACACCGGGGTCGGCATCCCGAAGGAGCACCTGACGAAGATCTTCGACCCGTTCTTCACCAGCAAGCCCATCGGCAAGGGCACGGGGCTCGGCCTGTCGGTGTCCTACGGCATCGTGCGCCGCCACGGCGGCACGATCTCGGTCCAGAGCACGGTCGGCGCCGGCACGACGTTCACGATCGACCTGCCGGGCGAGCCGCCGCCCGCGGGCAAGCCGGAGGAAACGCCGTGAAGGACGAGGTGCGCGAGAGCGCCAGCGTGCTCGTGGTCGACGACGAGAAGGTCGTCTGCGTCAGCTGCGCGCGCATCCTCGGCGACGAGGGCCACCGCGTCACGACGACGCAGGACCCGCAGGAAGGCCTGCGCATCGCCGCCGCGACGCACCCCGACGTGGCGATCGTCGACCTCAAGATGCCGGGCATGGACGGCATCGAGTTCCTGAGGCGCGTCAAGGAGGTGAGCCCCGCGACCGAGGTGATGATCGTGACGGGCTTCGCCGAGATCCACACGGCGGTGCAGGCGATGCGGCTCGGCGCGTTCGACTACGTGCCGAAGCCGTTCACGCCCGACCAGCTGCTGATCGCCGTCACGAAGATGCAGCAGCGGCAGCGGCTCGAGCGCGAGAACGAGCAACTGCGCGCCGCGCTGCAGCAGCGCTACCGGTTCGACAACCTGGTCGGGCGCAGCGCCGGCATGCAGGCCGTCTACCACGTGCTCGAACGCGTCGCGCCGACCGACAGCACCGTGCTGATCCGCGGCGACAGCGGCACCGGCAAGGAACTCGTCGCGCGCGCGATCCACTGGAACAGCCCGCGCCGCACCGGTCCGTTCCTGCCCGTCGACTGCGGCGCGCTCAGCGAGACCGTGCTCGAGAGCGAACTGTTCGGGCACGAGAAGGGCGCGTTCACCGGCGCGTCGACCGCCCGCAAGGGCGTCTTCGCGGCGGCGAACGGCGGCACGCTGTTCCTCGACGAGATCGGCAACATCCCGCTGTCGGTGCAGGTGCGCCTGCTGCGCGTGCTGCAGGAACGCGAGTACAAGCCGGTCGGCGCCACCGAGGCGCAGAAGACCGACATCCGGCTGATCGCCGCGACCAACCGCGACCTCGAGGCGATGGTGCAGAAGGGCGAGTTCCGCGAGGACCTCTACTACCGCGTCCACATCGTGCCGATCCGGCTGCCGGCGCTGCGCGAACGCAAGGAGGACGTGCCGGACCTCGCGATGCACTTCCTGAAGAAGCACCGCGAGGGCACCGGCTGCCGGGCCACCACGATCTCGGCCGAGGCGATGGACCTGCTGCTGCGGCACGGCTGGCCCGGCAACGTGCGCGAACTCGAGAACACGATCCAGCGCGCGATGGTGCTGTGCAGCGGCGACGCGATCACCGTCGAGCAGCTGCCGGTGGAACTGCGGCGGCCGGCGGGCCCCGCGCTGCCGTCGGTGCTCGGCCCGGTCGCGACGACCTGGGAGGAGCTGAAGGCGCAGAAGCACCGGCTGCAGGAGGAACTCGTGATGGAGGCCGAGCGCCTCTTCGTGGCCGCGGCGCTCGAACGGGCCGGTGGCAACGCCACGCGCGCGGCGGAGGCGGTCGGCATGCTGCGGCCGAACTTCCAGGCGCTCATGAAGCGCCACGGCGTGCGCCGCGACGACGCGTGAGCGGTCGCATACGCACAAGGCCAGTGTACGAAGCAAGTGTACGAGGACTTCGTACAGGCCCCGGGCCCGAACCCCGGCGCAGGTCCGGAGCCGGATTCGCCGACTGCGTCGGAACAGCCATTTGGAGCGCGAACTCGACGTTTCCCTGGAGAACGCGTACTCGCGGCAAGACCCTGGCATCCCAGTTGCTCTCCCCCTCGCGGGCAATCGCCCCGAACGAATCCGAGGACCGAGACATGACCGGCACTGCGAGCATCCTGGTGGTCGACGACGACGCGGTCGTCCGCCAGAGCCTCGCGCGGGTGCTGGAGCAGGAAGGTCACCGGATCGATCAGGCGGGCTCCGGCGCCGAAGGCGTGCAGATGTTCGAGAACCACGGCTACTCGCTGGTGATCCTCGATCTGCGCATGCCGCGGCTCGGCGGGCTCACGGTGCTCCAGCACGTGCGCAACAGCCGTCCGGAGGTCCCGATCCTGGTGATGACCGGCTACCCCTCGCTCGAGAACGCGAAGGAGTCCATCCAACTGGGCGCCTTCGACTTCCTGCCGAAGCCGCTCGACGCCGCGCAGATCCGCACGGTCGTGGCTCGTGCCCGCCAGAGTGGAACCCTGAATCCCAAGAGGTGCTGAGATGGTCGCTACCAAGAGGATCCTCGTCGTCGACGACGAAGACATCGTGTGCCGCAGCTACGAGCGGGTGCTCATGAACGCCGGCTTCGAGGTCGAGAAGGCCCACGACGGCAAGGCCGCGCTCGACAACATCGGCAAGCGCGAATACGACGTGATGCTCGCCGACCTGCGCATGCCGGGCATGGACGGCCTGCAGGTGGTGCGCAAGTTGCGCGAGACCCACCCCAAGATGCCGGTCATCGTCGTCACCGGCTACCCGTCGCGGGAAACCCTGCTCGAGGCCGCGCGCCTGGGCGTCACCGACTACCTGACCAAGCCCGTCGCCCCCGACGTGCTGACCGAAGCGACCACGCTCGCGATGACGGGCCCGACCTGGAGCACCACGCCGGCCTACCTGCAGAGCGCCACGGTGCCGGCCCCGGCCACGGTCGTGCCGCCGATCGCGGCGAAGCCCGTGGTCCCGGACGCCATGCCGGCCGCGCCGGTGACCCCGCCGATCGCGGTCCCGGCGATGCCGCGCGCCCCGGCGGCACAGCCGGCCCCGCGGCGGCACGGCGTGTTCGGGTCGACGCTGCGCCTGTGCGGCGGGCTCGCCATGAGCCTCGCCTACGTGCTGTTCCTGCCGCTCGCCGGGTTCGCCGTGCTGCTCGGTCTCGGCGGCAAGGCCCTCGTGCAGAAGATGATCGCCAAGAGGGCTTGACCTTGGCCCTGACCCCCGTCGCCCCTCGGGCAACCCTGCTGCTTGCCCTGTGGGCGGCGGGCGCGTCCCTGTCCGCGCAGGAACAGGGTGCTGCCGCCAGCTCGGGTTGCCACGACTGCCACGCGACCGCCGAGGACCCGATGGAGTTCCCCGGCGGCGTCAAGGTGTCGGTGCGCGTCGACAAGCCGGCGTTCCTGGCTTCCGCGCACGGCAAGCACGAGTGCA
>VGXW01000232.1 GCA_016873195.1 Planctomycetota bacterium | reverse complement strand
GGCGGCGCGGTGCGGCGCAACAAGCTGAAGCGGCTCCTGCGCGAGGCGTTCCGGCTCGAGCGCCACCGGCTGCCCGCGGCGGACCTCGTGCTGATCCCGAGGCAGCGCGAGGAACGGTTCCCGCTCGAGTTGCTGCGCGCGGAACTCGTCGAACTCGCGGCGCGGCTCGCCAGGCGCCCCGCGCCGGACCGGCGGCGCGCACCGCGCGGCCGCGGAGGTGCCCCGTGAGGTGGCTCCTGATGCTGCCGGTCTGGCTCTACCAGAAGCTGGTGAGCCCGCTGAAGCCGCGCACGTGCCGGTTCCATCCGAGCTGCTCCCAGTACGCGCTCGAGGCGCTGCGCGTGCACGGCGCGCTGCGCGGCAGCTGGCTCACGTTGCGGCGCCTGCTGCGCTGCCACCCGCTCTGCGAACCCGGCTTCGACCCGGTGCCGCCCCGGCGCTGAGGCCCACGGCGCCCCGCCGCCCGGTCTCGCTGCCGATCGGGGGGAACGCCCGCCGGGCACCGGTCCGCACCGCCTACAGCAGTTCCATGTCGAGCTTCTCGAGCCGGTAGACCTCGTCGCGGATCCGCGCCGCCAGCTCGAAGTCGAGGTTCTTCGCCGCCGCCATCATCTCGGCGCGCAGCAGCTTCGTGTGCTGCAGCAGCTCCTTGTGGTCCGCGAACTGCCGCCGGGCCGCCGCGCCGGCCGCCGCCGCACCCGCCGCGGCGCCGGCCGCCTTGCCGCGGCCGCGCCCCTTGCCCTTCTTCTGCCCCGGCACCAGCTCAGGGGCTTCGTCCGGCGGCGCCTCGAGCAGGTCGCGCACGGGCTTCACGATCGTGCGCGGCACGATGCCGTGCTCGCGGTTGTGCGCCGTCTGCCGCGCGCGGCGCCGGTCCATCTCCGCCATCGCGCCGGCGATCGAGTCGGTCACCTTGTCCGCGTAGAGCAGCACGCGCCCGTCGACGTTGCGCGACGCGCGGCCGCAGGTCTGGATCAGCGACGTCTTGCTGCGCAGGTAGCCTTCCTTGTCGGCGTCGAGCACGGCGACCAGCGCCACCTCGGGCAGGTCGAGCCCCTCGCGCAGCAGGTTGATGCCGACCAGCACGTCGAACACGCCCAGGCGCAGGTCGCGGATCAGCGCGGTGCGCTCGAGGCTGTCGATGTCGCTGTGCAGGTAGCGCACCTTGATGCCGAGGTCGCGCAGGTAGTCGGTCAGTTCCTCGGCCGCGCGTTTGGTCAGCGTGGTGATCAGCACGCGCGCGCCGGACCCGACGCAGCGGCGCACCTCGCCGACCACGTCGTCGACCTGCCCCCGCGCGGGCCGCACCTCGACCGGCGGGTCGACGAGGCCCGTGGGCCGCACCACGAGTTCGGTCACGCGCTCGGCGCTGCGGCCGAGCTCGTAGCCGCCCGGCGTCGCCGACACGAACAGCACCTGCCGCAGCAGTCCCTCGAACTCCTCGAAGCGCAGCGGCCGGTTGTCGAGCGCGCTCGGCAGCCGGAAGCCGTAGTCGACCAGCGTCTGCTTGCGCGCGCGGTCGCCGCGGTACATGCCGCCGGCCTGCGGCACGGCGACGTGCGACTCGTCGACGACCAGCAGGAAGTCGTCGGGGAAGTAGTGCAAGAGCGTCGCCGGCGGCTGGCCCGGCGCGCGGCCGTCGAGGTGGCGGCTGTAGTTCTCGATGCCCTGGCAGCCGCCGGTCGCGCGCAGCATCTCGAGGTCGTGGCGCGTGCGCTGGCCCAGGCGCTGCGCCTCGAGCAGCTTCTTGCTGCCCTCGAGATCCTGCAGCCGCGCCTCGAGTTCCTGTTCGATCGATCCGCAGGCGCGGACCAGCTGGTCGCCGGTCGCCACGTAGTGCGTCGCCGGGTAGACGGTCACCTGCTCGAGGTGCTCGAGCACCTCGCCGCGCAGCGGGTCGATCGCGCACAGCGCCTCGACCTCGTCGCCGAAGAACTCGACGCGCAGCGCGCGCGCGTCCTCGTAGGACGGGTAGATCTCGACGACGTCGCCGCGCACGCGGAAGCGGCCGGCCTGGAAGTCGAAGTTGTCGCGCACGAACTGGATCGCCGTCAGCTGCCGCAGCAGCACGTCGCGGTCGATGCGCTGGCCCCGCCGGACCGCCACCGACAGCTCGCGGTAGGTCTCCGGCGAGCCGAGGCCGTAGATGCACGAGATCGAGGCGACGATCAGCACGTCGCGGCGGTCCATCAAGGAGCGCGTCGCCGAGTTGCGCATGCGCTCGATCGCCTCGTTGATCAGCGCGTCCTTCTCGATGTACGTGTCGGTCGTCGGCACGTAGGCCTCGGGCTGGAAGTAGTCGTAGTAGCTGACGAAGTACTCGACCGCGTTGTGCGGGAAGAAGGCCTTGAACTCCGCGTAGAGCTGGGCCGCGAGCGTCTTGTTCGGCGCCAGCACGAGCACCGGCCGCTGCAGCCGCTCGACGACCCTGGCGACCGTGAAGGTCTTGCCCGAGCCGGTGACGCCGAGCAGCGTGGCGGCCGCGGCGCGGTCGCCGAGCCAGCCGCACAGCTGCTCGATCGCCCGGACCTGATCGCCCGCGGGCCGCAGGTCGGTCTCCATGCGGAAGCTCATCGCGGCAGGGTAGACGCCCCCGCCGCCGGCGCGAGCCCTTTCGCCGCCGCCGGCTCGGGGTGGCAGTCGTGCGGTTGACACCCTGGCCCGAAGCGCCTTACCGTCCGGGGGCCCCTCCTCCATTTCCGACCGGCAAGGACCCGCGTGTCCCGACGCAAACCCCTGGCGTCCCGTTCCTCCTCCTCCCGTCCCGGTGGCCGCGGTGCCGTGCGCAGCGACGGCAAGGTCGACGTCAGCTGCCCGCAGTGCGGCACGCGCTACCGCCTGCCCGAGACGAGCCTCGACGAGAAGCTCGAGTGCCAGGAATGCCACCGCGTCTTCTTCCCGAAGACGATGGTCGGCAAGCACGCGCGCGCGCAGGACCACAGCAAGACCTACCTGATCCTCGGCGGCGTGACGCTGCTGATCATCGCGTCGTTCTTCCTGCTGTCGCGGCCCCGCAACCAGCGTGGCGCCGCTGCCCGAGCCGCAGCGGGAGGTCGTCTCGCCGAGCACGCACCCGCGCACGATGCAGCTGATCCAGTGGGCGCAGGCGATCGAGAAGGACAACCGGCCCGTGATCCAGACCCACACCGACCTGGCCGCGGCCGCGACGAAGCTCGAACTGCCGGCCGGCGCCGACCTGGAGGCCGTCTGCGCGGCGCTGCAGACGCACAAGTCGACGCGCTACCTGCGCGAACTCACCTGCGCGAGCGGCAGGCTGGCGGACGAGGCGACGATGACGTCGCCGGGCGGCAAGGCGATCGTGCACGTGGCGCCGAAGCCCGGCGACGACAACTACCAACCGAACACGCGCGGCGACATCGAGGTGACGTTCCGCATGGCGGGCGAGCAGGTCGTGGTCACCGACTGGGTCGTCCGGATCCCGCCGCGGCGCGCCAAGCCCGATCCGAGCCTGCAGCCGTTCGTGCCGAACAAGGACATCGCGGCGGCGAAGGAAACCGTGATCACCGACAGCATGGGCACGCGCAAGGTGCTGGAGTCGCCGCCCGCACCCGTCCCGCACTGGGAGAAGGCCCCGCCCGAACTGCGCGCGAAGGCGGACCAGGTCGTCGCGGAGGTGATCCGCAGCGCCGATCCCGATCTCGCCGAGTCGCCGGGCAAGGTGTTCAACCGGGCGACGATGTCGATCCAGACGCTGGACGAGAAGAAGGCCGTCGTGCCGCGCGCGCTCAACGCGATGTACGAGCTCTACGGCGACGTCAACGCCAACTACATGAAGCTCAGCCAGCTCGACCGCGCGCTGCGCGGCTGGACCGGCGGCGCCCACAACTTCGAACTCGCCGGCACCGGCGATGCCGAGAAGGACAAGACGCTGCGCGAATCGTGCGTGCGCCAGTGGTTCGCGTTCTGGTGGCGCTACTCCAGCGGCGATCTCAGCGACTTCATCGACATGCGCGAGAACCTCGAGGAACCGCTCGACGCGCCCAAGAAGGGCGCCCCGAAACCCGCCGGCAAGAAGTGACCACCGTCGCAGCGAAGCCCCCCATCCAGTTTTCCCTCACGCGGCAGGAGCCCCCCCATGACCGTGATCCACATCGCCTGTGAGAACTGCGGCGCCAAGTACAAGATCCCCGAGACCTTCACGGGCGCCCACGCCAAGTGCCAGAAGTGCGGCAGCACGATCGACGTGCAGAAGCAACGTTCGCACGCCGCGGCGCCCGAGCCGTCGGCGGCCGCGAAACCGGCGGCGGCGGCGAAACCGGCGGTCGACCGCAGCAAGGAGCACAAGGAACCGACGCACGGCGCGCGGGCGAAGGCCGGAGCGGACGCGGCCGACGGCAAACACGGCCCCCACCACGGCACGCACGGCCGCCACGAGCACGGCCACCACCACGGTGCGCACGGCCACGACGAACACGGGCACCGCCACCACCACCATCACAAGAAGCCGAACTCGTCGATGCCGCTCGTGCTGGCCGGCGTCGGCCTCGTCGCGATCTTGATCGTGGTTGCCGTCGTGGTGCTGCAGATGAACAAGCCGCCGGCGAACACGGCGAACACGGCGCAGACGCCCGCCGCGCAGACGCCCGCGGACAAGCCGGCCGACAAGCCGGCCGATGCGCCGGTCGACAAGCCCGTGGAGAAGCCCGCGGACAAGCCGGCCGACAAGCCAGCCGATGCGCCGGTCGAGAAGCCCGCCGACAAGCCCGCCGGCGAGCAGGCCGCCGACGACCGCAAGAAGCGGCCCTGGGAGACGATCAAGAACCCGCCCGAGACGCTGGACAAGGTCACCGACCCGAAGACCTACCCCGAGGTCACGTGGCCGGCGGGCATCGACGCCGCGAAGAAGGCCGAGGTCCAAGGACTCTGCCAGGCCGTGCGCGACGGCGGGCTGCAGGGCACCCGCGCCAAGCGCAAGCTCGTCGAGATCGACTACCCGGCGCTGTTCGGCATCGTCGAGCAGCTGCGCCTGCTCGACTACCGCACGGCCGAGGACTCGATGGCCGCGTTCGAGTTCAACAAGCTGCTCGAGGAGGTCCTGTTCGACATCAACGTGCGCTTCGAGCCGGTCCTGACGTTGGACGAGGAGCTCCCGCCCAAGAAGGCCGAGTGGAACGCGCGCACCGTGAAGGTCTGGCACGACTACGTCCAGCGCTTCCAGACCGAGGAGGCGTTCAAGAAGGACCGCGCCGAACGCAAGCGCAAGGCCGCCGAGAAGGACAAGGCGGCGGAGAAGTAGCGCGGCTGGCCGGCGCGGCGCGGGCCTCGGTATGCTGCGGGGCCCGCCATGACCGACCCCGCCGAAAACCTGACTCCCCGCGAGATCACGCGCGCGCTCGACGACTACATCATCGGCCAGCAGAAGGCCAAGCGCGCCGTCGCCGTGGCGCTGCGCAACCGCTGGCGCCGCCGCCAGCTCGGCGCCGAACTCGCGCAGGACGTCTACCCGAAGAACATCCTGCTGATCGGCCCGACCGGCGTCGGCAAGACCGAGATCGCGCGGCGGCTCGCGACGCTGGCGCGGGCGCCGTTCCTGAAGGTCGAGGCGACCAAGTACAGCGAGGTCGGCTACCACGGCCGCGACGTCGAGTCGATGGTGCGCGACCTCGTCGACGCCGCGGTCGCGCTGGTGCGCGCCGAGCAGGTCAAGGACGTCGAGCAGAAGGCCGCCGCCGCCGCCGAGCACCGCATCCTGCGCGCGCTGCTCGACGAGGCCGGCCTCGCCGAGTACCAGGATCCCGTGCCGGGCGGTCCGGGCCAGCTCGAGGGCGGCATCTGGCGCGCGCGGCCCGCCGTGCCGGGCGCCCCGCCCCCGGCCCCGCAGGACCTCGGCGAACGCGAGCAGGCGCGCCTGTCGCTGCGCGAGGACCTCGCCGGACGGCGCCTCGAGCAGCGCCCCGTCGAGGTCGAGGTGCGCGACGCGCGCACGCCGACGCTCAGCGTGATGGGCCCGCAGGGCAACGAGACGATGGGCATCGACGCGCAGGCGTTGCAGGAGCTGTGGGGCCGCTCGCCGGGCAACAAGACCAAGGTGCGCAGGCTGACCGTCGCCGAGGCGCGGCGGCTGCTGCACGACGAGGAGGCCGACAAGCTGCTCGACCACCCCGCGATCGTCGCCGAGGCGCTCGACCGCGCGCAGAACGACGGCATCGTCTTCATCGACGAGATCGACAAGATCGTCAGCTCGGGCAGCAGCGACGGCCCCGACGTCTCGCGCGAGGGCGTGCAGCGCGATCTCCTGTCGGTCGTCGAGGGCTGCGCGGTCTACACGCGCTACGGCCACGTGCGCACCGACCACGTGCTGTTCCTCGCCGCGGGCGCGTTCCACTTCCACAAACCGAACGAGCTGATCCCCGAGCTGCAGGGCCGCTTCCCGGTCCGCGTCGCGCTGCAGTCGCTGACCGAGGCCGACTTCGTGCGCATCCTCGCCGAGCCGAAGAACGCGCTGACGCGCCAGTACGTCGCGCTGTTCCGCACCGAGGGCGTCGACCTGTCGTTCACGAGGGGCGGGCTCGAGCGGCTCGCGGCGCTCGCGTTCCGCGCCAACCGGCAGACGCAGGACATCGGCGCGCGGCGGCTCATGACGATCCTCGAGAAGTGCCTCGAGGACCTGTCGTTCGACGCCAGCGAGCGGCGCGGCCAGCAGATCGTCGTCGACGAGAAGCTCGTCGACGAACGGCTCGGCGAGACCGGCGACGACGCCGACCTGATCCCCTACCGGCTGTGAGCCGGCCGGGCGCCGGATTTCCGGGAACCGCGCCGCCGCGCGCTCGAATCACCACCGCCGCCGAACCGGGAGCGACGTGACCGAACCGACCGCCGACCGAGTGCGCAGCGCCCAGCGCGGCGATCCCGCCGCCGCCGAGGCGATCGTGCAGGCGCTGCACCGGCCGGTGATCGCGACGATCTTCCGCTTCCTCGGCCCGCGCTGGCGCGAGGACGTCGAGGACCTCGCGCAGGAGGTGTTCCTGAAGGTGTTCCGCGCGCTGCCGGACTTCGACCCCGCCCGCGCGAAGTTCACCACCTGGGTCTACACGTTCGTGCGCAACCACTGCTACGACGTGCTGAAGAAGAAGCACCTGCCGACCGCGAGCCTGCACGCGGTGGCCGACGGCGAGCCGGCCCACGACGTCGCCGACCGCCGCGAACTGGTGCCCGTGCGCGACGCCGAGAACCAGGAACTCGGCCGCCGCATCGGCGAGGCGCTCGCGCTGCTCGGCGAGGACCAGCGCATGGTGTTCGTGCTGCGCGAGTACGAAGGACTCGACTGCGCCGAGATCGCCGCGATCACCGGCGTCCACGAGGGCACCGTGAAGTCGCGGCTGTTCCGGGCCAAGCAGACCATGCGGCAGCAGCTCGAGCCCTGGCTCCGGGCGGGCGCGTGACCATGATCCCCCACGACGGAGCGCAGCGACGCGACGCCGGCCTCCCCGCGGCGCCGGACTTCCCGAGCGAGGCCGAGTGGCTCGACCTGCCGCCGCCGCCGATCGCGCCGGACTTCGTCGCGCGCACCGTCGCCGCCGTGCTCGCCGCGGGGAACGCGGCCGGGCCGGAAGGCGGCCCGTCGCGCGAGCAGCTCGCTTCGTTCGCGCCTCCCGAACCGTCGCCGGACTTCGTCGCGCGCACGCTGCAGGCCGTGCGCCAGGACCGCGTGCGCCGCTGGCGCGAGCTGCTCGCCCGCTACGTCGCTCCCGAACCGTCGCCCGCGTTCGTCGCGCGCACCCTGCGCGCGCTCGCGGACCAGCCGGTCGCGGCCGGCGGCGCGGCGGCCGCCGCCCGCCGCCGGCGCTGGACCGGCCCGCTGCTCGCCGCCGCCGCGGCGGTCGTCACCGCGATCTGGCTGCTGCGCGCGCAGGCCGCGCCACCGCTGGAAGCGCGCCTCGCCGGCGCCGTGCGCCCCGCGTTCGCGCACGGCTACGCGGCCGCGTCGCTGCCCGGCCTGCTCGCGGCGCTCGAGCGCGACGCAGATCCCGCCGCGCTGCCGGCCGGTGGCGCCGATGGCACCTGGCTGCTGCTGCACCGGAGGCGCCGGTGAACCGCCGCGCGGCCGTCTCGCTCCCCACCCGACGCGCGGGCTGGTTCCGCCT
>VGXW01000231.1 GCA_016873195.1 Planctomycetota bacterium | reverse complement strand
TTTTCTGGCCGTTCCACCTCGACGCCGGCACGACCGTCGGACGCTACTGCTCGATCGCCGAGACCGCGCGCACGATCACGCACAACCATCCGCTCGGCCACCGTTCGACCAGCGGCCTGTTCTTCAACCCGTTCTTCGGCCTCACCCGCGAGAACCTCGCGCCGATCACGCGGCTGCGGATCGGCAACGACGTCTGGATCGGCCACAACGCGATCGTGCTGCCGTCCGTGCGCGAGATCGGCGACGGCGCGGTGATCGGTGCTGGCGCCGTCGTGCACAAGGACGTGCCGCCCTATGCGCTGGTCACGGGCCAGCCCGCGCGCGTCGTCGGCTACCGGTTCGCCGAGGCCCGGATCCAGGAACTGCTCGCGTCGCGCTGGTGGGACCGCGAGATCGACGAACTGGCGGCCGACCTCGAGACCTTCCAGCGCCCGCGCGACGGCGCGCGCGACGGGGTCACGTCCGCCTAGGCGGCAGCACGATCGCGTTGCGCTTGACCTTGCCCGTGCTGGTCTTCGGCAGCTCGGCCACGAACTCGACGCGGCTCGGCACCTTGAAGTCCTCGAGCCGCTGCTTGCAGTGCCGCAGCACCGCCGCGGCATCGAGCCCGGGGTCCGCGCGCACGACCACGGCGACGATCGCCTGGCCGAGCACGGGATCCGGTTCGCCGAGCACGACCGCCTCGCGCACCGAGGTCAGTTCGTGCAGCACGTTCTCGACCTCGCGCGGCGCCACCTTCTCGCCGCGGCACTTCAGGATGTCGTCGCGGCGGCCGACGAAGAAGTGGAAGCCCTGTTCGTCGCGCTGGAACAGGTCGCCCGTGCGGCAGACGTGCTCGCCCGGCAGGGGGCCCGGCCGGAAGCGCTGCGCGGTCGCTTCGGGCGCCTCCCAGTAGCCGCTCATCACGTGGCCGCCGCGCACGACGAGTTCGCCGACCTGGTTGGCGCCGAGGCGCTCGCCGGCGTCGTTCTCGATCCAGACCTCGGTGCCGGGGATCGGGAACCCGACCGAGCCGGGCCGCGATGCGAGGTGCTCGGGCGGCAGGTAGAGCGTGCGCTTGGTCTCGGTGAGCCCGTACATCGCGAAGATGCGCGCCCGCGGGAAGATCTGCTGCAACCGCTGGGCGTGGTGCGGCGGCAGCGCGGCCGCGGTGTTGGTCAGGAAGCGCACCGACGACAGATCGAAGTGCGACAGGTCGAGGCCGAGCAGCAGCGCCCACAGGGTCGGCACGCCGGGCAGGCCGGTGACGCGCTCGGCGGCGATGCGCTCGAGGCACTCGGCCGGGTAGGCGAACGAACGTTCGAGCACCAGCGTGCCGCCGGAGCGGCAGGTCATCAGCAGCTGGTAGAGGCCGTAGTCGAACGACAGCGGCAGCGCGCACAGCACGACGTCCTCGGCGCCCATGCCGAGGTAGGCGAGGATCGACGCCGACGCGAACGCGACCTGGTGGTGCGCGCACATGACCCCCTTCGGCTGGCCCGTGCTGCCCGACGTGTAGACCAGGCAGGCGAGGTCGCGGTCGATGCCGTCGCGCGGCGGCCGCCCGGCGGCGCCGCGCGCGGCGATCGCGTCGAAGTCGCCGAGCCGCTGGTCCACCGGGCCCGCACCCGCGCGGCCGGCGATCAGCGCGGCGACCAGCGGCCCCGGCGCATCGAGCATCGCGGCGGCGTCGGCCGCGTGGCGCGCGGTGGTCACCAGCACCTTGGCGCGGCAGTCGCGCACGAGGTAGTCGACCTGGGCGGCCTTGCTGGTGTCGTTCGCGACCACGAACACGGCGCTGGCCTTGGCGACGCCGAAGATCCCGGCGACGAGTTCGGGGCCGTTGTGGCCCCACAGCACCACGCGGTCGCCGCGCTGCACGCCGCGGTCGCGCAGCGCGTGCGCGACGCGGTCCGCGCGCGCGTCGAGTTCCGCGTAGCCGAGCCGCTGCTCGCCGCAGACGAGCGCCAGCTTCCCGGGCGTGCGCGAGGCGTTCGCTTCGAGGAAGTCGCGGACCTGCAGCATGCTTCACCTCCCGGCAGAGCCGAGCTTCCCGTCGACGAAGGCGAGGATGCGCAGCACGGAGTCCAGGTTGCGCGGCGTCGCCTCGTGGTCCTCGATCTGCAGGCCGAAGGTCTGTTCGAGGAACAGGATCAGCTCGAGCACGCCGGTCGAGTCGACGACGCCCTCGCCGAGCAGCGACGCGTCGTCGGCGTGCGGGAACTCCTCCTTGCTGAGCAGGAAGTTGCTGGCCAGGAAGGCGCGCAACTGCGTGCGGCGGTCGGCGTCGGTCGTCATTGCGGGCAGGTACGCCGTCGGGCGAACGGGCAGGCCGGTGGCACAGGATCCGCGACCCTGCGCGCGCGCGCAAGCGCGGACCGGCGAAAGACGCGGCCGGAGCAGCGCGCCGGCGCCCGGCCGCGTGGCACGGCGCGGGCGCCGCGGCTAGCCTGCGCCGATGGACTGGAAGGTCTTCGCCACCGTCTTCGCCAGCGTGTTCGTCGCCGAACTCGGCGACAAGACGCAGCTCGCCACGATGCTGTTCGCCAGCAAGGCCACGGTCTCGCGGTGGAACGTGTTCCTCGCCGCATCGGCCGCGCTCGTCGTCTCGTCGGCGATCGGCGTGCTGGCCGGCCAGTTCGTCTCGACGGTGATCGGCGAGAAGGTCCTGCACTGGATCGCGGGGCTCGGTTTCCTCGCGATCGGCGTCTGGACGCTGTGCCGGGCCTGATCGGATCAGCGGCCGAGCACCTCGAGTTCCGCGCACGACGCCCACGGCCGGCCGCGCAGTTCGCGCAGCGCGACGAGCTTGACGTAGCGCACGCCGCCGGCCGGCCGCGCGAACTCGACGACCTGCGGCACCGGGTTCGCTGCGACGTTGCCGAAGGTGCCCGCCGCGAGCCGCTGCCAGCGCTCGCCGTCCGCGCTGCCGTGGAACTCGTAGTCCGCGATCGTGCCGTTGTCGCCGTCCGCGCGCATCGTGTAGACGAAGCCGCGCACCGTCGCCGCGCGGCCCAGGTCGATCGCGAGGTGGTGCGGCGGCCCCGGGCTGTCCGGGGACCAGCGCGAATGCCAGTGCGTCGCCGGATCGCCGTCGAACGCCGACGCGGCGCCCTCGGCCCCGCCCTGCTCGCTCGAGCACGAGAGCACGCGCCATTCGCGCGGCAGCAGGCCGAACACGGCCGCCGCCCGCGACCCGCCGGCGGGTGCGAAGCCGCCGCCCGGCGCGGGGAACGCCGCGGCGCGCACGGTGCCGCCGCCGGGCAGCGCGAACGGGCCGGTGTAGCGCGGCGAGGCCGCGGTCACCGGCGCGCCGTCGCAGGTGAAGCGCAGTTCGCCGCCGTCGCCGGCGATCGCGACCAGGCCGTCGCGGTCGCGGCGGATGCGCGGCGGCGCCAGCAGCAGCGGCCGGCGGTAGAGCCCGAAGCGCTCGAGGCGCGGCGCGGCACGGCAACGCTCGACCCACCAGCGGAAGCCGTCGCCGGTCACCGGCTCGGTGCGCAGCAGGCGCCGCAGGCCGACCGTCGTGCCGCGCGCGCACTCGCGCCAGCCGCCGTTCTGCAGCACCTCGACGCGGAACGTCTCGATGCGCTGGCCCGATCCCGCGACGTCCTCGGCGAGTTCGAACAGGTCGGCGGTCACCGGCTGCGCGAAGTAGAGCTCGCCGGCCCGCGGGTAGCTCCTGGCCTCGCGCGCGCCGGCCGCGAGGTCCTGGCCGAACGTCGCCTCGAGGTAGCGGCCGAGGTCGGCCAGCACCGCGACGTCCGGATCGGCGAGGCGCCCGGTCCGCGCGGGCGGCACGTTGAGCAGCAGCACGGCGTTGCCGCCGACCGCGCCGAACCAGCAGTCGAGCAGCTCCGGCAGCGACTTCACGCGGCCGTCCTCGTGCGGGTGGTGGAACCAGCCGGGCCGGATCGACACGTCGGTCTCGGCCGGCCACCAGCACAGGGCCGCGGCGCCGGCGAGCCGCGCGCGGCTGCCGAGGTCCTGGTCCTGGTTGCGTTCGCGCAGCGCCCACAGCGCGCGCCAGCTCTGCCGGTCCGTCGCGAACGGTCCGGGCGCTGGCTGGTGCAGCGGCAGCGCGCTCCACTCCTCGGCCCGCGTGCGGCCCGCCTCGTTGCCGACCCAGCGCACGTCGGGGCCGGTGATCGCGATCGCCGCATCGGGCTGCAGCTCGCGCACCAGCGCGAAGACCGCCTGCCAGTCGAACACCGCGGGGTCGTCGGCCGGGCAGTGCGCGCCGTCGAACCAGACCTCGAACAGCGGCCCGTAGCCGGTGCACAGCTCGCGCAGCTGCTGCAGGAACAGCGCCTCGTAGGCCTTGCTCCCGAACGACCGTGCGTTGCGGTCCCACGGCGACAGGTAGACGCCGAACAGCAGCCCGCCCGCGCGGCACGCGGCCGCGACCTCGGCGACGACGTCGCCGCGGCCGCCGCGGAACGGCGAGTTCGCCACGTCGTGTTCGGTGCTCGCCGACGGCCACAGGCAGAAGCCATCGTGGTGCTTGCACGTCAGCACGAGCCCCCGCATGCCCGCCGCGCGGAACGCCGCGACCCACTGGCCCGCGTCGAGGCCGGCCGGCGCGAACGTGCGCGGATCCTCGGTGCCGTCCCCCCACTCGCGGTCGGTGAAGGTGTTCATGCCGAAGTGCACGAAGGCGTTGCAGCCGCTGCGCTGCCAGGCGAGCTGGCGCGCGCTCGGCCGCACGGTCGCGGCCAGCGCGGCCACCGCGGCGGCATCGCTGCCGGCCGGCACCGGCACGGGGGCCTGGGCGGACAGGGAGCCGTGGGCCAGCGCGGCGACAACCGCCAGCGACCGCGCGACCGGCCGTGGACCACGAAGCGGTGCGTGGCCGCCGTTCACGGCTCGGGGCGCCACGCCGCGAGCATGCGCATGTAGGAAGCGCGCTCGAAGGCGTGCGGGTCGGGATTGCGGCTGCTGTCGAGCCGGCCGCGCAGCTGCGCCAGCGACGGGTGGCGGTTCTCCTCGAGCCAGCGCGCGACGCCGCTGCGCAGCTCGGCGAGCTTGCCGATGCCGCCCCGCAGCAGCACCGCGACGACCTGCACGACGTGGGCGCCGCACAGCACGGCCTTCAGCGCGTCCTGCACCGTGTGCACGCCGCCGCTGACGGCGAGGCCGCGGTCGAGCTGCGCCGACAGCACCGCGAGCCAGCGCAGCCGCAGCAGCAGTTCGTGCGACGTCGACAGCTCCATGTGCGGGCGGACCTCGGGCACCTCGACGTCGACGTCGGGCTCGAACGCGCGGTTGAACAGCACCAGCGCGTCGGCGCCGGCCGACTTCAGCCGCAGCGCGAAGTTCGGCAGCGACGTGTAGAACGGCGACAGCTTGACGGCGACCGGCAGGCGCACGGCCTGCCGCACGGCGTGCACCGCCGCGAGCGAGCGGTTCTCGATCTCCTCGCCGCTCTCGCCCGCGTCGGTCACCACCTCGTAGAGGTTGAGTTCGAGCGCGTCGGCCCCGGCCTGGTCGATCCCCTTGCCGAAGTCGACCCAGCCCTCGTGCGAGCAGCCGTTCAGCGACGCGATCACCGGCACGGCGACCGCCTTCTTCACCTTGTGCAGGTGGTCGAGGTACTGGTCGGGATCGAAGCCGAACCCCTCGGGCACGGGCCCGTGCCGGCGCACGCGGCGGTGCGGCTCGCAGGGCCGGTGCTCGGCGCGGTAGTGGGCCAGCGCCGCGTCGCAGCAGTATTCCTCGAACAGCGAACGCAGCACGATCGCCGCCGCACCCGCGTCCTCGAGTTGCCGGCAGCCGTCGACCGTGTCGCCGAGCGGCGACGAACCGACGACGAACGGGTGCGGGAGGGTCCAGCCGAGGAACTTCGTCGAGAGGTCCATGCGGGTCGTCCGGGCGCGGGCCGCGCGCAGCGGACCCCGGAATGCTCCCCGCCCGTCGCAGGGTTCCAACGGGGCATGGGGCGTAGACGGGCCGGGCCGAGATCGCCCTGCCGGTGTCTGCATCCGCCGCCCCAGCCGGGCGGCCGGGCGGCCGGGCCCGGGCTAGAGGATCGCGTCCTCGCCCGTGAGCTGGCGGCCGACGATCAGGCCGTGGATGTCGTGCGTGCCCTCGTAGGTGATCACCGACTCGAGGTTGCACATGTGGCGCATCACCTGGTACTCGTCGGTGATGCCGTTGGCGCCCAGGATGTCGCGGCCGAGCCGGCAGCACTCGAGGGCCATCCAGCACGAGTTGCGCTTGGCCATCGAGACGTGGTAGTGGTGCATCGTGCCGGCTTCCTTCATCTTGCCGAGCTTCCAGCACATGAGCTGGGCCTTGGTGATCTCGCTGGCCATCCAGACGAGCTTGTTCTGCACCAGCTGGAACCTGGCGATCGGCTTGTCGAACTGGATGCGGACCTTGCTGTAGCGGCAGGCCTCGTCGAAGGCCGCCTGGGCCGCGCCGATCGCGCCGAACGCGATGCCGTAGCGCGCCTGCGTCAGGCAGCTCAGCGGGCCGCGCAGCCCCTCGACGCCGGGCAGCAGCTGCGAACGGTGCACGCGCACGTCCTCGAGCACCAGTTCGCTGGTGTCCGACGCACGCAGCGAGAACTTGTTCTTGATCGGCTTGCCCTGGTAGCCCCTGGTGCCCTTGTCGACCAGGAAGCCCTTGATCGTGCCCTCGCACTTCGCCCAGACCACCGCGACGTCGGCCGTCGAGCCGTTCGTGATCCAGTACTTGCTGCCGTTGATCACGTAGTGGTCGCCGTCCCTGACCGCCTTGGTCAGCAGGCCGCCCGGGTTGCTGCCGAAGTCGGCTTCGGTGAGGCCGAAGCAGCCGATCAGCTCGCCGGTCGCCATCTTCGGCAGGTAGCGTTGCTTCTGCTCCTCGCTGCCGTAGGCGTGGATCGGGTACATGCACAGCGAGCCCTGCACCGACACGAACGAACGCAGGCCCGAGTCGCCGCGCTCGAGTTCCTGGCAGATCAGGCCGCTCGCGACCGGCGACAGGCCAGCACAGCCGTAACCCTGCAGCGACGCGCCGTAGACGCCCAGTTCGCCCAGTTCGGGAATCAGGTGCGTCGGGAACGTCGCGGCGCGGTTGTGCTCCGCGATGATCGGCAGGAAACGGTCCGACACCCAGCTGCGGACGGTGTCGCGGATCATGCGCTCCTCGTCCGTGTAGAGTTCGTCGACGTCCAGGTAATCGAGTGCCTTGTAGGGATCGCTCATGGGGTGGGCCGGAAAGGGGCGCGGAGGATAGGCCCCGGACACGGCCAAGGAAAGCTGCCGGCGGGTAGGCTGTCCTGCCGTGGACCTCCGCCAGGACCCGTGCCCGATCTGCGGCCATGCGCGCCCGAGCGCGCCCTGCCCGAACTGCCGCGGCGCACTGCGCGAACTCTCGCACGACCGGCCATTGCCGGTCGGCCGCGGCGGTGCTGCCGACGCCGTGCGCGGCTGCCGCGAGGTGCCCCGCGCGCTGTTCGCGCTGCTGCACGATCGGCCGTTCGTCGGGCGGCTCTGGCTGCCCGCCTGCGCCAACGCGGCGGCGTTCACGCTGCTCGTGCTGCTCGGCGTGCTCGTGCTGCTGCCCGCCTTCGCGGCGGCCTTCGCGGCGCCCTGGTGGCTCGCCGACGGGGTGCGCACCCACCACCGCGCCGACGGCCCGGCACTGTGGCTGTTCGCCTCGTGGCTCGTGCTCGGCATGCCGCTGCTCGAAGCCCTCGCCGGGGCCCTGCACGAGGGGCTGCGCGACCGAGCGGAGCAGACGATGCTCGGCGTGGCCGCAATCCGCCCGAACCCGCGCGGGGCGCTGCTGCGGCTGCGCGACCGCGCGCGGCAGTGCGCTGCGGCGCTCTTGCTGTGGCCGGTGGCGCTCGGCCTCGTGCTCGTGCCGTGGGCCGGCCCGCCGCTGGTCGTGCTGCTCGGCGCCGCGGTCGCCGCGGTCACCTGGTTCGAGCTGCCGATGGCCGGGCGCGGCCTCGGCCCGCGCGCGCGCCTGCGCCTCCTGTGGCGCAACCGCTGGCGCGCGCTGGGCGTCGGCCTCGGCCTGCAGGGTGCCACGGCGGTGCCGTTCGTGAACCTGCTCGCGCTGTCGGCGGTCGCGACGGTGGCCGCGACGAGCGCGTACCTGCAGTTCGACAAGCTCGACCGGGAGGCATCGTGACGGA
>VGXW01000230.1 GCA_016873195.1 Planctomycetota bacterium | reverse complement strand
TTTCAAGGGCGGCCGCTGGCGCGCGCCGGTGCGCAAGCTCGTCGACGAGGGCAAGGTGCGGCCGTTCGCCGAACTCGCGACGCTGAACACCGACCAGCTCGATTTCGGTGACCACGCCGCCGCGTTCGCCTATGTGGACTTCCTGCTGTCGGTCCACGGCGGCGCGAAGTTCCGCGACCTCGTGCGGCTCGCCAAGCAGGGCAAGGCGACGCGGGAGGCGCTGCCCGAGGTCTACGGACTCAACCCGCTCACCATCGACACCCTGTTCCAGCAATGGGTCAAGGACCACTACTCGCCGTTGGAATCGCGCTGATCGGTTCGTTCGCGCCGGCGCAGGGGCCCGTCTACCGCGAACGGTGGGGCTTCCTGTACCTCGAAGGCCTGCGCGCCGAACTGTGGCAGGCGCTGCGCGGCCGCGACGCCGCCACCCGCGAGCCCTCGCGGCGCCCGCCGCGGGGTCGCCGTTCCAGGCGCCCGCGCTGGCGCTGGCCCGGCTGCGCGGGGTCGAGGCCGATCCGGCCTTCGTGCTGCGCGCGACGCTCGGCGTGTTCCCGCTGCCCGAGGTCTGCGATCCGGACGCCGCGAACGAGGTCTGCCGGCAGCTCAACGCGTCGGTGTTCCTGCCGTTCACGGTGCCGGCACCCGGCGCGCTGGCCTTCCTCGTCGAGGTGCGCGACCGCGCCGGCGCGGCGTGCTTCGCGCAGAAGCTCGAGCAGGACACGGCGGTGGCCGATCTGCGCATGGCGCGCCCGGTGGCGAGGATCCCCGGCGCCGAGCTCGCCGACGGCAGCTACGAACTGCGCGTGCGCGCGCTCGTCGACGGTGCGCCGCCGCGCCCCGCGGATCCGGAGCTGCGCGTGCGCTTCGCCGTGCTGCGCGGCTACCAGGCCCGCGCCGAGCGGGCGCTCGGCACGGCGCGCGACCTCGCGCCGCAGCTGCCGCAGCGCGACCGGTCCCTGCTCGAGGGACTCGCCGCCGAGGTCCGCCGGGCCTACCTGGGCGAGGCGTTCGACGTCGCGAGCGACGCGGTCGGCGACCTCGTCCGGCTCGAGGCGGCGCTCGAGAACCTGCGCCAGGACCGCCATCCGCTGCACGGCCTGCGCGGCGAACTCGCGGGGGCCGTGCCCGGCGCCGCGGCGCCGCTCGCCTGCGTGCTGCGCCCGGCCGGCGGGCGTTCCCTGGCGGAGCCCGGGCCGGCGCGGCCGCTCGTCGTGATCGCCGGGGCCAGCCCCGCCTACGACCTCGAAGCGACCCGGCCCGCGGCGCCGGCGACGCGCGGCCCACGCTGGCTCGCCGCCGAACTGGGCGGCTTCGCGGCGGGACGCGACTGGGACCTCGCGTTCCTCGAATCGCCCGGCGGCGGGCGCAACTACGCCGAGGACCTGCGGCGTGCGATCCCCGCGCTGCGCGAGCTCTGCGGCACGCGCGACCGGCCGGTCGTGCTGGTCTGCGACCGCGAGAGCGCGTCGATCGCCGGACTGCAGCTCGCGGGCCTGCGCGGCTCGATCGCCGGGCTCGTGCTGGTCGGGGCCGGCGCGATCCCGGCACCGGTGCTCGACGGGCTCGGCGACCTGCCGGTGCGGCTCGGCCTGCTGCACGGCTGCCGCAGCAGCGATGGCCTGCAGCGCGTGCTCGACTACGTCGCGCGCGCGCAGGCGGAGCAGCGCTGGCGCGGCGACGTGCGGGCCTTCGGCGGACCGGCGCCGGCGTGGCCGTATGGCCTGCCGGCCTTCGCGCCGGCGATCGAAGCGTTCGTGGCGCAGCTCGCCGGTCCCTGAACGTCAGCCCGGGTCGCGCGTGAAGTCCTGCACGATCGCGACGAGGTCGCGCGGCTTCACGGGCTTCTCGAGCCACGTGCCGGGCCACAGCTCGGCGGCGGTCAGGTCCGCGTCGCATCGTGGGCTGCCGGACACGACGACGATCGGCAGTTTGCGGTGGCCCATGCCGCGCAGGCGCCGCACGAGCTCGGTGCCGGACAGCGCCGGCAGGCTCATGTCGAGCACGACGAGGGTCGGCACCCGGTCGCGCAGCCGCCGCAGGGCCTGCAGGCCGTCGCTCGCGACGTCGACGCGGTGGCCGGCGCGCAGCAGCGCGCGCGCGAAGACCTCGGCGGTCAGCGGTTCGTCTTCGACGAGCAGCACGCTGGTCGTGCGCTCGAGCGGTGGCAGCCGCTGCGTGTTCTCCGCGGCGCGTGCGGTGTCGGGTCCTGGCTGCAGCGTGACCGGCATGATCTCTCCTCCGCCTCGCCGACGGCATCGGGCGTCGCCGCGGGCGGGCTGAAGGCAATCCGGCGGGCCGCCGTCTAGCCGCCGGCCCCCACGCACAGCACGAGGGTCTGTTCGGCGACGAAGCGGCGCAGCGCGCGCACGCGCAGCGGGCGCAGCCCGGCCGCGGCCAGTTCGCGCAGGAACTGCCCGCGCCCCACCGCCGAGCGCTGCGAGGGGGGCCTGCCGAGCGCGGTGCGCAGCCGGCGGCGCAGGTGCTGCAGGCAGAGCGCGTCGAAGAACGACACGACGAGGGGCCCGCGCGTGACCCGGGCCAGCTCGCGCAGGATCGCGACGCGCTCGGCCGTCCCCGGCACGTGCTGCAGCAGGCGGTGGCACAGCGCGCCGGCGAAGGTGCCGTCGGCGAACGGCAGCGCGTGCACGCTCGCGCACGCGCGCCGGTGGCCCGGCGCGCAGGCGGCGACCATCGCCGGGTCGCGGTCCACCTGCACGGCCGGGCCGGGCAGTTCGCCGCTCAGGCGGCCGGCCCCGCACGGCGCGTCGAGCCAGGGGCCCGCCGGCCACGAACCGCCGGCGAGCAGTTGCCGCAGCGCGCGCCGTTCGCGGCGGTCGGTGCCCGGGCCGGAGGCGGAGCGGAAGCGTTCGTCGCGGTAGCGCAGCGCGTAGCCGGGTTCGCGTTCGTAGGGGGTCTCGCGCACGGCGGCACGATACCGCGGGGGCCGCCGGCTTCAGTCCGCCGGGCCGCGCGGCCGATGCCGACGACCGGAGGAATCCCAGCGATGGCCGCATCCCGCGCCGAGACCAGCATCGAGAACCGCCGCGACCCGCGCCACGAGCTGGCCGACCAGGTCACGATCCGGTTCGAGGCCGGCGCGATCGTCGGGCCCGGGCAGAACATCTCGCAGCAGGGGGTGTTCTTCACCGCGCTGGCGTCGATCCCGGTGACCGTGCAGATCGCCGGCCGCGAGCCGGCGCTGCGCGGCGAACTCGTGCGCGTCGAGACGATGGGCGACGGCCGCGTCGGGCTGGCCGTGCGCTTCGTCGAGCCGAGCCCGCAGGCGCTCGGCGGCGCGGACGGGCGGTAGCCCCTGGCCGGCCCGCGCGCGCGGCCTACCATGGCGGCCGTGAACCTGCGCGACCAGTTCAAGAAGGCCAACCTGATCTCCGACAAGGACGCGCGGCGGCTCGCCCACGAGGCGCGCGTCGAACGCACCGAGAAGGGCCGGCAGGCGCTGGAGCAGGAGGCCGCCGCACGGCAGCAGGAACTCGAGACGATCGCCGCGCGCGAGCGCGACCGCGGGCGCGCCGAGGCGGAGCGCGCCGAGCGCGAGCGGAAGCAGCACGAGGAACTCGCGGCCGTGCGGCAGCTGCTGGCCGAAGCGCGGCCGCCGGCCCAGGGCCAGGTGCGGTTCTACTTCGAGGCGCCGGACGGCAGTCTGCCGTGGCTCGAGCTGTCGCCGCGCGAAGCGCAGGAGGTGCGCGCGGGCGGCCTCTGCATCGTGCGGCGCGGGCCGCCGGCCACGCACACCTACGGGCTCTTGCCGCTCGACGCGACGAAGCGCGTCGCGCGACTGTTGCCCGACGTGGTGGTGCGGGCGCCGCGCGGGATCGTGCCGGATTGAGTTCACCGCCGCCGCCGCGCGGTCAGAACTCGATCTGCGCCTCGTCGACGCCGAGCGCCTGGCGGCGCGACAGCCGCAACCGGCCGCGGTCGTCGGCGCCGAGCACGGCGACGACCATCTCCTCGCCCTCGCGCGCGACGTCGCCCGGGTGCCGCACCGGCATGCGGTCCAGTTCCTCGACCGGCACGAGGCCCTCGTTGACCGCGTTGATGCGCACGAACGCGCCGAAGTCCTTCACGCCGGTGACCGTGCCGCGGTAGCAGCGGCCGACGGTCAGCACGCCGGCCGCGCGCTTGACCAGGGTCGCCGCGGCCGCCGCGGCCGACTGGTCCGTCGCGTAGACGAGCACGGCGCCGTCGTCGTCGACGCTGACCCGCGCGCCGGTGGCCTGCGTGATCGCCTTGATGTTCGCGCCGCGCGGCCCGATCAGCGCGCCGACGGCCTCGGGCACGATCGCCAACCGCGCCGCGCGCGGCACGAACCGCGACGGCACGGCGGGCGCGGCGATCGTCTTCGCCATCTCGCCGAGCACGTGCAGCCGGCCCGCCCGCGCCTGGTCGAACGCCTGCGCGAGCACGTCGGCGGGCAGGCCGCCGAGCTTGTTGTCGAGCTGGATCGCGGTGATGCCGCGTTCGGTCCCGACGACCTTGAAGTCCATGTCGCCGAGGTGGTCCTCGTCGCCGAGGATGTCGCTGAGCACGGCGTGGCGCGCGCCGTCGGAGACGAGGCCCATCGCGATGCCCGCGACCGGGCGCGCGAGCGGCACGCCCGCGTGCAGCATGGCCATCGAGCCGCCGCAGACGGTGGCCATCGACGAACTGCCGTTGCTCTCGGTGACCTCGGACTCGATGCGGATCGTGTACGGGAAGTCGGCGGCGGGCGGCAGCACGGCGAGCAGGCCGCGGCGCGCCAGCGAGCCGTGGCCGATCTCGCGGCGGCCGGGGCCGCGCAGCGCGCGGATCTCGCCGACCGAGTAGGGCGGGAAGTTGTAGTGCAGCAGGAAGCGCTCGGTCTCGCCGTCGGCGGCGATGCCCTCGGCGCGCAGCGCGTCCTCGGGGCTGCCGAGCGTGCAGGTGACGAGGGTCTGCGTCTCGCCGCGCGTGAACAGCGCCGAACCGTGCGCGCGCGGCAGCAGGCCGACCTCGCTCCAGATCGGGCGGATCTGCGCGGTCGTGCGGCCGTCGAGCCGCCGGCCCTCGCCGAGCGCCAGCTCGCGCGTCTGTCGCCAGACGGCGCCGGCGAACGCCTGCGCGGCGCGCGGCTGCTGCTCGGCCGGCAGCGCGGCCGTCCAGCGCTGCTCGGCCGCGGTCACCGCGGCCCGGCGCTCGGCCTTGCCGGCGATCTGCAGCGCCTGCCGCAGCCCGGCGAGCGCCTCGGGCGGCAGGTCGGGCAGCGGCGGGGCCGCGGGCACCGGGGCCTTCGGCTGGCCGGCCAGCTCGCGCAGTCCGGCGAACGCCTTCTGGCAGCGGCCGATCCACTCGGTCGCCTGCGCGATCGCGGCCAGCGCGTCCGCCTCGGCGACCTCGCGCGCTTCGCCTTCGAGCATCACGAGGCCGTCCGGTCCGACGCCGACCGAGAACTCGAGGTCGGCGTCGCCGCGCCGGGTCCTGCCGCCGAACGCGAGCCACTGCCCGTCGACACGCTGGATGCGCAGGCCGCCCGCCGGGCCCTTCGCCGGCACCGGGCTCACGTGCAGCGCGGCGCAGGCCGCGAGCAGCGCGAGGCTCTCGAGGTCGCTGGTCGGCTCGGCGCTGAACACCTGCACCTGGATCTGCACCTCGTTGCGGTACTCGTCGGGGAACAGGGAGCGCACCGTGCGGTCGATCAGCCGGCTCGTCAGCACCTCGTGGTCGGTGATGCGGCCCTCGCGCCGCAGGAAGCCGCCCGGGATGCGGCCCGCCGCCGCGAACTTCTCGCGGTACTCGACGGTCAGCGGGAAGAAGTCCTGCCCGGGCTTCGGCTCGGGGGCCGCCGTCACGGTGGCCAGCACGGCGTTGTCGCCGCAGCGCGCGAGCACGGCGCCCTGGGCCTGCCGCGCGATGCGGCCGGTCTCGAACGAGATCTCGGTGCCGGCGATGCGAACGGAGGTGCGGTGGGCCGTCGGCTGCATGCGCGGATCTTGCCGGGGGCTCGCCGGGAAGGCCAACCCGCGGCGCGGCCTACGCACCTCGTCGAACTTGTCTCCCCGGCGGGCGAGCGGCATCATGCGCCCATCTTGAGATTCAGTCTCAATAGTGATCCGGCGGCCGCGCCGCATGCTGCCGGGTGCAGCCTCGACGAGGCCGCGCCCGGCCAGTGGCTCGCCGTCGACGAGGTCGTCGGCGAGGACGCGCTGGCGCAGCGGTTGCGCGCCTGCGGGCTCTGGCCGGGGGCCCTCGTCGAGCACGTCGGCCGCGCGCCGTTCGGCGATCCGCTGTTGTTCAAGCTGCACGGGTTCCGGCTGGCGCTGCGCCGCAGCGAGGCGGCGCGCGTGCGGGCGCGGGTGCTGGAGCCGCAGCCGTGACCGGCGGCGACCGTGCCGCCGCGCCGCCGTCGCCGCTGGCCGGGCCTGCCGTCCGCACGGTGGCGCTCGCCGGCCGCGCGAACTCCGGCAAGACCTCGGTGCTGATGTTCCTGACCGGCAGCCCGCAGCGGCCGGTGAACTTCCCCGGCACCTCCGTCGAACGGGTCGAGAGCGAGGTGGCCGTGGGGGACGCGCGGCTGCGCATCGTCGACCTGCCGGGCATCGCCTCGCTGCACGCGATCAGCCGCGACGAGGAGGTCGCGATCGGGTTCCTGCGCGGCGCCGGCGGCCGGCGGCCGGACCTGCTGTGCGCCGTGGTCGACGCGAGCAAGCTCGCGGTCGAACTGCGGCTGCTGCAGGAGCTGCGCCAGCTCGGGCTGCCGACCGTGGTCGCGCTGACCAAACTCGACGTCGCGGCGAGCGAGGGGAACCCGGTCGACGCCGACCGGCTGCGGCGCGCGATCGGCCTGCCGCTGGTCTGCGTCGACGGCCGGCACGGCGCGGGCAGCGCGGAACTGCTCGACCTGCTGGCCGCCGCCGCACCGCCGCCGGCGGCCGGAGCCGCCGCCGGACCGGTCGCCTGCCCCGCGGTCGGGCCGACCGGGCGCCGGCCCTCGCCCACCGACCGCATCGACCGGTTCCTGCTGCACCCGCTGCTCGGCCCCGCGGTGCTGGTCTGCGTGCTGGTGGTGTCGTTCCAGCTCGTCTTCACGGTGGCCGAGCCGTTCATGCGCCTGGTCGAGTCCGGGCAGGCGATCGCGGCGGAGTGGTTCGAGAGCGTCACCGGCGCCGGGGCCCTGCGCAGCTTCCTGGTCGACGGGCTCACGAACGGTCTCGGGTCGGTGCTGGTGTTCGTGCCGCAGATCGCGCTGCTGATCGCCTTCGTCACCGTGCTCGAGGCCTCCGGCTACATGGCGCGCGCGGTGTTCCTGCTCGACCGGCTGCTGCGCGGCGTCGGCCTGACCGGCAAGAGCTTCGTGCCGCTGGCCAGCAGTTTCGCCTGCGCGATCCCGGGCATCCTCGCCAGCCGCATCCTGACCGACGAACGCGACCGGCTCGCGACGATCGCGGTCTCCCCGCTGATGTCGTGTTCGGCCCGGCTGCCGGTCTACGTGGTGCTGCTGGCCGCGTTCTTCCCGCCGCTGCAGGCGGGCCTGCTGCTGCTGTTGCTCTACCTGCTCGGCATCGTCGCCGCCGGCGGCGTCGCCACCGTGCTGCGGCGCACGCTGTTGCGCGGCGGCTCGTCGATCCTCGCGATGGAACTGCCCGTCTACCAGCGGCCGCGCCTGCGCGTCGTCGCGCTGCAGGCCTGGACCGCCGTGCGCGAGTTCCTGCGCACGGCCGGCACGGTGATCCTCGCGGCGACCGCGATCGTGTGGCTGCTCGGCTACTTCCCGCGTCCGGCGGCGATCCACGAGCGGTTCGCGGCCGCGCGCGCGGCGGCGCCCGCGGGTGCGGCGGGGGTTTTGCAACGCGACCGCCTCGACGCCGAGGAGGCGGCGGCCTACCTCGAGCAGAGCTGGCTCGCCGACCTGGGCCGCGCCGTGCAGCCCGTGTTCGCCCTGGCCGGCTTCGACTGGCGGCTCACGGTCGGCGTGCTCGCGGCGTTCCCCGCGCGCGAACTCGTCGTGCCGACGCTCGGCACGCTGCACAGCCTCGGCGAGGTCGAGGCCTCGGACGACGCCGGCGCGGAATCGGTGGTGCGCCTGCGCGACGCGCTGCGCTCGGCGCGCGGGCCGGACGGCAAGCCGGCGATGGACGGGCTCGTCGCGCTGG
>VGXW01000229.1 GCA_016873195.1 Planctomycetota bacterium | reverse complement strand
CGGCCCCGGGATTCCGCCCCTGCCGCCAGCGTCCCGCCCCCCTGCTGCGTAACGTGCGGCCATGGCCACCCCCGGATCCACGCGTCGTTCGTTCCTCGCCACCTCGTCGGCCGCCCTCGCGGCCGCGGCGCTGCAGCGTCCCGCCGTCGCGGCGGCCCGCCCGCCCGCCCGGTCCGGCAAGCAGAAGATCCTCGTGCTCGGCGGCACGACCTTCCTCGGCCCCGCCACCGTCGAAGCCGCGCTCGCCAAGGGCCACGAGATCACGCTGTTCAACCGCGGCAAGACGAACCCCGGCCTGTTCCCCGAGGTCGAGAAGCTGCACGGCCAACGCCGCCGGCCTCGCCCCGACAAGCCCAACGATGCGCGGAACCCGCCGCAGGACCTGAAGGCGCTCGAGGGGCGCACGTGGGACGCCGTCGTCGACACCAGCGCCTACTTCACGGGCGAGGTCGAGGACGTCTGCAAGGTGCTCGCCGGCCACGTCGCGCAGTACGTGTTCATCAGCACGCTCTCCGTCTACAAGTCGCTGGAACAGGACGCGAACCCCGTCGACGAGCAGAGCCCGCTCTGCGAATGCGCCGACAAGTACACGCTGGACCTCGGCAAGAACTACGAGAACTACGGCGCGCTGAAGCACTACTGCGAGGAGGCGGCGAGTGCGGCGTTCCCCGGCAAGGCCACGCTGGTGCGGCCCGGCTACATCGTCGGCCCGCGCGACCCGAGCGACCGGTTCACCTGCTGGCCCGCGCGCTTCCTGCGCGGCGGCGAGTGCCTGGCGCCGGGCGACCAGGACAACGACCTGCAGTTCATCGACGTGCGCGACCTCGGCGCCTGGATCGTGCACCTGATCGAGCAGCGCATCGCCGGCACCTTCAACGCCACGGGCTTCGACGGCCGCATCTCGACGGCCGAGTTCCTGCACACGGGCAAGGGCACGCTGAACCACCAGTGCAGCTTCACGTGGGTCGACGACGGCTTCCTCGAGCAGAACGGCGTCAGCGCCTGGGGCGAGATGGGCTGCTGGACGCCGAAGGCGAAGAACGGCCACGCCGACAACCAGCGCGCGATCGCGGCCGGCGCGACCTACCGGCCGATCGCCGAGACGATCCGCGACACCGCCGCTTGGGTGAAGGACGGCCGCGGCACGGGTCCGTGGCGCGCGGGCATGAAGGCGGAACGCGAACGCGAACTGCTCGCGAAGTGGAAGGCGCGGTAGCACCGCGCCGGGCCCGCCGATACGGCGCACGGTCATCGGCTGACCGGCTGTCCCCCGTGGCGCACGGCCGGCGAATGGGGCCATACTTCCATGATGCACCGCACCTCCACCCTCCTCGCCGGCCTCGCGTTCGCCGGCGCCGCCGCCGCCCAGAACCTCTCGCTCGACCAATCGGGCGGCGCCATCGGCGGACTCACGACCCTGCGCGCGCAGGGCCAGCCCAACGAGCCCTACGTGTTCCTGTTCGACTTCCGCGAACAGGTGACGCCGATCCCGGCGCTCGGCATCACGCTCGCGATCACCGATACCTTCGCCGGACTGTCGTTCGCGCTGCCGGGTTTCTTCGGCAACACGAACAGCAGCGGTGCCGCGACGGCGTCGATCACGATCCCGAACGACCCGACGCTCGAGAGCATCGTCGTCTCGCTGCAGGCTGTCGCCGGCGCTGGCCCGTTCCGCGCCTCGAACCTCGCGCGGCTCACGCCGCAGGTGCGCGGCACGTGGAAGGCGCCGCTGAACGAGCCGTCGGTCCCGATCGCCGGCGGCGCGACGGCCTTGCTCGCCGGCAACGAGATCCTGTTCGCCGGCGGCTCCGGTCCCGTCGCGCAGGTCTACCGCACGCGCACCGAGGAGTGGGCGCTCGCCGGGGCGACCTTCGGGGTCGGCCTGTTGTCGCAGTCGACCGGCCTCGCCGACGGCCGTATCCTGTTCACGGGCGGCCTCAGTCTGACCAACGGGCAGCCGACCACCGCGGCCGCGGTCTACGACCCGGCCACCCAGACGACCACGAACCTGACGATGGCCTTCCCGCGCGCCGGCCACGGCGCTTCGCGGATGGGCAACGGCAAGGTGCTGGTCACCGGCGGCCTCGCGGCGTTCGACCTGCAGAACCCGCTCACGCTGCTGACCGGCATCCAGGTCACGACCGAGGTCTTCGACCCGGTGACCAATACGTTCACGGCCGGCCCGAACATGCTCGAGGCGCGCGCGCTGCACACGTCGACGACGCTGACCAACGGCCAGGTGCTGATCGCCGGCGGCCTCACGCTGATCCCGATCGTCAACATCCCGACGGTCTCGGCCACGGCCTACCGCTTCAACCCGGCCAACAACAGCTTCGGCCTGCCGTCGTTCTTCTCCGGCGCGCGCTTCCTGCACTCTGCGGCGCCGACCAGCAACGGCAAGGTGCTGCTCGTCGGCGGCCTCACGCTCGACCTCACGCTGTTCCTGCAGACGGGCAACATCCAGGACCTGATCGTCGGCACGCGCACGGACTGCCAGCTCTTCACCCCGTCGTTCCTCGGCGGTTTCGGCACCTTCGCCACGGTCAACGGCATGCAGGAAGGCCGCGCCGGCGCGGCGATCGCGCCGCTGCCCAACGGCGGTGCGGTGATCGCCGGCGGCTTCCGGCTGAACATCAACGTCAGCACCAACACCTACGATATCGGCGCCACCGCGACCGCCGACCTGTTCTCGCAGAGCCCCAACGCGATCGCGCCGACCGGCTCGATGGCGGCCCCGCGCATGTTCCCGACCACGCTGAACCTGCCCGACGGCACCGTCATGGTGGTCGGCGGCGGGCCGACGGGCGCCGAGATCTACCAGAACTGATCTCTGCGCGCCGCGGGTCGCTGCGCGCCGCAACGCGGCGACAGGTCCAGGGCAAACCACGCAACGGGCGCCGCTGCGGCGCGGATCGGGATCGCCACACAAGGCTCGCCGCAGGCGGCCAGAACCCGCTGGCGCCCACGGCGACGCGCGGCACACTGCGCGCGTGCCCGACGCGCACCGACCTCCCGCCGCCGACCCGCGCTCCGGCCCCGGTGCCCGGTTGCGCGTCGGCGCCTGGGTGCTCTACGACCTCGCCAACACGGTCTACGCGGCGACGCTGACGTTCCTGTTCACGCCGTTCGCGGCCATCGTGCTCGGCGGCGAACTGACCGGCATCGGCCTCGTGCAGTTCGGCTCGATGCTGCTGGCCGGCATCCTCGTGCCGCTGCTCGGCGCGGTGGCCGACCAGACCGCGCGCACGCGCGGCTACCTCGTCGCCGCGACGCTCGCCTGCATCGCCGGCATCGCGGGCTTCGCGACCGGCGGCGGGCCGTGGCTCCTGCTGTGCTTCTTCGTCGCGAACGTCACCTACAACCTGGGGCTCCTGTTCTACAACGCGCTGCTGCCGGCGGTGGCGACCGACGAGCGCGCCGGCCGGGTCAGCGGGCTCGGCGTCGGCGTCGGCTACGCGGGCACGATCCTGGTGCTCGCCGTGCTGCTGCCGCTCGGCGTGTCCGTGCGCACGAAGTTCCTGCTCGCGGCCGGCATGTTCTTCGTCTTCGCGCTGCCCTGCCTGTGGCTCGTGCGCGACCTGCGCCGGCCGCAGCCCGGCGGCGGGACCGCGGTGGCCGCCGCCGGACGCTCCCTGGCCCGGACGCTGCGCGACCTGCCCCGGCACCCGGCGCTGGCGTGGTTCCTGCTCGGCAACTTCTGCCTCGTCGACGTGCTGAACACGGCGATCCTCTACTTCGCGAGCTTCACGGGCGACCTGTTCGCACCGGCGATCGCGGCCGGGACCGCGAGCCTGTTCGGCCACGTCTTCGCCGGGCCGGGGGCCGCGGGCGATCTGCTGCAGGTCATGGGCCTGTCGCTGAACGGCCTCGCGCTGCCGTTCGGCGTGCTGCTCGGCCGCTGGGCGGAGCGCGCCCCGCTGGCCGTCATGCAGGTCTGCGCCGTGGCGCTGCTCGGCGCGCTCGGGGGCGGCGCCTGGTTCGGCGGCGACAGCGCGCTCGGTTATCTGCTGACGCTCGTCGTGCTCGGTTCGTTCGGCCTCGCGGGCATCTGGACCGCCGGCCGCAAGGTCGTCGTGCTGCTGGCCCCACGCGAACGCGTAGGCGAGTTCTTCGGCCTCTACGGCATCACGCTGAAACTCTCGGTGCTCGGCAGCGTCGTCTACGCGGTGGTGCGCGACGCCGCGGGCTGCCGGCCGGCGATGCTCGCGCAGGGCGCGCAGTTGCTGCTCGGACTGTGGTGTCTGTCGCGCGTGCGCCTGCCGGTTCCCGGTCCGCGCGGAGCAACCGCATGACCGGCGGCGATGGCGAACGCGCGGCTGGCGCGGCGCGCGAACCGCTCTGGCAGCGGCTGTTGGTCGGCTGTCTCGCGATCACGATCCGGTTGTTCGCGGTGCTGCCGGGCTGGCTCGCCTACACGATCGCGGACGGGCTCGCGGTGCCGTGGTACCTGTACTGGCGGTTCGCCGATCCGCGCGGCCGGCGCAGCAGGGGCTACTGGCGCAACGTGCGCATCGCCTTCCGCCCCGGCTCGCCGCTCGGATCGCAGCGCCCGCCCGGCCACCTGTGGCGCTGGTCGCGGCACGTCGCGTGGCTCGCCGTCGACTTCTGCCGCATGCACCGCATCACCGCGCAGAGCCTCGCGGCCCGGTGCCAGGTCGCCGAGTACGAATCGATGCGCGCGGCGTTCGCGCAGGGCAAGGGCCTGATCTGCGCCACCGGCCACGTCGGCGTCTGGGACGTCGCGGGCCACGCCGCCGGACTGCTCGGCCTGCCGATCACGTCGGTGTTCCGGCCGAGCCCGCTGCCGGGGCTCGACCGGCTGGTCGCGCGGCTGCGCACGACGACCGGCCAGACCGTCGTGGCGCGCCGGAACGTGCTGTGGACCTTGAAGAAGGCGCTCGCCGAACGCGAAGCGATCGGCATCCTGTGCGACGGCGGCGGCAAACACAGCGCCGTCGTGGCGCCGTTCCTCGGCACGGACGCGCGCACCGTCGCGACGCCGGCCCTGCTGCACCTCGCGACCGGGGCACCGATCGCCGTGGTGGCCGTGCTGCGCACCGGCCGCCTGCGCTTCCGCCTGCGCGTCTACGACGTGATCCGCCACGCGCCGACCCAAGACCGCGACGGCGACGTGCTGGCGATCACCACGCGCATCAACGCCGGCCTCACGCGCGCGATCGCCGAAGCGCCCGAGCAGTGGTTCTGGCAGGGGCGCCGGTTCCGGCACCGGCCCGATGGCGAGGTCGCGGGCCCGGACGGGCTGCCGCCACCGTCCGCCGGGACCGGCCCCGTCTTCACCAGCTCTTGATCTGGAGGTCGGTTGGCCTTCACGCCCGCCTGCACGCTTCCAAGCCTCCCGACCCCGCTCCGCGAACCGAGGATCAAGACCCTGTGAAGCTCCGCACCGCGTTCTCTCTCGCCGCCTGCGCCGCTTTCGGCGCCTGCGGCCCCACGAAACCCGAACTCGAGAACGTCGGCTCCGACACCATGCTCGAGGTCGCCGGCGCCTGGGCCGAGGCCTACATGAAGGCGCATCCGGACGAGGTCGCCATCTCGGTCCAGGGCGGCGGCTCCGGCACCGGCATCAAGAACCTGATCGACGGCGACTGCGACGTCGCGAACAGCAGCCGGCCGCTGAAGCCGAGCGAGATCGACAAGGCCAAGGCGCACGGCCATACGCCCGTGCAGCACCACGTCGGCTACGACGGCATCGCGATCTTCGTGCACAAGGACAACCCGCTGCAATCGGTGACCCTCGAACAGCTGCGCGAACTGTTCGGCGACGGCGGCAAGCTGACGAAGTGGTCCGACCTCGGCGTCACGATCCCCGGCGTGGCCGCCGACGAGATCGTGCTCGCGAGCCGGCAGAACAACAGCGGCACCTGGGAGTACTTCCGCGAGGCCGTGCTCGGCGGCGAAACGGGCCGCTTCAAGCAGGAGTGCAACAACCTGAACGGCAGCAAGGACGTGGTCGACTTCTGCGGCAAGACGAAGACCGCGATCGGCTACAGCGGCATCGCCTACGCCACCAACCAGGTGCGCGTGGTGCCGGTCCTCGGCAAGACGGGCACGCCCGTGCTGCCGAACAACGACACGGTGCTCGACGGCAGCTACCCGATCGCCCGGCCGCTGTTCATGTACACGAACGGCGAACCGCAGGGTGCGGTCGAGCACTACCTCGACTGGATCAAGAGCGACGCCGGCCAGCGCGTGCTCGCGAAGAAGGGCTACCCGCCGCTGCGCAAGCTCGGCTGAGGTTCCCACCGCCGTGCGCCGCCGCGGGTTTCGCCGCACGGAACCTCGACGCCGCACCGCCGGGCGGTTTCGATCCCCGGCCTACCCCAAGAGCGCCTTCGCCCGTGCCATCCCACTACGAAGAACGGCTGCAGCTGGACCTGGCTGCGATCCACGAACTCGTCGCCGCGGTCGGCGACGCGATCACCACCGCACTCGACAACGCGGTGCGCGCGGTGCTGCAGCGCGACCGCGACCTCGCCGCGGCCACCGTGATCGGCGACTACGCGATCAACCGCCGGACCCGCGAACTGGACCGCCGCTGCCACGCCTTCGTCGCGCGCCACCTGCCGAGCGCCGGCCACCTGCGCTTCGTCTCCTCGGCGCTGCGGCTGACGATCACGCTCGAACGCATCGGCGACTACGCCGCCACCATCTCGCGCACGGTGGCGCAGCTGTCCGACCTGCCGCCGCCGATCGTCGCGCGCGACATCGCGACGATGGCCGAACACGCGCGCGCGATGCTGAACGACGCCCTGCGCAGCTTCCAGTCCCGCGACCTCGGCCTCGCGCAGGTCACGCTGACCGGCGCCGCCCAGTTCACCGAGTACTACGACCAGGTGTTCGCCGACCTCGCCGCGGCGGGCGAGTCGCGGAGCCTGCCGATGGGCGACCTGTTCGCGCTGCTCGCGACGCACAACCGGCTCGAGCGCGTGATCCACCAGGCCAAGAACATCTGCGAGGAGACCATCTTCTCGGTGTCGGGCCGGACCAAGGGCGAGAAGACCTTCCAGATCCTGTTCGCCGACGCCGACAACGCCGGGCCGAGCCAGCTCGCCGAGCACTTCACGAGGAAGGCGTTCCCCAACAGCGGCCGCTACCGCAGCGCTGGCTGGGCGGCGGCCGACGAGGTCGATCCCGCCTACCGGCAGTTCGCCGCCGGCGTGGGCCTCGACCTCGCCAAGGCCTGGCCGACGTCGATCGGGACGCTGCGCGACCAGCTCGACGGCTACCAGTTGATCGTCGGCCTCGATCGCGCGACGCGCGAACAGCTCGGCAAGGTGCCGTACCACACCACCGTGCTCGTCTGGGACCTGGACCGCAGCGGCGGCGCCGAGGCCGTCTACCGGCAGCTGACCCCGCGCGTGCGCGAGCTGATGGAACGGCTGCGCGGCGACGAGGCGAGCTGAGCCATGACCGACCGGCAGGCCACCGCCGACCAGCCGCAGACCACCGCCTGGGCCGCGGCGCTGGACCGCCGCGACCGCACCTGGTGGGGCGACGCGGCCGCCCGCGTCGCCGTGCTGGTCGGCGGCGTGTCGGCGATCCTGTTCATCGGCGCCATCTGCGTGTTCATCGCCTCGCAGGGGTTCGGCCTCGCCTTCGGCAAACTCGACTGGGGCGAGTTCCTGTTCGGCCGGCGCTGGGAGCCCACCGTCGAGCCGCCGACCTACGGTGCGCTGCCGCTGATCGCGGGCACCTGCTGGATCACGGGCGTCGCGATGCTGGTCGCGGTGCCGCTGGCGTTCGGCGCCGCCGTCTACGTCGGCGAGTTCGCGCGCGGCCGCCAGCGCGAGTGGCTGAAGATCCTGATCGAACTGCTCGCGGCGATCCCGTCGGTCGTCTGGGGCGTGATCGGCCTGCACGTGATGAAGCCGATCATCCAGGACGTGTTCGGCGTGCACGTCGGCCTCAACGTGCTGAACGCCGGCATCATCCTCGGCCTGATGGCCGCGCCGATCGTCACGACGATCGCCGAGGACGCGCTGAAGGCGGTGCCCGACGCCTACCGCGAGGCCGCCGAGGCGCTCGGCGCGACGCGCTGGCAGGTGGTCTGGCGCGTCGTGCTGCCGCACGCGCGCCCCGGCCTGTCGGCCGCGGTGCTGCTCGGCATCGGCCGCGCCTTCC
>VGXW01000228.1 GCA_016873195.1 Planctomycetota bacterium | reverse complement strand
ACAACACGCTGCGCGAGCACGTGCGCAAACCCAAGGGCCTGCCCGCGGGCGCCGTCGTGCCGGCGCAGACGAAGACGATCACCGTGCTGCGCGACGAGCAGCGGCTGCGGCGGTTGCTGGGCTCCGCGGGCGCCGATGCCGAATGACCCGGCTCGCCCGGAGCAGTCCGCCCGCGGCGGTCGCGTCGGCTACTGCGTGATCGTCACGGCCACGGTCTGCGTGAACGCCACGTCGGGTCCCTGGCAGCCGCCAGGCGACAGCAGCCCGATGCCCTGGAAGCCGAGTTGCACCCCGATGTAGGTGGGGTTGTTCGGGATCACCAGCGTCGCGGTCGTGCCGAACAGCGCCACGATCCAGTTGTGGCCGATCGTGCAACCGGGGCAGTAGTTGGCCAGGCAGTACGGCGCGGTGCCGACGCCGAGGAACGGCAGGCCCGGCCCCAGGTTGCCGACCGTGGCCGTCAGCGAACCGCCGATCGAGGCCGTGCCGGTGATGCCGAGCGTCACGCTGCCGCAGCCGCCGCAAGGCGTCGGCCAGCCCGTCACGATGCCCATCTTGAGGCCCGCGGCGCCCGAGCCCGACGAGGTCGAGGCCTGGTAGCTGCCGCTCGCGTAGATGCGGAAGGGCTCCGTGGTCGTGCGGTGGCAAGCGCCGCCGCCCGCGGCGCCGCTGTAGGTGATGTAAAACCCGATGTCGTTGACGCCGTCCCAGGTGAAGCCCGGCCAGACGCTGGTGCCGAGCCCCAGCGGCGACCACGTGTTCATGGTCATCGTCCAGGTGAACGGGCCCTGGATCACCGAGTTGTAGAGCGGCGCGTAGTCGAGGAAGTTGCCGAGAGCGGTCGGCATGCCCGCCACATCGAACGTCGGAAACGTGAACGGCACCGGCAGCGGGTTCGGCACGTGGCCGATACCGATCAGGATGTTCGGCGCCGTGAACGTGCCGGCCCCACAGGGCGCGAACTCGATGTCCCGGATCGTGCGGTGGTTGGGATCCAGCCAGCTGGCCGGGATGCGACCGATGTAGGTCATCGACCCCGCGCCGAACGACGCACTCATCGGGATGGCGTTGCAGGTGCCCAGCGTCGGATCGTTGTCGGGAACGTAGATCGTGGTCTGGGCCAGTGCTGCGGAAGCGCAGAAAAGCGCCGCGGAAAACGGCAGACGTGACATGGCGCGATCTTTCCTCGGGAGGTGGAGAGGGTGAAGGGAGTGGGAGGTGCGGTTGCGACCGCACGGGGCAGCCCCGGCAGGATCCTCCCCGCCGCGCGGCGCGTCAACCACCCCGCCGGCCGCGCGCCGCCGCGCGCGCCGGCCACGGCCGCTTCGTCGCGGACGTGACCGGAGGCATGCCCCACCGGCCACGTTCGCGGGGCACCCGCTTCATCCTAGAGGTGCAGCATGCGCTCGTTCTGCATCAAACTCATGCGCTTGATGCGGCCGAGCGGGATGAACTGCTTGACCGGTTCCTTCTCCGCGGCCTTGCCGGTGCCGCGCGTGAACTCGGTCAGCACGATCAGGTAGTCCGCGCCGAGGCCGATCAGCCTGGCCTTGTACCAGCCGGCCGTGATCTTGCGGCCGAGGCCGGTCTCCTCGAGGGACTCGGGGTTGGCGATCGAGAAGATCTTCCCGAGGTGCTCCTCGAGCAGTCCGCGGAAGTCGGTGGTGTGGAAGATCGGGGTGAACGGCTTCGGCTCGGGCTTCGGACTCTCTGCGGGAGGCGGGGTCTCGGACATCGTCGGGGTCTCGTCTTGGGGTTGCACTGGGGGCTCGGGCGGCGATCGTAGCGCGGGCGCTCGGTGCTTCTCAACAGCACGGGAGCCGCGCAGAGCCGCCGCGGACCGCGCTGGCACCCCGCCTGCCGCGCCGCTAAAGCTGGCGCGCATGTCGCTCCTCGATGCAGTGCTGTTCGTGGTGGCGGTGGTGTCGGTGATCGGGCTCGGCATCTGGCAGAGCCGCGGCGAACGGACGCACGGGGAGCAGGGTGCCAGCGCCTACTTCCTGGCCGGCCGCGGGCTCAGCTGGTGGCTGGTCGGCTTCTCGCTGATCGCGGCCAACATCTCGACCGAGCAGTTCGTCGGCATGTCGGGCCAGGCGGCCGACTGGCTCGGCATGGCGATCGCGTCCTACGAGTGGATGGCGGCGATCACGCTCGTGGTGGTCGCGTTCGTGTTCCTGCCCAAGCTGCTGCGCTGCGGCATCTTCACGATCCCCGAGTTCCTGGAATACCGCTACGGCTGGTTCGCGCGGCTGGTGATGGCGGTGGCGACCATGGTGATCCTGGTCGGCGTGCCGACCGCGTCGGTGATCTACTCCGGCGCCAAGGTGATCTCGGTGTTCTTCCAGGGCGAAGTGCTGCTCGGCCTCGACCTCGGCGACATCACCGTCGCGAGCTGGATCATGGGCGTCTGCGCCGCCGTCTACGTGTTCATCGGCGGCCTCAAGGCCTGCGCCTGGACCGACCTGGTCTGGGGCGCATCGCTGATCGTCGGCGGCGGCGTGGTCATGTACCTGGCCTTCGCCCACCTCGGCAACGCCGAGCCCGCGGCGCTGCTGGCGACCAAGGTCGGCACCTCGCCGGCGACGCTCGACTCCCTGCGCGACGCCTCGGCCTGGGAGAGGTTCTGGCAACTCAACAGCGGCGACGCCCTGAACGGCCCGAACGGTGTCGGCGGCAAGCTGCACATGGTGCGGCCGCTCGGCGACCCGTCGATCCCGTGGACGGCGCTGGTGGTCGGGCTGTGGATCCCGAACTTCTTCTACTGGGGCCTGAACCAGTACATCGTGCAGCGCACGCTCGGCTCGCGCTCGCTCGCGGAGGGCCAGAAGGGCGTCGTGTTCGCCGCGGCGCTGAAGCTGCTGGTCCCGTTCGTGGTGGTGATCCCGGGCATCCTGGCCTTCAACCTGTTCGCCGGCGACCTGCAGTCGCAGGCGCGGCTCAAGAACCAGCCGATCCTGGCCGAGTTCGCGCAGGCGCCGACGAAGTGCTTCCCGTTCGCGGCCGAGTTCGCCGCCTTCGAGCCGGCCCTGGCGGCGCGTGTGCTGGCGCACAACCTGAAGGTGGTCGGACTGCCGGCCTCGCCGGCGCCTGCGGACGCCGCCGGGCTGCTGGCGGCGAATGCAGCGGTGCTCGAGGCCGGGGCCACGGCGAAGCTGCCGGTCGCGACGCGGCTGTCCGGCTACGACTACGACGCCGCGTTCCCGACCCTGCTGCGCAACCTGCTGCGGCCCGGCATCGCCTGGTTCGTGCTGGCGGCGATCTTCGGCGCGGTGGTCAGTTCGCTGGCGGCGATGCTGAACTCGGCCTCGACCATCGCCACGATGGACATCTACAGCAAGCTGCGCCGCTCCGCCTCGCAGTTCGAGCTGGTCAGCGCCGGCCGCGGCTTCGTCGTGTTGTTCGTGCTGATCGCCTGCCTGATCGCGCCCAACCTGGGCCGGCCGGAGTTCGGCGGCATCTTCACGTTCATCCAGGAGTTCCAGGGTTTCATCAGCCCCGGCGTGCTGGCGGTGTTCCTGTTCGGCTTCCTCGTGCCGAAGGCGCCGCGCTGGTGCGGCTGGCTCGGCATCCTGCTGAACGCGGTGCTCTACGGCGCACTGAAGGCGAAGGCGCCCGAGGTCGCCTTCCTCGACCGCATGGCGATCTGCTTTGCGATCGTCGTCGCCACGCTCGGCGCGGTGACCTTCCTGCGGCCGCTGGCGCAGCCGGTGCAGATGCCGGTCACCAAGGCCATCGCGCTGGAGCCGTCGCGCGGGGCTGCGGTCTTCGGCGCGGTGGTCGTGATCGCCACGCTCGTGCTCTACGCCGTGTTCTGGTGAGGTTCCGCCGACGGCCGCCGCACCGCCACCGGGTGCGGCTATGCTCCCGCGCCACCGCCAGCCCGCAACGCAACGGAGATTCCATGCAGAAGCCCATCGCCCTCGCCCTCGGCTCGCTCCTGTACGCCGCGCTGCCCGCGCAGGACCCGGGCAAGTACGGCGAATGGGATGCCTGCACGAGCATCATGGTGAGCCGCAGCGCGACCACCGACGGCTCGACGATGATCACCTACTCGGCCGACGCGCCGTTCCTGCCGCGGCTCCTGCTGGTGCCGGGCGGCGAGCACGAGCCGGGGGCGACGGTCGACGTCACCGGCTGGGAAGACGCGCGGGTCCGCGGCAGGATCGCGCAGGCGCGCAAGACCTGGGGCGTCGTCGGACTGATCAACGAGCGCCAGGTCGCGATCGGCGAGACCACCACCGGCGGCCGCCGCGAACTGCAGAACCCCGACGGCCTGCTCGACTACGACGCCTTGATCCTGCTGGCCCTGCAGCGCGCGGCGACCGCGCGCGAGGCGATCGACGCGATCGACGCGCTGGCGGCGGCGCACGGCTACCGCAGCAGCGGCGAGACCTTCGCGATCGCCGACCCGAACGAGGTCTGGGTCATGGAACTGCTCGGCCGCGGGCCCGGCCAGAAGGGCGTGCTGTGGGTCGCGGCGCGCGTGCCCGAGGGCCACCTGACCGTCAGCGCCAACCAGAGCCGGATCCTGGCCTTCCCGCGCAACGACCCCGAGAACTGGCGGTGCTCGCCCGACGTCGTCGACTTCGCCGCGGCGAAGGGCTGGTACGACCCGGCGCGCGACGGCGAGTTCCGCTGGCGCGACGTCTACCACCCCGACCTCGACGTCGTCGGCCGCCGCGTCTGCGCCACGCGCGTGTGGAGCATCTACCGCCGCGCCGCGCCGAGTCAGCACTTCCCCGACGAATGGCACCGCGGCGCCGAGGGCGCCGAGGACTACCCGCTGTTCGTGAAGCCCGACCGGAAGCTGTCGGTCCGCGACGTGATGGCCCTGATGCGCGACCACTACCAGGGCACCCCGTACGACATGACCAGGGGCGTCGCCGCCGGTCCGTTCGGCAGCCCCTACCGGTTCCGCGGCGTGACGTGGAAGCACGGCGAGCACACCTACTGCTGGGAGCGCCCGATCAGCTCGCAGCAGGCCGGCTTCGTGATGCTCGCGCAGTGCCGCGGCTGGCTGCCCGACGCCGTCGGCGGCATCTACTGGTTCACGCCGGACGACGCCTACACGTCGGTGTTCCTGCCGCTCTACTGCGGCACCAGCACCCTGCCCGAGCCCTATCGGCACGGCGACTACCAGCGTTTCGCGTGGGACTCGGCGTGGTGGGCCTTCAACCTGGTGTCCAATCTCACCTACGACCGCTGGTCGCGCATCTTCCCCGAGGTGCTGGAGGCACAGCGCGCGCACGAGGACCACTACCTGGCGCGGCAGGCCGCGATCGACGCCACCGCGAAGGGGCTGGCCGACGACCCCGCGGCCCTGCGCCGCTACCTGACCGACCTCACGGTCGCCACCGGGGAGCGGCTGGTCGCCGACTGGAAGGACCTCGCCATGCGCATCCTGACCCGGCACGTCGACGGTTACGTCAAACAGCCCGACGGTGAGGCCAAGGCCCCGGGGTACCCGGCGGACTGGCTCGCACGCGTGGTCGAGGAGAGCGGCGACCAGCTGCGCGTGCCGCCGCGGCGGCAGTAGGGCGGTGCCGTCCCGCCGAACGCGGCCGGGCGGCCGGCGTGGCCGCGTCAGCGCCGGTCGAGCTCCGCGGCGTCGAGGCGGCGCGCCGGCAGCAGGTACGGGTGCCGCGGATCGGGCCGTGCGTCGGGCACGGGCACGACCCCGCTGCGCAGGTCGGCCTCGAGGTGCGGCACGAGCGCCGCGAACGTGAGCCACGCGCGCAGCCGCGAGCCGAGTTCGGTCGCGTGCACGCCGTCCGTGTAGAGCCGCGGATCCAGCGGCATGCCCGCGGCCACGTCGAGGAACGGCACGCCGCGGTCCTTCGCCCAGGCGGCGTAGCAGCGGTTCTGCAGGTCGGCGAGGCGGCGCACGTGCGCGTAGGTCACCGGCCAGTAGGCGCCGTTCAGGTGCCAGAACACGGACCGCCCGGCCTGCAGGTCGAGCTGCAGTCCGTCCCTGGCCATCCAGCAGAACGAGCACAGCAGGAGCCGCGCGTTCGCCGCGCGCGTCGCCGCGTGGATCGCGTCGAGGTCGGCGAGCACGGCGCCGAGCTGCAGGACCTCCGCGGCGCGCGCGAGGTCGGGCAGCCGTTCGTCGAGCCCGGGCGGCAACGCCAGCCGCTGCGGCGGCTTTCTGGGCTCGGGCTGCGGCGCCCGCGACTCGAACAGCGAGCGCAGGCGTTCGGCGGTGGCCGACCACGTGCACAGCGCGTCGATCCAGCGCCCGGACCGCGGTTCCTGGCCCGCGAGATCGAGCACGACGCCGGGCGGCGGCTGGCCCGGCGTGAACGGCCCGTCGACGCGCACGTGCCGCAGCAGGTCGGCGACGCCGAACTGGTTCGCGCCCTCGTAGTAGACGACGTAGTCCACGGCCAGCGGCAGCACCTCGTACGAGACGACCGCGCGGATGTCGTCCGACCGGATCGCCTCGCGCCCGGCGTTGATGACCTCGAAGCGCACGTCGAAGCCCGCGCGCCCGGCCCAGCGGCCGAGCCAGTGCTGCAGCAGCTCCGGGTAGCTCCAGGCGAAGTGGTGCGCGTCGACCGTCGTCGACGCGCCCACGCACGCGACGCGCACGGTCCGCGCCGGCTTGTCGAGCGCGATCTCCGGCCCGCGGAAGCCGAACGCGTTCGTCGTCAGCCCGTCGGGCATCGTCACCGACGGCGGATAGCGGTAGAGCGGGTGCGGCTGTCCGTCCGGCGGCGTGAACACGCGGAACTCGCGCGGGTGGTCGGGGCCGACGGCGTGCACGAGGCCGCTGCCCGGCCGCCACAGCGAGCGCAGCAGGACCTCGTTGACCTCGCAGAGGAACATCAGCTGCTGCGGCCCGCCCCAGGAGGCGAGCAGGTGCGGGTCGACCGCGTGCTTCGGCAGCGGCGGCGGCGATTCCGCCAGCCATCCGTCGGCGAGCCCCGGCGCGAGACCCTGCGCCGCCGCCCTGACGTGCCGCACGGATTCCTCGTTGCCCGCCAGCTCGGCGGCCACCGCGTCGCCGGTGGCCCAGGCGGGTTCGAGTCGCAGCGAGTCGAGGCGGTAGCGGCCCGCGACGCGCAGCGTGACCTCGCCAGTGCCGAGCGCCAGCAGCAGCGAGCCACCGCAGAGGATCGCGCGGAACAGCCACCGCCGTCGTGGGACAGGGCGCTGGGACGGAGTTGCGACGAGGGAGGGCACGCGGTCGCGTCCCTTTTCCCCGGCGACCCCGCCAGGGTCAACCGCCGCCGTTCCGCACCGCCGCGCCGACGGATCCGCAGGATCGCCGCGCGGCCCGCTACGGCAGCGCGGTGGTCAACTCGACTCCGTTCGTGTCGATCACGCCGACCGGATTGGCGCCGGGTGCAGCGGCGTAGGCCTGCATCTGGTACTGGATGCCCGCGAAGGACGGCTGCGCCGGCAGTGCGAAGGACGTCGTCGCGACCGTCCCCGGATTGGGCAGGAACAGGGTGGCCACCGGCTGCAGCAGCGCCGTGCAGCCCGGCATGCCGTAGGCCCCGAGCGGCAGGTTCGCGCGGCCGACGCCGAACGCCAGGATGACCGGCGCGCCGTTCGGCAGCGCCGAGACGGTGACCGTCACGCTGCCGCCGAGCCACGGCCGCGTGGCCGCCAGCACCGGCTGGGCCGGCGCACTGCCCTGGCAGCCAGCGCCGTAGGCGACCGCCGTCGCCGCGGGCCGCGCGGCGAAGTGCCAGGTGTCGGTGAAGTGTCCGAGGTCCCACCCGACCGCCAGCACGATCTCGCCGGCCTGTTCGTCGAAGACCATCACGCCCTCTTCGCGCGGCTCGGGCGAGCGAACCGGCGTGCGCTGCGTCCAGTCGCCGGTCAGCTCCCACGTGTCGGCGACCCGGCCGGTGGCATCCTCGCCGCCGAACACCACGACGCAGTCGCGCGCGCGGTCGTAGGCCATCATGTGCTCGGAGCGCGGGCTCGGCGCGTGCGCGGTGGCCTGCAGCACCCAGTTGCCGGCCGTGAACGCCCAGGTCTCGCTGGTGAAACCGCTGCCGCCGATCCAGCCGCCGAACAGGACCGGCGCGCCGCGGCCGCGGTCGAAGACGATGCCGTGGTCCACGCGCCCGGCCGGCGCCGCGGCCGGGGCGAGTTGCTGCCACTGGGCGCCGTTCCACTGCCAGGTGTCGGAGTAGTAGACGGGG